>DATLSB010000199.1:0-5058 GCA_035534415.1 Candidatus Dormiibacterota bacterium | reverse complement strand
GTATTTCCAGCTCCGGTCGCTGCGCCATAAGCCGCCACATCGGCGATCCGTATTGAACCGGATGCGTGCACAGCAGCAGCACGCGGAGCTTTTTTTCAGTCATGTGCAAAATCTCGTTCGCCGCTAACATTCGTTTTGCCGCCATGCAAGTGATGGGAGGACAACACGTCGTCGAGGCATTCCGCGAGTCCTTCAATCGAGTGCTCGCGGGCAATGGCGATTCGCGCAGATTTTTTGGGGCTATCGGCAGGCTCGTCGAGCGCGGATTGGATCGCACGGCAAAGCTCATCCGCGTTGTCTCCAAAATAAATCGTGTCCGCGAATTCCCACAGATTCACGATGGGCGTGGATACAACGGGAAGGCCCGCGTAAAAATAGTCGAATACTTTTAGCGGCATACAGTGAAAATTCTTGTTGCTGTAGCAATCGTAGGGCATGAGGCCAACGTCCAGATTCGCAATCACGTCCGTCAGCGCCTCCGGCGCGCGCCATGCGATCACGTGCACGTTGGGAAGCGGAAGGCATTTGGCCGCGCCAAAATGCAGGAACTGCCAATCCGGACGAGCGGCCAGCACCTTTTCGAGGACTTTCAAATTCAAGCGGTTCGTGACTGGCCCGATGTAGCCGAGGCGCGGCCGGGATATCGCGGCGAATTCGTCCGGCGCGGCAGCGGCCGCGTCAGTTTGCCGGCCTACGTCGAATATGCGCGTCACTTGCAGAATCAAAGCTACTTTGTCTCCATATTTGGACCTCAATTGCTGGAACACGCTTTGGGGAATCGCAAGCGTCAGGTCCGACAATTGAATGAGCTCTTCCTGGCCCCGTTCAGGATAGTCCATGCAGACGTGAACGAGGGGAAATCCCCTGCGCTTGAATTCGCGGCACAGCGGCAGGAAAAATTCGCCGTGGGCGTAAAAAAAAAGAGGGTCCTTGAGGTTCAGCCTAGAAGCATTCCGGAGAATTTGACGCGCGACCATCTTAGCCTGCAATTGCGGAAAGCCGACGGGAACCAGATTCAAGCGGTGGCCAAGAAATTCGGGGCCGAAGCGGTATATCCCACTCTCGATCTCCTTCAGCGGACGTCCCGTGCGGCGCAGCCCGGAAACAGGATTCTCGCAGTAAAGAACTTTCCCCCCGAGGCGCGCGAGCGCCAGCGCGACCCTTTCCGGGACGTTAAATGTTTCCCAATTCCAGCCGGACACAACGATGGCGTCATGAGCCTGCGGCGTTCCGCTCATATCCCTGATCGAACGGAACGCCAGTGGCGCAATAGTTTTCGGCGAACCGTCTCGACGGCGGGGCCCGCGGCTCGCCGCATGGGATGAGGGTCGACCGCCTTGGCGTAACGCAGGATCATAGATTTGGCGGCAAGCGAGCGGTGCGTGCTCATCAATTCCGGAACCCACCCGGCCGCGTGCGCCTTATATACTTTCGTGAGTTCCGCTTCGGACAACTCCACTCGATCCAGAATCCAACGTACCACCTGGAGGCTTTCGGGCACGCTCACGCTGACGGACGCTCGGGCAGTTTTGTTTCGAAGAGTCGCGCTATGCCATTGATAATAGTTGAGCGGCTGGCTGACGTAAGCGATCCGGCCGGTGAGAGCCATGGCAGCCCAGAGTTTCCAGTCGCCACATAGAACCAGGCTTTCATCCGCGCCACCCACCCGTTCGTAGACGGCCTTCCGGAAAGCCACGGCACTGGCATTTGGGACCGAGTTTGTGAAAACGAAGTAGTCCCGGCATTCTTGTCGCCCGTCCACGCAGAAATCCGCGTCCCACCCGTGCGGGCCCAGATACTGCAAGTAAGTATCCTCAAATCCATTCAATAGATCGCCGTTCGTAACGCGATAAGAGCGGCAATGGGCAAACGCGACCGCCGGATCGCGTGGCAGCACGGCTAACAGGCGCTCCAGGAACCGCTCGCCGGCGTAGTCGTCCGATTCAGCGATCCAGACGTACTCACCGCGCGCGAGCCGTACGCCTTTATTCCACTGCTTGAACGTGTTCCCGGAATTCGCGTCGTTGAACTCTATTCTGATTCGCGGATCGCTCGCATAGGAGCTCAGAATGGAGCGGCTATCGTCGGTGGAGCAGTCGTCGAGCAAGATCACCTCAAAATCCTGAAAGGTTTGTGCGAGGATGCTATCGATTCGCCTCCGCAGGAAGCGCGCGTGGTTATAATTCGGAACGATCACGCTAACGGCTGGCATACTCGATACTCTTGCTCGCTTGCGCGCCCAATGCCTTTTGTGTCGCCTCTAAGTACCTGCGGCCCCATCTCTGGCAAGGCTCGAGATGGTTGCCCTCGGCCCATTCGTTCCAAGCATTGATGAAAATTAGAGAATCTGGCGTAATTCCATGGTTTTCTCCGGGGCTTAGACTTGCCCTTGTGCGATTCACGACCTCCCGGAGCCAATGTTCATATTTTTCGGGGGTGGAGTTGTTGAGGATAATCGCGCCTTGTTCTCGCCGAGGACTATTGTCCCAGCCGGGGCACACGCAGGGCATTCGCGGGTACTCTGGGAGCGGGTCTGCTAACGCTTTCTCTGCCGATTTTCCGTACTCGCAAATAAAGTTATCGAAGTACTCGGGTTCAGCCGTTCGGAGCTTCCTACGGTGCCACCACTTTCTTCGGCGGATCCTCAAATCGGACAACTGCGACCAGCGCGGTTGAAACTCCACGGAACAATCGAAACCGATGGTGCGCGGATCGCCAAATTCGTCGCCGAAGCTTTCGACTCTAGCTAGGAACAAACCTTTCAAGCCCGCGCGCTCTGCTTCTCGTCTCCATATTTCAGTTGTCTTCTCGGGTTCAGGCAACCTAGACGCGCGATAAACCAGGAGGAGCGGGCGGTCCATTACCCGAATATAGCGGCGATCATGGAACAGAGGAATCAAACTGCGGATGTGCGCTAGGTCGTCTGCGGGGCCGTAGCGTTGCTCCAGAAGCACTTCAGAGTCTTGCCCGTCCCAACGGCGCGTCCAGTTCTCATTGGCCCAGCAGAGGCAGAACGGAAAATCCGGCTCGCCGCTTTTCCATATCTCGTTCACCGGACGTTCGAGAATCCGCCTGCCGTTGAACCAGTAGTGGTAGTAACAAAAGCCATAGATGCCGTAATTGGCAGCCATATCGGCCTGCGCCGCCCGGACTTCTGGCACGCGCAGGTCGTAAAACCCCAGGTCAGCCGGCAAATGCGGTTGATAATGGCCCTGAAATTTAGGCTTGGCCTTCACGACGTTGGTCCATTCCGTGAATCCCTTTCCCCACCATTCATCGTTCTCCGGGACTGGGTGGTATTGCGGGAGGTAGAAAGCGATGGCCCGAGGAACGCTCTCGCCGGGGCCGCTATCTCTATCGTGTCCGCGGCCGGAATCATTGTTGGTCCGCGAAGCCGGGTCATTCATAGCATCTCGGCCTTGACGACGTATTGAGCGCCCAACAGCGTGGGCCAGCACTTGCATCCCCACCGTAGGAGTCGCGCCCTATGACTCCCCGGCAACCAACTCAACGGGCGACGGCAATCATTATCGACGAGTCCGACACCAGCCGTCGCCCGCCAATCAGACACGTGGAATCCTGAAGACTCAAAAAGGAATTTCAGACTTGCGACCGTGAACCATCTAAGGTGGGTCGCGTCCATTATTCCTGAAGGCTGATACCGAAATCTTCCACGGGCGAGATCTAGCCTAACTGACCAATGGGCGACGTTCGGAACGGAAACAATCACTGCGCCGCCTGCCTTTAAGGCTTCCCGGGACATCAGAAGCGTTGCCTGTGGATTCGGCAGGTGCTCCAGCACATCCGCGAACAACACGATATCGAAAGAGCCGATTTCGCGAATAAGTTCTCGATTCAGATAACCCAAATGAACCTGCAGGCCACGCCTCGTCGCGATCTCTGCCCGAGCGGGATCCGGCTCAACTCCTGCCACCTCCGCGCGGCAACTTTGGGATAAAATCCGGCCCAGCGATCCCGTTCCGCAGCCAACATCCAGAACCCTCGCACCTGTTGGAATCATGCTGGCAACAATTCCGGAAACTTCGTCGGGATTCAATGCGTGGCCGTCGTAGCGCAGCGGGTCAACGGTGCCGTGCACCAGGCCTGCTGCGTTCTGGTCAGGCGAGGCGGCGCGATCGGTAAGTTCTGGGCTAGTCAAGGAGGGCTCCATGGTGTACGGCGTTCGCGTCGTGCCCTTGCGTGCAGGTCCATTCGGAACGTACCATGATGTGACCCGTATGGGGACCGTGCGGTTCGACCATCGAGATGTATTCGTCCTTTAGCACCTCTAAAGCGGCTCCGCCGTAAATTTCGTCAAGCGGGGTTCCGGTCCGATCATAAAAGCCGATATCCAACGTATATTCCCCTGGAACCAACGGAGGTACCGCGAATCGCACGCGGATCGTCGAGGGGCCTTCGACGGATGAGATTGCGGTGCCGCCAATGTGCGTGCCGATGGCGAAGACCCGCTCGCCGCGGTAGTTCGTCACGCCGATGCTAACTCTTGGATTTAGTACCGTTCCAGGCGGCCTTACCTTTAATCGAATCACTATATCCGCGCCCGGCAGCACGCAGTGCGACAGTCCGCCGCTTTGATCCTCTATTGTGATTTCCTCAAAGACACCAGCGCCACGGGACGTCCGGTTGGGATGGCTGGAGAGATCCACGGTGTGGGCGCTAATCGCCGGACTTAGGTAAAAACGCAGCACCTTTTGAACATCATCTGAGTGGTGCACAAGTTTGCCGTCGCAAAGCAGTATCGCCGACCGGCACAGCGAGGAGACGGCGTTAATGTTGTGGCTTACGAAAAGGATGGTGCGGCCGGCGCGGGAGACGTCCTGCATTTTGCCGAGGCACTTTTTCTGGAAGGCGGCGTCGCCGACGGAGAGGACTTCGTCGACGAGGAGGATTTCGGGCTCGAGATGCGCGGCGACGGCGAAGGCCAGCCTCATGCCCATGCCGCTGCTGTAATGCTTGAGGGGCGTGTCGAGAAAGCGCTCGACTTCGGAGAAGGCGACGATTTCGTCGAACTTGCGGAGAATTTCCTGCTTGCTCATG
>DATLSB010000198.1:0-18935 GCA_035534415.1 Candidatus Dormiibacterota bacterium | reverse complement strand
GGCGTGTAGAGCGCGGGATGGCCGGCGTAGATGCCGAGCGGGCCGTTGCCGGCCGATTGCGCCCAGGCGAAGATGCGGTTGGGATCGCCGCGATAGGTGGCGATGTTTCGCTGGAGAAATTCGAGCGCGGCGGCGACGTCTTTCGCGCCCGCGTAGTAATCGGGCTTGGCGCCGGGCGCCTGGCCGTGGCGCTGCATCAGGACGCCGATCATGCCGTGTTGGGTGGCCCAGCGGCCGATATTGTCGTAGAAGGCGTTGGCGGCACGGTTCTGCAGTTCGATTTTGTTGCCCACGCCGCCGGGAACGTAGAGCAGAACGGGGCGAGATTTTTGGCCTTTATCGGCGGTGAAGATATCGACGACGTCTTTGGGATTGGGGCCGAAGGAAACGTCGCGATAAATGGTGATGCCCGGGTAGATGGGAACCTCGGAGCTGGGCTTGTTTTCCGCCTGCATTTCCGCGAGCTGATCGACGATGTCTTTTTTGGGCATCAGCGGACGATAGAGCACCGCCGTGCAGCCGGGATCGACGATGTGTCCCATTTTTTGCAGCTGCGCTTCGATGTTCGCAGGCACTTGCGCGCGCGCAGCGGTCGCGGCGATCGATGCGATGAACGCGACAGCGGCGACGGCCAGTGGAATCGATATGGTGCGCACTTGCCGTGCGCTGCGGCAGATGCGATGCGCGCTGCGCCGGACGCAGAGTTCGAGACGATTCATTGCTCACCCCCCTTAACACGACCCAGTCGCGACGGATCATAAGTTCGCAGCGCGCCGGGCGCAACATGAAGTTGCGACGGGGCCGCGGCGCTACGTTTAAATCCGAACCCCGCATCACCCGCATGGGATAATTCCGGGGATGACGCGGAGCGGGACGCTCGGGAAGTACAAGCACAAGATTGCGGTGGCGCTAGTGCTGACGTTTGTGTCGGGACTGGGTTCGGAACGACAACTTTGACTGCCTGCGAGGCGAGAAAGCGAGTTGACCTGCTGCGCGCGGGGATGCTATCAATCCTGTTCACCTTTTTGGCTTTGAACTGATAGGCGCAGGCATCCTCGAACAGCCGGCTAGGCTCTAACGTGGGGGCGTGACTGGCGCAAAGCTCCGGGACGCGCAAGGGCGCGCCGTTGCAACGTACAGGAGAATGGGATTGAAATTTTCGCGGTGGGCTGTGCCGGGTTTGCTGGCCGGATTTTTGCTCGTGCTCGGTGGTTGCAGCAGCAGCGCTCCGCCCTACAATCAGACGCCCGCGATCACCGCGATCGTTCCCTCCAACATCACCGCCGGAAGCCAGGATTTCAGCATATTCATATCCGGAACCGGCTTCATTTCCAGCTCCAAGGGCACCACTTTCGGCTATTGGAACGGCTCGCCGCGCTCGACCACTTACAACCTGACTACTGGGCAGCTGCAGATGACAGTGCTGGCGTCGGACGTGGCGACCGCCGGACAAGCGCAGCTAACGGTTGTGAGTCCTCCGCCGGGAGGCGGCGAAGCTCTGAGCGCCGCTACTTTTTACATCGAAGCGCCGCAGGCTAGCTGGCCGGTGATTTCGTCGATTGCTCCCGCCAGCGCGAGTTTAAACGCGAAGCCTCCGCTCATCACCATCACCGGATCGAACTTTGTGGTCGGCGACGTGGTTACCTGGAACGGACAGTCGCGCGCTTCGGGATCCGCCTACCTGGACCAAAATCACATGACCATCCAGCCGGTGGCAACCGATATGGCCAACGCCGGAAATGCCAGCATTTCGGTGAGCGATTCGGGGCTGGTGAATGCGTCGCCGTCGGTGGACTTTGCCATTAATCGATCGAACGCTGCGAGCCCGTCGGTTTCCTCGCTTTCGCCTTCGAGCGCGACCACTGGGGCGCCGGATTTGCAAGTGGTGGTGCGGGGCTCGGGGTTCGTAGCCAATTCCACGGTGCTCTGGAATTCGATTCCTGTCGCAACTGCTTATCTGAGCGGCTCGCAGCTGATCGCCGTGATACCAGCGGGCGATCTGGCCACGGCGGCAAGCGTGGACGTGTCCGTGATGACTCCGGCGCCCGGCGGAGGCACATCGTCCGCTTCGACGTTTACGATCAACGCGCCCTGACACTCGTGAACCTCGGTCACGTGAACTCGGGTCACGTGAAGCTGGGGCACTGGTTGCAAGTCGCGCAAGTTCGCCTCCGCGCCGTCTGGACTCGCCGCCGCAATTTCCTTATTCTCGATTTCAGGCTATGCCGCACCCGCTAAAACCTCCGGCGCTTCGTTCGCGTGATGCGGTGCGCGTGCTGTCGCTGGCCAGTCCTGTGAATCAGGAGCAGCTGCAAAAAGGCTGCGAGGAGATTTCGCGGCTCGGCTATGCCGCGAGGGTCGAGGATGCTAGCGTGCTGGCTCGCGAAAGTTTTTTTGCCGGCTCGGCCGGCTGCCGGCGCGCTGCCTTCGAGCAGGCGCTCAGTGACAAAGAAACGCGCGCGGTCTTTTGTTCGCGCGGAGGGTACGGCTCCAATTACCTGATCGAAGGGCTGAAAGTTCCGCAGGGCAGAGCGAAGATTTTCCTGGGATCGAGCGACATCACGTCGCTACAAATTTTTCTGTGGCAAAAGTTTGGCTGGGTCACGTTTTACGGGCCAATGGTCGCGTCAAATTTTCACCACGGACCCGGCGGAGCGCACGGTTACGACCAAGCGAGCTTGATTCGCGCGCTCACCGAAACCGCGCATGGCTGGGAATTGAGTCTGGACGCGGAAACGCCCGCGCCGGGTCAAGCCGAAGGCGTGCTATTGGGCGGCTGCCTCACGCTGATCGAAACGAGCCTCGGTACTCCGTGGGAGCTCGACACGCGTGGAGCGATTCTGGTGCTCGAAGATCGCGGCATGAAGCCGTACCAAGTCGATCGCGCTCTGATGCATTTGAAGCAAGCCGGAAAATTCGACGGAGTCGCGGCGATCCTATTTGGCGATTTTCCTGAATGCGATCCACCTGCGGGCGGCGAAACCGTGCGCGACGTGGTGCAGCGAATTTTTACGCCGATGATTTCGCCGATGGTGTGGGGCGCTCCAGTCGGACATACGGAGCGCGCCGCGCTGACGCTTCCGCTGGGCGTTCGTGCGCGGCTTTCCGCGCCCGCTCATCCGCTCTCCAAATCGAAAATCGCCGGCGAGCCGCCGGCGCTGCAAGAAACAGATCGCGCGAAAGCGATGGCAAGCAGCGGCGCGCCGAAGCTGCAAATCCTTGAACCGGCGTGTGTCGCATGAGAATTTCGTCGCAACAGGCAGCAGCGCAGCACATCCACTTGCTCGGAGTTGGCGGGGCGGCGATGGCGCCGGTCGCCGGAATGCTCAAGGAGCGAGGGTTTTACGTCACCGGCACGGACGTGAACGTCTATCCGCCTGCGTCCACTTTGCTGCGCTCGCTCGGCATTCCTTGGAACGAAGGCTATCGCGAAGAAAATCTCACGCCCGCGCCTGATCTGGCTGTGATCGGAAATGCAATATCGCGCGGCAATCCAGAGCTCGAGCGCATTCTCGACGACAAAATTCCGTACTGCTCCATGCCCCAACTCCTCGAAGACTATTTTCTGCCCGGCCATCGCTCGATCGTAATCGCCGGCACGCACGGGAAAACGACCACCACGGCGATGACCGCGTGGATTTTTCACAGCGCTGGACGGCGCCCCGATTTTCTGATCGGCGGCGTGGCGCCGAATTTCGGTGATCGCAGCTACGGGCTCGGGGGCGGGGAAGAGTTCATCATCGAGGGCGACGAGTACGACACCGCGTTCTTCGATAAGGGCCCGAAGTTTCTCCATTACCATCCCGATGAGCTGATCCTCACTTCTCTGGAATACGATCACGCGGATATTTATCCCGATCTCGCGTCAATTGAGCTGCAATTCCGCCGCCTGGTGAATCTGGTGCCGCGCAGCGGGCGCATTTTGATTTGGGGCGAGAGCCGCGAGCTGCAGGAAGTCACCGCGAAAGCATTTTGCCCGGTTGAGACGTTTGGATTGAGCGCCGAATGCGATTGGTTCGCCGGAGATCTTGTGTGGCACGATTCCGCCACGCAATTTCGCGTCGTGCACCTCGGCCGGGAAATCGGACGCTTTAATCTGCCTATGGCTGGGCGCCACAACGTGATGGACGCGCTCGCAGCCATCGCGCTCGCGCACGGCCGTGGTATCGATGCAGATGCTATTGCCGGCGCGCTGGCTACATTTGAATCCGTGCGCAAGCGAATGGAAATCAAGGGCGAAGCCGACGGCGTGCTGGTCGTTGAAGATTTCGCGCACCATCCAACCGCGATTCGCCTCACGCTGGAAGCTGCGCGCACGCGCTGGCCGGGACGAAAACTTTGGGCGGCCGTCGAGCCGCGGTCGAATACCATGCGCCGCAAAGTGTTTCAGGACGCGCTGCCCGACGCGCTGTCGCTCGCGGACGCAATTCTCTTCGGCCCCGTCAATCGCGCGCAAATGCTTGGCGAAGGCGAGCGTCTTTCGCCGGAATCCATCTCCGAGTCTCTTCGCGCGCGCGGCCGCGAAAGCAAGCCGTTCGAGTCCTCCGAAAAAATTGCCGAATACCTCGCCGCCAACGCCGCTTCGGGCGATCTTGTGCTGATCATGTCCAACGGCGGATTTGACGGCCTTACCGGAAAGCTTTTCGAAAAGCTAAAATCCCGCGCCGGTGTTCGCGCCTGATGGCGTTTCGCAGACGCTGTTCGCCTATCGCCGTCAGGTTCAGTAGTCCGCAGCGCATCGCTATATTGTGTTTCCTCGTCTTGCTGCTTTCCCTCGGGTGCGCGCGTTGTGCTTTCGCAACGATTCGCTATCAGGTTTCCCTCAGCCAGCCGCAAAATCACCTATTCCACGTGCGCATGGAAATTCCGGATGCCGCACCCGCCGACACCGTCGCCATGCCCGCGTGGAATACGCTCTATCAGATTCGCGATTTTGCCTATCGCGTTCGCGACGTGGAGGTGGCGCAGGTTCCGGACTCCGGCTCGGCGCCGCTGCAGTTCGAAATCGCGCGAGAATTGGACGACCAGGATTGGTCGCTCGCGATTGATGCCAATAATGGCAGCGCCGCTGCAACGCAGCCCGAGGAAATTGTCACGTATTCGATTTCGTGGGACGACCCCGGCCCGTTCAGCTCGCAGCTCGATGATCACCATGCGTTCATCAACCTTGCTGAAATTCTGATGTACCTGCCGAATCGTCGCGCGGAGAAAACCGAAGTTAATTTCGTGGATGTGCCATCAGGCTGGAAAATCATTGCAGAACTGCCGCATGGGCCGGATGCGGATTCGTTCACGGCTTCGAGTTACGATGCGCTCGTCGACGCGCCCGTGGAAGCGGGGAAATTCGATGAATTCGAGTTTAAAAATGACGGAGCGCGCTTTCGCGTCGCAGTGGACGCCCAAGATTGGGACAAGGGCCTTCTGAGCGACTCTCTCCACCGCATTACTGGTTATGAGTTAAAACTCATGGGCGGACCTCCCTTTTCGGAGTACACCTTCATATTTCACATCGGCCCGTATTCCGAAGTGGGCGGTGGCGGTATGGAGCATATGAACTCCACGGCCATCGCTGATGACTCGACGAGTAGCGTGGTGGCCATCGCCGCGCATGAATTCTTTCACGTGTGGAACGTGAAGCGCATTCGCCCGCAGTCGCTTCAGCCCGTCGATTACTCGAAGGAACAATACACTCGCGCGTTGTGGTTCGCCGAGGGTGTGACCAATACCTACTGTTCGTACACGCTTGAGCGCACGCACCTTTGGACGAAAAAGCAGTTTTACACCGATCTCGCGTCGCAAATCGCCCAATTGCAATCGCGCCCCGCGCGCAAGTGGCAAAGCGCTGAGGAATCGAGCCTCGATGCGTGGTTCGAGAAATACGACGGCTACAATCTGCCAGCCCGCAGCATCTCGTATTACAACAAGGGACAAATTCTTGGCGTCATGCTCGATCTGGCCATTCGCAACGCGACCGATAACCACAAATCCCTCGACGATGTAATGCGCCGCATGAACGACGAGTACGCCAAACGCGGACTCTATTACAACGGCAGCGATGGCATCCGCCGCGTGGTCGAAGACGTGTCGGGCGAAAGTTTCGCCGATTTTTTCCGCCGCTACGTTTCAGGCGTCGACGAAATCCCGTACAACCAGTTTCTCTCCGTCGCCGGGCTGAGAATTAAATTGAGTCCCGCGTCGGACGGCACCATGAACGCGGAGATCAGCGAGATCACCCATCCCAGCGAACGCCAACTGGCTATCCGCGAAGGGCTGCTTCGCGGCGTCACGCAATGATCCGCACTCTGGCCGCCGCGCTTTTCAGCGCTCTCGCGATCGTATTTCTGCTGCCGTGGCTGATCGCGTGGACCGCCATCGTCGGCAATCCGGACTTCATGTACTCGATGTCCATGAAGTTCATTCGCATCGGCGTGCGCATCGCCGGCATTCGCTTCCGCGTGGACGGCCTCGAAAATATTCCCGCGCAGGCGTGCGTGTTTGCCTGCAATCACGCATCGAACGCTGACCCTCCCGTGCTGGTGCTGGCAATTCCGCGTCGCGTCAGCATTCTGGCCAAGCGCGAAGTTTTTCGCATTCCAATTTTAGGTTTCGGCATGCGCCATGCCGGATTCGTTCCGGTGGATCGACGCGCCAAGGAAGGCTCGGTGAATCTTGATGAGGTGGCGAAGCTCCTCAAGAGCGGCGTTCCATTATTGATTTTTGCCGAAGGCACGCGCAGCCCGGACGGCCGCCTGCGCCCGTTCAAGAAAGGCGCCGCGCTGATGGCCATCCACGCGGGCGCTCCCATTGTGCCGACCGCAATCGCCGGCACGCCGCGCATCATGCCCAAGGGTGAGTGGCGCGTGCATCCCGGCGAGGTCACCGTGCGGTTTTGTCCCTCAATCGACGCGTCGCAGTACACCATCGACCAGCGAGCGGAGTTGGTCGAGCGCATGGAAGCGGCCGTTGCCGCCGCGCTTCCTCCCGATCAGCAACCGCTGCCGCGCGCAACCGGCGAAGCTGAAGCGTAAACTCCCCCGTAAATTGACTAACGTGCTGCGGCAGGATTTCTCGCAACCACATTCGCAACGCGGCGTGTTGCAGTCTCTACTGCTATACTTTTCGTCGTTGGCCGTCCATGGCGCAAAAGCTCATTCACGAAATCATTCCCGTCGGATTGCTGCAGTGCAACTGCTCGATTCTCGGCGACCCGGAGTCGCGCGAGGCCATCGTCATCGATCCCGGTGACGAAGTGGAACGCATCCTCGAAGTGCTCCGCCGGCACGATTTGAAAGTGCGCGCGATCGTGAGCACTCACACCCACATCGACCACGTCGGAGGCCTGGCCGCGCTGCATCGCGCCACCGGAGCGCCGGTTCTGATCCATGAAGACGATTTGGCGCTGTATCGCGCGCTCGATATGCAGGCGCAATGGCTCGGCGTTCCCACGCCGGAGGTGATCCGGCTGCCAGAGTTCGTAAAGGAAGGCGACACGCTTCGTTGGGGCGATTTCGCCGCGCAGGTGCTGCACACTCCAGGCCACACGCCGGGCAGCATCAGCTTGGTAGTTGGTTCGGGCGCGGTGCTGGGCAGCGGCGCCAACGCTCCAGACTCAATCTCCACACAAGGACGCGACTTGGGCGAAAGCCGCCTAATCGCTGGCGACACTCTCTTTCAGGGCAGCATCGGTCGCACGGACCTTCCCGGCGGCTCCTATCCGCAAATCATTTCCTCGATTCGCGAAAAGCTGCTGGTGCTGCCGGACCAGACAATCGTCTATCCCGGCCACGGTGACGCAACTACCATCGGCGCCGAACGCGAATACAATCCGTTCCTCAGGTAGAATTCCGCCCATAAGTTCGGCAGCAGCGACCCTCGCCGATCGAAAGCCAGAGACTTGGAGTCGAAGAGCAATTGAAGGGAACTCGCGTTAGTCCTAGGACTATCTGTTGCAGCCCAAGGAACACTCGACTCGGGCCTTTCTTTACTTGCTACTTGGCCGCACTGGATAATTACTCTCGGTTTTAGGCGAAATGCGGCTGAAAAGCGCTTTGCACTCCAGACGAAATTCAGACGCGGTGGCCGGCGTCGGCCCAGCGAACGGCCGGCAGTTTCAAAAAGGAAACCGCGAAAGTTTGCGATATACTTTGCAAAGAGCGTCGGGCCTGCTGAAGCTAGGCGACTATTCCATCCCAGGGTGCTGCGCGAGGCGTCGTTCGGTCGCAAACTGCCGGCCTTCTCGATCTTGCAACCTGTCCGGGAGATAGAACTATGAGACGTTCAGATTTAGTCCGTAATTCCATGAAAGGGAAGAGCGCTCGCACTTCCCAGATCGTTTTCGGTGAGCGGCAACATCTTCTTCGCGTGCTCGATTCCGTGGAGCGCAGCGCTTTGCCGGCCGCGCGGCTGGAGCAGGAGCGGCGCATCATCGAGCAACTCATTCACGCCCGCACCCAAGAGCTCAATCGCATCAATACCGGATGGGACGAAAAAGTGGGCCAGGTGCTCAGCGCCGAAGTAAAGCCCGACGCGCTCGATCAGCTTTCCAAACAAGCGCCCAAGGAAGATTACTATTTGCTGCGGTTGATCAGCGAGCATCCGAAAGTTTCGGCGAAGACTCTCAATCGCCTCTCGCGTCACCCCTATTCGGCGATCCGCGAGAATATCGCGCGCCATCCGAATAGCGACGCCGCAACGCTCTCGCGCCTAAGCCGCGACCGCACCCAGCCGCTTTGGTATCTCGTCGCCTTTAACCCCAACGCTCCCGGGCCGCTTCGCAAGAAGCTGCAAGAGCGAATGCGCCGCCTCGGCGAACGCTCCGCTTCAGCGACTCAATAATTCACCGCACATTGCATCAGAGGCTGCTGCCGCTGCATTCGTAATCGGACAGCGGACGTCTTTAAGCAACTCGCACGGGGACGCGATTGTGCCGCTCGCGGTTGTGTTTCCGCTTCAGGACGCCGTGCAGCAGAAAGAACAGCGCTGCCAGCGGCACGGGCAGCACATCCCAGGCCAGGTCGCTGGTTTCTGTCGCGCGGACCCGCACTTCCTCATTATTTAGCTAGGGCCCGGTAGGGAATTGCACGAGACCGCAAACGAATGCAAATACGGTGTGCGGCTCCAGCCAATTAGCCGGAGCCGCGGAATGAATCGCGCTATTTTCCAGACGGCGGCGTGGGAGGATTCGCCAGTGGCCGGTTGCGGCTCGCAGGTGGAACGATTCCGTTGTCCCGCAAATATTCCACCATCTGCCCGTAGTGATCGTTCATATGCACGCAGGCGAAAATCGCCAGCGCCGCGCGCGTACTCAGGAAGGGCACCGGAGCTTTCCCCAGCGGTTGGAACGCGTTTTCGTCCGTAATCGAAGCGATCGCTTTGTGTCCTTCCGCGAAAGATTCGCGCAGATACTGCATGATCTGAGCCTTCGTCTTGATTGAATCGGGCCCGTTTTCCTGCTCGAACTTGTCAGCCGGTGTCGTGGGCGGATGGCCCAGAATCGCTCCGAAGAAGCGGTCGTTCGCGGTGGCCACGTGCTTCACCTCTTGCGCGAACGTGCGCACGCCCTTGAAATCTCCGTTGGTCGGCGCGAAATCATACTTGTCAGCAGGCATGGCGTCCGCCGCGCCCTCAAATTCGCGCTCTTGAATGGTGAGTTGAAACTCCAGTGTGGATCGCAGCGTCGCCGGTCCCTTGGACATCTTCATCGGGTGCTGTTGCGCCCGCGCAGGAATTGCTCCCATCATGCACATCAAAACGATTGCCGCCGTTCCGATCGCCGTCTTCATCTCATCCTCCTGATTGCATCGCGCGCTCTATCGATGGCCGTCAGTAACCATGTACCGCCGAAATTTCCAGCACGTGTTTGCGTATCGCGTGCGCCACGCCGCATTCTTCGTTCGAAAGCGTCTGCGTCCAGCCGGTCTCTTTCAGCGCCGCCACGCTGTTGCCCATGACTACCGGCAAACCGGCGTATTGTAACATCTCGCGGTCGTTCCAGTTGTCTCCGATGGCCATCACTTCGTCGCGGGCGATTCCACGCCGCGCCGCCCATTCCGCCAGCGCCACGCCCTTGGAAACTCCGCGCTGCAGCACGTCCAGCATCGACAAATTCCGCGCTTCATACACCGTTGTCGCCAGCGTGTAGCGCGATGCCAGCGGCGATTGCTCCAGCACTTGCGCCACGCGTCCGATCGCCGCGCACTCTCCCAGATACAAAATCTCCACCGGATCGTCTCCATCCAGGCAATCCGTCAGCGGCTGCACTTCCGCAACTTGCTCGCGATGCCGCGCCAGGTAAGGACCAACGTACGCTCCATTCCAATCGATCTTCTCGACAATTACCTGCCGTTCCCGCGGTCGGTCGAAAATCACTCCCGCGCACGCGCGATATTCCGGCGTCGCTTCCAGCACTTCCCGCGCCACAGCTACCGGCAGCAGCCTCCGGTAATGCGTTTCGCCCGCCCGCGTCTTGATCAACGCTCCGTTGCTGGCGATAAAATCCACGTTGCACTCCAGCGCCGCCGCGCTCAGCCGCGCGGAATAAAAGCGCCGGCCAGTCACGATCATGATCTCCACTCCGCGTGCCGCCGCTTCATGGATCGCCCGCGCGTTTTCGTCCGGCAATTTCCCGCGCGAATCGAGCAGGGTTCCGTCCAAATCCATGGCAATCAATCTGATTGGCATGCATCCATTGTACATTGGGAAAACCATTCATTTTGTCCGGGTGCGATACCCGGTATCCGAGAGGTGTGCGGGCGCCCGATCGGCAAATCTCGCGTCGCAGTTCCCGAAAAAGTCCCATTTTGTAACGTTCTCAAGAGTCGTTGCTCAGTCTTTCGCAAAAGACTATAATTGATCAATGAGTACGTATATAATGAGGTATCTATACGCCAGCCGCTAGCTCTTGCCTTTATGTCTTGGGGTCACCTTTCCCTGCTGCCTCTCGAGCGTCAGGAGATGCAATGAATTCGAAATCGTCGGAGCGCGGCGGTTCCCAGGCTCCCAAGGATTCGAAGGTCATTCCCATCGAACAGTCCGACCATTTCATGGTCGCCGCCATCGGCGCATCTGCCGGAGGTATCGAGGCCATGATCACGCCGGTTCGGCAGTTGGCCGCGGACACCCGCATGGCCTTCGTCGTGGTTCAGCACCTGGACCCCAAGTACCACAGCATCTTGTCCGAACTGGTCGCTCGGGAAACTTCCATGAAATCGACGGAAGTCCAAGACGGCATGCACCGAAAATCCCGAGCGCCCGGAACGCCACTAGCCTTCATCCTCGCAGATCGCTACTGCAGCTTGTTGTAAGCGGCTTGGACGTATTCGGGAGGGTCCGGTCCGCCCGGTATGTCTTTTCCCATCGTGTGCGCCCAGTGCTCGATCCACGAAACGCCGCCGTCTATCTCGTCGTCGTAGCGATCCGGCAGCCGGTACGCCGGATCGCGCAGCGCATCCGCCAGCGAAACAAATCGGTATCCCCGCGCGCGCATCATCCTCACCAGATTTCCCATCTCGTCGGTGTCTAGCTCGTCCGCGTGCAGCAGCAACACCTGTCTCGGCTCGTACCCCAGCGTTTCCCGCGAAAATTTCTCGAAATAGCCAAACACCCCGTCCATGTAGCTTAAGAAAGCCGCCGCCACGCGATCCGCCGTTTCCGTGTCGCCCGTCGCCATCGCATGCGCGTAAACCGCCGCGAACATATATTCCTGGTTATCGATGGTCACCGGCGCAACCGCGTATCCCTGCCGCTTCAAGAATTCTCTGAACGCGCGTGCAGTATCCATCGTCTCGCCCACGTCCAGAAACGGATACCGGAAATACCGCTCGCGCATCCCATGCGAAAGCAGCAGCGGATCGGTCACTTCCTCGCCGCGCAGAAAATCCAGCTCGTACGCCGCCAGCGGCGTGCTGTCGATATCCACGTGCGAATAGGTGTGGTTTCCCAGGCTGAATCCAGCGTTCACCCACATCTTCAGAATATCCACACGCTGGTTGAAATCGCCGCGGTCCAGCTTGTCTTCATTGACGAACCCAATCGCCGGAATGCGGTATTCCTTCAGCTCCGCCAGCAGCCGCGCCGTCATCGCGTGCAACGCCTCCGGCGTGTACGACACCACCGAATCCGCCGGCGCCGGCAAATCATCAAAAGTTACCGCCACCTCGCGATGCCTCCGCGCCAGTTCGATGTCGCGCCGCGGAATTGAACGCATCGCCGCCTGCCGCACTACCGCGCGCCGCACCGCCGCCTTCTTTCCCGTAGAGGCAGCGCCGAGGGTGGTCGGCCGCGATCGTTCCTGCTGCCGCGCCATTGACTTTTCAACACGGGCGCCAGCGTTTAATTGAGTTCGTCGCGTCCTCTCCGGCTTGCGCGCTTCGGCCTTCGACGCAATAGAGCGGACACCCGCTGCGGCAGGAAATGCCGCCGCGAAGCAGCAGAGCGCTACTCCGATCGTCGCCGCACAAACGCCCGAAGCTTTGTGCTTCGCTGTCATGATCTCAGGCCAGTCACGCCGCTCAACGATAGCGCTCCCACGGGCCGCCGCGCCGCGCGCAGCATCCCGCCGCAACATCACTCCTAATCTCCGAAATATAACTCTAAATGAAATCCAGCTCGCGGCTCGCAAACTGCTGCACACCCTTGCTCAACCGCGCACATCCCCAGCGCTTTACTTCGATGCCCGGTGAAATCAGCAAGATGGCCCCAAAAAGAGATGACGCTAAAAGAAAAGTCGCGTACTACGGGACGCAGTTTATGTAGCGCGGCACTTCAGGGCGGCGGGCGAACGCCGCGCAAATTCACGCGAAAACCGACCCCGGCGCAATCGTCTAATTCACGCGGGCCAATTTTGCGACGCATGAAGGATGCGGGCCACGTACACAATGTCGCCCCGCACCTGGTACACGAGAACATACGGCAACGAGCCGAGCACCAATTCTTGCGTACCAGATTTTTTGCCGGCTCGCCCGCTATTGGGGAACTCTTTCAGGACGGTAGGTGCCTTATAACTTTCGCGTATCAAGCGCGCTGCATGTAGGGGAGTTTTCTCGAACAGATAATTTGCGATGGTTTCCAAATCCTCGGCTGCGCCCGAGTCCCAGCGGAGCTTCATCAGCGCCGGGGTTGTTTCTGCGCGATGAGTTGTTCCATGCGCTCGACAACCTGGTCATGTTCCCGATTCTCGCCGCGATCGATCTGACCGAGCCCCATGTCTACCTGCCGTTCGAACCACTCGTCGCAATCGATCCGCCGCTCGACGGCTTCTTGGACCAGCGATTCTTGATCGCGGCCCTGCTTGGATGCCATCCGGCTTAACTTGTCTTTCAACTCCGCGGAAAGGCGTATCTCCACGGCGGCAGTTTAATCCGGGCCTCAGATAGTGTCAAAGTTCGCAAGCGGCGTGTTTCGCCGCCCTAACGCAATGCAACACAAAGCAGTGGCGTTTGCGTCTGGCTCAGGATTACTCTCAAGGCATCCTATCCCGGAGCGCAAACATCTTTACCGGGGAAGCAATGCGCTAGGGGGCGCGTTGATCACCCGCATTCTCCGCTCGTTCGCTCAAGAGTTTGTTTAATTTCTTCGGGTCTATAAACATCGCCGGGAGCTGCCTTTCGAATTTCTTCCATTCTTTGGAGCTCATTTGCTTCTTAAGACTCACCAGGCTTTTCAGTGCCGGAGCGTCTCCTCGTCTTATCAGCCCGGCGTATAGCAAGGCTGCTGCTACGCGATCCGTTTTCGTTCCCTCACCGGCCACATCCATTTCCGCCAGCGCCAGGGTCGCCTCGTGATTTCTTAAGTCGCTCGCGCGTTGGTACCATTTCCTCGCTTCCTTCATGTTGGGCGGAACACCCAGGCCGCGCTGGTAAATTAGTCCCATGCAATACATTCCGCGGTTGTCGACATTTTTCGCCGCCTCTTCGCACCAGTGCCTTCCTTGGTCAAAATCCCGCGCCACACCAACACCGTTCAGGAATCTGGCGGCTATTGCTATCTGCGCGCTGGCATCGCCGCGCGATGCTGCTTTCAGATACCACTCCGACGCTTCCTGCTCGTTTTTGGGCAGCGATGCGCCCGCATCGTACATCGTTGCAATGTCGTCGAAGCTTTCGTTCATGCTCAGCTTATCGAGAGCCAGGTCCTCTCGCTGCACTGCGGCAGCCGCTGGCGCACTCCCCGCCGCCTTCGCCAACAGGAACCAGGCGTACGCAAACTCCTCATCCGGGCCCACTCCATCGCCGTTGTAATACGAAGCCCCCAGGTTGAACATTGCGTCGGAGTTTCCCTGAAAGGCCGCCTTATGAAACCACCAGACCGCCTGCTTCTTGTCGCGGGCCACGCCTTGCCCCGTTAGGTACATCAGCCCCATCAACGCTTGCGCATCTGCGTTTCCTTGATTGGCGGCTTTCTTGCACCACTCAGCCGCTGTTTGATCGTTCTCCTCGACCCCGTTGCCGGACTCGTAGGCCTTCGCCAGTTTTAGCTCGGCCGATGCGTCACCGCCGGACGCAAGAGCCTGCGGTTGTGCGATCTGCGGCGCGCTCGGTGTTGTCGGGGCCGGTGCCGATTGGGCGGCAGGGGACGGTGAATGCGGTGCCGGCTTCGCCACGCTTTGCCCCGGTCCAGTCATCGCCCCGGCTAACAATCCCATGACGAGTATTAACATTGTGCGCCATGCTAATATTTTGGTCGCGTTCATGCAAGACGCTGATTTCTAGCATCACGGGATCAGGGCTTCGGTACCGCATTTGCTGGCTTGTCGCTACTCTCTAGACATCCCGGCCCTGATGTGCAACATCTTTAAAGAAGACAATGGGCCGATAAAGCGCTCGGCACGGGGGCGAACATGAGGAACTATCTTCTTCGCGCATTGGTTTCCGCAGCCACAGTGCTGGTTTTCATCGCCGCGAATTCCGCTAAGGCTCAAGATTCCGGCCCAATGCCGCCGGCGCCTGCAAGCGCGAGTCAGAACTCTCAGTCATCATCGAAATCGGCCGAGCCTTCCCAACCGCCCGCGAGCGCGAAAACGTCGCCTAATGTTTCTGCCGCCGCCAAGATCGAAGTCCCCACCGGCACGCACATCCCGCTCATATTGCATAACGCCATTTCCACGCGCAGCGCGGAACCCGGCGACCCAGTCTATTTCGAGACCTCGTTTCCCGTACTGCTCAACGGCCACGTGGTGATACCGGCTGGCTCGTACGTCAGCGGGGAAGTGACCGAAGCGAAGCGTCCCGGCCGCATTCACCGTCGCGGCCAGCTAATGATTCGCCTCACCACTCTAATCTTGCCGAATGCGTATATCGTCAAGCTGAATGGCGTTCCCGGAGGCTCGCCCGGCACCGGCGGCAACGAAACGATGGACAAGGAAGGGAAGATCACTGGCCCGAGCGACAAGGGCCAGGACGTCGGCACGGTGATCAACACCACGGCTACAGGAGCCGGCCTCGGTGCGGCCGTGGGCGCAGCGGAAGGAGGCATTGGCCGAGGTGCCGGCATCGGCGCGGGAGTCGGAGCAGCCGCAGGCTTGGCCGCGGTTCTCTTCACGCGCGGCCCCGAAGCCGAACTTCCACGCGGCTCCACGCTCGACGCCGTTCTCGATCGCCCGCTCTACCTCGACGCGTCGAAAGTGAAATTCACGAGCCCCGGCGAATCCACCGCCATGCCAGGTCCGCCAAATCGCGAGCCGCAGCCCTACCGCGGCCCATTCTGAACGGCCGTAGCGCGTAATTTTGTTCCCGATGTCGCACTTCACCGCGTCGTCAAGAAGAAGGTCTGTGGGTCGCGCCTCTTGCAGACTCTAAACCGCCGTTTGCGCCCGCGTTTCTCGGCGGCTAAACCGCGTCGGCGAAAACGCCTCTACGTCAAATTCCGGTTTCCGGCCCATAACCCAGCCGCTTACGAGCATCGCCGTCGCCGGCGCCAGCAAAATCCCGTTGCGATAATGACCGGTCGCGATCCATAAGCCGGAAAGATCCGCCGGCCCAAGAATCGGCAGATCATCCGGCGTTCCCGGACGCAATCCCGCCCATGTTTCAGCGATCTGCGCTTCCGCAATTGCCGGGCAAAGCTCCACCGCCCCATCGATGATCTTGCGCAGGCCGGCAGCCGTTAAATGCTTCTCGAATCCCGCTTCTTCGGTGGTGCTGCCCGCCACGATGCGTCCATCGCGTCGCGGCACCAAATATCCGTGTTCCGAGCGCACTACGCGCCGCAGCGCGGCACAATTCGCCGGACGCAACGCGATCATCTGCCCGCGCACCGGCCGCGTCGCAGCTAATTGACTGAGCGATTCCGCGCGAGAGACATCGCCCGAAAAGCAGCCCGCGGCCAGAATCACATGCGCAGCCGAAACCTTTTCGCCGCCCGCAATCACGCCCGTGCAGCGGTCGCTTTCGCGCACAATTTCCGTGATTCCGCGGTTCGCGTGAATCTCAACGCCGCGATGGCGCGCCGCCGTCAGCAGCGCGTCCATTACCAGCCGCGGCTCAACCGTTCCTTCCTCCGAAAGCCATAGCGCGGCCCGCGCCGCCGCATTGATCGCGCCCTCCGTACGCCTCGCCGCGTCCGTCGAAATTAATTCCGCCGCGATGCCCAGTTCGTTCAGAGAACGCAATCGCGCGCGGCATTCCGTCTCCGCTTCGGACGAAAAAAACAGCTCCATCGCGCCCTCGCACGCGTACGCGCAAGATTTTCCGGAAAGTTCCTCGATGGCTTGGACAAACCGCGGATAAAGCTTCAGGCTTTCCTTGGCGAATGGAACGAGCGGAAGATCGCGCGGCGAGTCCGGCGCGGGCGAAAGCATTCCAGCGGCCGCCCAGGAAGCTTCGCGTCCCGGCTCCTGCCGGTCGAAAACTCCGACCCGCAGTTTTTCAGCGGCCAGCTCAAACGCAATCGACGCGCCGATGATTCCGCCGCCGATGATGGCAACATCGTAGGTGCGCACGCCGCAATTCTAGCAGCAAAATTCCCGGTTTGAGGTCGCGTAGCGTCCTCAATGGAGTCGACAGCGGTGATCCAACGATCAGGTTATGATCGGCGAATCTCCGCAGTCAGCAAAAGCGCATCTTCGATGGGAGCCGTGTAATACCTCAACCGCCGCCCGGTCACGGCAAATCCCCGCCGTTCGTAAAATTGCAGCGCCGCATAATTCGACGCCCGCACTTCCAGCAGCGCCCGTTCGGCATTCAACTCCGCGCCCCAAGCTAGCGCGCTTTGCAACAAAGCTTCGCCAACTCCGCAGCGCCGAAAATCCGGCTGCACCGCGAAATTCAGAATCTCGACATCGCTGCCGATGCGCCGCGCCACCAGAAATCCGAAAACCTCATCATTCGACACCGCCACCCATCCCGCCATTTCGCCTTGCGCCACTCGGTTGTAATCCCACATGGTCCACTGCGACACTTCCGGGCTTACCGATTGAATTGTGAGGATGGACTCGATGTCGCGCTGCTCGATCGGGCGAGTGTTCAAGATCCCGCGGAGCCTTTCCAGTGAAGTTCGGCGTCCGAGCGCCGAATGTAGTTTGCGTCCAGCGTAAGCGCGTCGGCCAGCTGGCCTTCTGGCGCCTGCAGCCACCCAAGATATCCAATCTCCGGCGCCAGAATCGGAGATACACGATCCACCAAAGCGCGCGACGCGCCGCCGCCGTTGTTTTCACTCTGCGCCAACGCTTCGTTCACCATCGCTGGACTCGGCGTCACAATTGCCAAATCGCTCTCCGCGCCGCAGTTCGAAACGGCGCGCACAAAATCCTCGCGAGTCCCCACCACCTCATGGTTTTTCAGGACCAGCCGCATACCCGCGTTCGCTTCCTTCCGGCCGTAGATTCCCCAGTAGAATTCCTTGCGCCGCGCGTCCATTACCGACACGACCGTCGCCGCCCGCGATCGCGATTGCATCGCCACCGCCTCCAGAGCACTCACCGCCGCGATCGGTTTGCCGTACACTTCGGCCCAGCCTTTCACCGCCGCCAACCCCACGCGCAATCCCGTGAACGACCCCGGCCCCGCAGCCACCGCAAACACGTCGAATTCCTCGAGCCGCAGCGAAAGCTCGCCCAGTAAAAATTCCAGATGGCGAAAGATTCGCGAAGAGTAAATCTCACCCGAAGCCGTACCGATAACTCCCATTAAATTGTCGTCGCGAAGCACTGCGATGCTTCCGGAAGGGGATGAGGTGTCGAGGGCTAGTAGTAACACGTGCCCAATTATAGGGCAATTCCGCTGCCAAACCCCTGAAATACCCGATTTTACCCACACTTTTTTACTGCCCCGTAATGAGGTATTTCTTGACGCAGCTCCTCACCAGGACCTACAATTTTATACGGTAATTCACGGGGGGAGGGGAAATCCGACTTATGGAATTTAAGCTAGGCGAAAAAGTCGTATATCCGAACCACGGTGTTGGGCTCATTGAACAGATTAGCTTCGGTTATGTAAACGGGAAGTCTGAAAAGTTTTACATGTTGCGAATCCTTTCGAGTGGTTTGAAGGTGATGGTTCCCCAAACCAATATCCAAAGCGTTGGGTTGCGGCCAGTCATCCGTGCCACGCAAGCAGGTGCGGTTCTCTCCTACCTCGAAAGAGGTCGCTCCGATTCACATCCCGATTGGAAACACCGTTTCAAAGAAAACTCAGACAAAATGCGCACCGGATCCCTCATGGAAGTTGCCGCCGTTCTCAAGGGACTAGTAGCGCTCAGCCGCACCAAGCCTCTTTCCTTCCGCGAAAAGAAAATGCTCGAACGAGCAAAATTTCTTCTCGTCAGCGAATTGGCCACCGTGCGCAATACCACCGAGCAGACCGTCGAAACCAACATCGTTCGTGCGCTGGCAAAGGCGAAGCTCCAAATGCCCGAGGCCGCCCCGATTCTGGATTCGAACTAAGCTTCGGAAAATTTTCATTTCCCATATGGGCGCGATTCGCAAGTTTCGCGCCCTTTTT
>DATLSB010000197.1:0-7410 GCA_035534415.1 Candidatus Dormiibacterota bacterium | reverse complement strand
CAAAAGTGACGCGAGCCGACGCTCCCAAGGTGCTGGAGTACGGCGACACGCGATGGGAACTGGAGCCGGTCGGCGATGGCACGCGACTGACGCTGTGGCACAGCATCGATCGCCGCTTCATCTCCATGGGCGCGGCCGGGTGGCACATTAGTTTCGATACGCTGGACCGGCTGCTGAGCGGAACTCCCATCGGCCGCCTTGCTGGCGGAGAGGCGATGAAGTTCGAAGGCTGGCAGCGGCTCAACGCGGAGTACGCGAAGCAGTTTGGCATCGAATTGCCGAAGTGGTAGCCCCAAGCGGGTCGAAAAGTGAATGGAGTAAATCACCAAACCATGCGGCAACCATTCAATTCCAAGAAGAAGCAGCTATCAGCAGCACAACGCAAGAAACTGCTTGTGGTCTTGAAATCCCGCTTCGAAAAAAACATGAATCGGCACGAAAATCTTGAATGGGAAAAAATACAAGCAAAGCTGGAAGGAAATGTTGAAAAATTATGGGCGCTCAATGAAATGGAGCGAACCGGCGGGGAACCGGACGTCGTTGGACACGACAAACAAACGAGCGAATACATTTTCTATGATTGCTCGGCGGAAAGTCCTAAAGGCCGCAGGAATGTTTGTTACGACCGTGAAGGGCAGCAGAAAAGGGAAAAGCAGGGTTTGCATCCAGGCAGCGCAATCGATATGGCGGCCGCCATTGGCATCGAGCTTCTAACGGAGGAAGAATATCTAGGGCTGCAGAAGCTTGGAAATTTCGATACGAAAACGCAGAGCTGGTTGAAGACGCCTGCTGAGGTTCGAAAACTCGGCGGCGCCATTTTTGCCGACCGTCGCTTCGACCGCGTGTTCGTCTCTGCCAATACGGCGCCTTGTTTCTATCGCGGCAGGGGCTTTCGCGGATCGCTTAAGGTAAGAGTTTCTAGAACCGTTTCGCCAATCGGTGGTCAAGAACGGAGCTGCAGATGAAAAAACCGGTATCGGTGGAATCCGCTTCTGAACAAACTGACAAGAGGATCAAGGAACTTGGCGGCTGGAGAGGCGAGACCCTCGCCCGTCTGCGCCAGCTGATCCACGAGGCTGATCCCCAGGTCGTTGAGGAATGGAAGTGGGTCAAGCTCACTAACCCCGGCACGCCGGTTTGGTCCCATGACGGCGGCATCTGCACCGGGGAAGCATACAAGCAAGTGGTGAAACTGACCTTCTACCGAGGCGCATCGCTTCCGGACCCGAAGAAGTTGTTTAACTCGAGTCTCGATGGGAACGTGCGCCGAGCCATCGACATTCGTGAAGGCGAGAAACTCAACGAGGCGGCTTTCAAGGAACTGATCCGTTCCGCGGTGGCCGCCAACTCCGCGGCTCGGGCCGGACGTGCATCTCCGAAGGAATAGGCGCAGGTTTGCGCCGGGCGACCGTAGAGTGATATCGCGCATCGTATGACAAAATGTAGAGCCAGGGAAAACGCGTTTCGAGCATCAGTTTCAGTAGGTAGAGAGAATAAAGAATCGGGGAGCGTGTGTCTTTGATCCGAATGATGGCCCGAACGATCGGTGTTGTGGCAGTTCTACTGTTTGCAGCATTGGCGTGTATGCCTTTCGCCAGCGCGCAGACGATCAGCGGCTACGTCGCCGGCGGCACGGCTACAGATTCATCTGCCGGCCCGGTCGACACGCTAGGAGCCGGTACCACCTACCAAGCGCCGAGTATGGGAGGCTTTTTCAAAACCTCCGGAGGCGATGTCATCTTCTACCGCAACTTCGGTGTGGGCGTGGAGTATTCCTCTCGATCGGGTAAGGGCGCGTACGCGGGATTGCTGTACGCCCCCACGTTCATGGATGCGAATGTGGTTTACCGCCCGCCTCTGATGGACGGACGGCTCAGCCCGGAATTTCAAGCGGGATACGGCAGAGCGGACCTGAAGTTGTACTACACACCCCAGATTTGCTACAAGTTGGCCCAAGGCTGCGCTTCGGTCAACGGAGAAGTGACTTCAATTCAAGATTCGGAATTTCACTTCTCAGCGGGATTACGTTTCAAGTTGTACAGGGGAATATTCGTGCGGCCCCAATTGGATCTGCGGCATGTTCCCAACAATTTCTCCACGTATTTTGGCAGCTCGTGGATTCGCCAATATTCGGTGGCAGTCGGTTACACATTCGATTGGGGCAAATGGCGCGGCGGCTCGAAGTGAGCGTTGCGATCGCGCGGCGGCTAATTTCGAGATCCGACGTAAGTAATTAGCGGGCGGATTCGAATGCTTGTGTTGGATCTTGTGTTCTTGCGGGAAATTCTTTGAGCACCGGGATAGCGGCGATCACCGTGGTGCCTGCCTCGCTCGATTCGATAGTCAATGCGCCGCTGAATTGGCGCAAGCGTTCGCGCATGCCGCGAATCCCAACGCCGGCGCCATTCAGCTGGATTTCGGCGAGCTTTTCAGCGGGAATGCCCTTGCCGTGGTCGATCACTTCGATGACGGCTCGATCCTGTTCCCGGATTGCAGGGATCGACGCGCTCTTGCTGCCAGAGTGGCGGTGAATATTGGTCAGGCATTCCTGCACCAGGCGGAAAACCGCGAGTTCCATGTCTCGCGGCAGCCTTCCGAACTCGACGGCAACGTTCAACGTGATGTCGAGCGCGCCGAGCGGTTTTCACGAATTCCAGGTTGACATACGTGAAGCGGTGTTCGGGACCATCCAAGATGCAGATGGCCGCGGGAGCGTGCATCAATAGTTCGCGCAAGCGCCCTTGCTCGGATTCCGCATCGGCGCGAAGCACTCGCTCCCATTCTTCAGCCTGGCGGCGCAGGCGGGCCATCGCGATATGCGCCGCGACACGGGCCTGAAGTTCTCTCGCGGAAAAAGGCTTCACCATGTAATCGTCGGCGCCGGACTCCAGCCCCTCGATCCAGGCATCCTCGCCGGCGCGCGCAGAGATCAAAATCACCGGCGTGCTCTTCAGTAGCGGATCGCGGCGAACTTCGTTCAGCAAACCGAAGCCATCGAGCCCCGGCATCATCACGTCCGAGAGGATGAGGTCCGGCAGGATTTCTCGTGCGAGCTGCAGAGCGGCCTCGCCGTCCGCCGCAACCGTCATCTGGCACTGGCCTCCGAAAAGACGCTGGATGTGCTGGCCATGTCCGCGTTGTCGTCCGCGAAAAGAAGTTTCGCGCCGTGCAAAGAGGAAGGCGCGTCCGTTTTCGCGCCGGAATCGGAAGGGCCGCTTCGCTGCGCAATTGCATTCGCGTCACCAGCGGAATCGCCGGGATCTTCCGAAGGAATCCATCGAAGCGCTTCTTCGACGTGCGGATTTGCGCTGCGGGCGGTCGATACGGATGCGGCGCCGCCGCGCGCGCTGCCAGTCGGAATAAGCGTCCGCTCGCGGGGAATCGAAACGATAAACGTGCTGGTCTCGCCGAGCGCGCTTTCCACACGGATCGAACCGCCATGAAGTTTTACGAGTTCCTGCACCAGGGCCAGCCCGATGCCGGTACCCTCATAGGTGCGCGACTGTGCGTTTTGCACGCGATGAAAGCGTTCAAACGGGTGCGGTATTTCGTCCGCGGGAATGCCGGTGCCGGTGTCGCGCACGGAAAGTTCCACGTTTTCGCCCGAGGCGCGGAACTCGACAGTAATCTCGCCGTGAAAGGTAAACTTGAATGCGTTGGACAGCAGATTCAGGGCGATTTTCTCCCACATGTCGCGATCGAGGAAGATCGGCTCGGGCAATGCGGGGCAGTCCACGACCAGCCGCAAACCGGCCTGCTCGGTGGCGGACCGAAAGAGGCTGGCTCGATCGGCGGTCAATCGCGCTACATCGGTTGGCCGGAAATCTGATTGGACCTTGCCCGCTTCGATCCGTGAGAAATCGAGCAGCGTGTTCACGAGCTTCAGGAGCCGCAAGCCGTTGCGGTGAATCAGCGTGAGTTGCTCGTGTTCGGCCGCGGACAATGATTTCTTGCGCTTCAGTAATTCTTCCACGGGCCCGAGCATCAGAGTGAGCGGGGTGCGGAACTCATGGCTCACGTTGCTGAAGAACAGCGTCTTGGCGCGATCGATTTCAGCCAACGCCTCGGCGCGCTTTTTGTCTGGCTCCGCGGCGCGCATTCTGGATCGCAGTTCCTACCTGGTCGGTCACCAGAGAGAAAAACGTGCGGTGTCGGCGCGCAGAACTCTACCCCGCGAAACCGGGAATTTCGCTTGCCCGATGGCCGCTGGGAGTTTCGTTAAGAGGACTGCTGTGCACGCCTTAGAGTTAACTGGAACAGGCGGCATACTCATGAACTCGGGAAAGGGTAGATGGGCTCGAAAATGTATGGAATAGGGGATTCACCCTATATAGAGCGCAGACGCGCTGGAGTTAGGCATACATCCTGGTCTAGCCATTGCCCGCGAGCAGAGTCCAAAACTTGCGTCCATGCCCAGCAGTTGTCGTGCGTGCCGTTCCAGATATAAGGCGTTCTCTCTAGCTGATGAGTTAAACCCCGAGAGCCGCTGCGATGAGTCCGAACCAGCACGTACGCGGAACGCCCGATTGTGGCGCTTCTTCGGCTGCATTACATTGGCGCAGGCAGCATTGAGTGAAGCTGCCTTTAAATCGCACGGCCGCGCTGCTGGAAGTCGAAGCCGCGACTGCTCGTGGGTGACGGCACTGCGATTGACGATTCTGATTGGGAGGCTAGCAGCGATGAAAGTGGGAGCGTTTTTCGCCATGGGCGCCTTGCTCATGTTCTGGCCATTCGGAGGATCTTCAGGCAAGACATTTCACCTCATGCCTGGTCCGATGGCTCCCGCGGCGAGCGGCACGGTTAAAGTCAGCAGAAGCAAGAACAACACTGGGAATTTGGACGTGGACATCAAGGTGCAAAATCTCGCGCTTCCGGGAAGCTTGCACCCGCCCGCGAACGATTACATTGTGTGGATCCAACCTCACGGCCAGCAGCCAATGAAGCAGGGGCCATCGGAATTGATGGAAAACTGACGGGCGAACTGAAAACGGAGACGACCGCAAAAAACTTTAGGGTCATCGTCACGGCTGAACCAAACGAGACCGCAACATCTCCGTCCGACAAGACCGTGCTCGAAGGGCACGTAACGGATTAACGCGCGATACACGCCATACACGGGCAGCGCGCCCCCGAGCCCACGGTGGGCTCCCGGCGCGCCGTTCTCGTGTTTAATCGCTCACCTCGCTTACTACCCGCAGGTAGGGCGCTCTGGCTCACAAAACGCCCCAATTGGGCAAATCCCGCCGCCCTAGCAGTGCCTCGGCGGCCCAGGCACCCAGGTATACGGATAACGCTACGCCGTGGCCGGCATAGGTACCGAGCACGATCGCATTCGGGCTTTTTGGATGGCGCGAGAATGTGGGCCGCCAGCTCTCGCGAAACGATATCGGACCTCCCCAGTGGTGCGTAAACTGCGCCGAGCCCAGCGCAGGATGAAGGCCATGGACGCGGCGTTCGAGCGACGCGAACATGCGCGAAGGTTCGGGCGCGTCGATATCGATTTTCATTAAATCGCCCGAACTGGGCGGGCTCACCAAGCCGGCGCCCCAAACAATTGCGTTGTCGGTGCAGATGCGCGCCCACAGATACGGGAGATCGATGGTATAGAGCGGCTTGCGTTCGATCAGGCCGATCTCGGCGACCTGCTGCTCCGTGAGTGGCGCGGTGGACGCGGCGAGCGTGAGACGCGGTTGCGCGCGTTGCGCCAGGCCGGACAGATCGAGCGAGAGGGCGCTGGTGGCCAGCAGAACTTTTTTTGAGCGCACGTTGCCCGCCGGGACGTGAAGTTGCGGCTCGCTCGACCAATCGATGGTGCCGACCGGATGGTTTTCGAAAATATGCGTGCCGAGGTGGTGCGCGGCGTGTGCCAAACCGCTTACCATTTTCCCGGGATCGAGCGAGCCGCCCGGAACTTCGCTGACCGCGTGAAGATCGCCGGAATCCGACCAATGGATAGGCGAGTGGTTAACTGGCTTGCCGGAAGGCTTGTCAAAAACTTTCCGCTCATCGCGCAGGACTTCCCAAGCGCCCGGCAGCAGCAGATCGCATTCGATTTGCAGCCTGCCCAGGATGTCCGAAAGCCCGGCGAGAACGTCGCCGAGACCGGGAAGGTTTCCGGCGGCGGTTTCCGCGAGGACCAAGCCTCCAGTGCGACCGCTGGCACCCGAACCAATGTGAGAAGATTCGAAAATAGCGACTGACGTTTGCGGCGAGAGTAACCGCAGCCAGGCAGCCGCGGACAGTCCCGAAAAGCCTGCCCCGACGATGGCCACGTCCACTGCTTCCGGAAGAGGCATCTCCGGCGGATGGAAGTCGATCTTCCAGGGAGGAACGCCCCAGGGATGGCGTGGCGATGGTTTGGCCATGACAGTTGAGATGCGCGAAGGAGCGGTGTCGCGTCCGGCGGTAAACTGAAACCGCCGCCGTAGAGCAACCGGCGGCGGAGCTAGGTTTCGGCAAGTCCGCGCAAAACGGAACGAGTTAGAGAATCGGCTCGGTCCAGTTCTGAAGCGTACGTTTGATGTGGCTCATGAACTGATGCGCGATGGCGCCGTCCACGGCGCGATGATCGTACGACAATGTGAGGTAGACCATCGAGCGAATGGCGATCGCGTCGTCGATCACTACCGGACGCTTTTCGATCGTGCCGAGGCCCAGAATCGCGACGTTAGGCTGATTGATTACCGGCAGTCCGAAGAGTCCACCGTAGATACCGGGATTGGTGATGGAGAAAGTGCTTTCCTGCACTTCGTCCGGCTTCAGCTTTTTCGAGCGGGCGCGTTCGGCCAAGTCGTTGACGGCGCGTGCGAGCCCGAGAAAGTTTTTCTCTTCGGCGTTTTTGATGACCGGAACGATGAGGCCCCAATCGAGCGCCACGGCCATGCCGATGTTGCACTCCTTGTGCATCACCAGATTGATGCCATCAACCGACGAGTTGACCGTGGGAAACGCGCGCAGAGCCTCCACGGCGGCGCGGATGAAGAACGGCATGTACGTGAGCTTCGTGCCGGTTTCCTGCTCGAATTTGTCTTTGAGCTTGGCGCGCAGCGAAACGAGAGCGCTGACGTCCACTTCCTCGATGGAGTAGACGTGCGGCGATGTGCGCTTGGAGAGGACCATGTGCTCCGCGATGCGCTGGCGCATCACGGACATGGGCTGAACTTCGAAGTGGCCGAAGTACATACGTTCGCGCGGGACGGCGGTTTCGAGTATGGCCGAGGGACCTCCGCCTGGCGTGGGTTTGCCAGCAGCAGGCGGTGGCGGCACAGCGGTCGGACCGGACGCAGGCGCTGCGGCAGGCGCGGAAGTTGGGCCGCCTTCGACAGCGGCCAGGATGTCGCGCTTGCTGACGCGACCGGCGGCTCCAGTGCCAGGAATCTGCGAAAGGTCGATTTGATTTTCGCGCGCGAT
>DATLSB010000196.1:0-3559 GCA_035534415.1 Candidatus Dormiibacterota bacterium | reverse complement strand
CGGCTGGTTCAGCGATTACGCCGCCGTCGTCGCTCGCGCCCTCTCCGATCGCGTCACCCACTGGCTCACCATCAACGAGCCGCGCACCTTCATCGGCGGCGCGTACGTCACCGGCGTGCAAGCGCCCGGCGAAAAGCTTGCCCGCGCCGAATACATGCGCGCCGCGCACATCACGTTATTCGCGCACGGCCGCGCTGTGCAGGCGATTCGCGCCAATGCGCATCGGCCCGCGCAAATTGGTTACGCTTGTGACGTCTCGCCTTCCTTGCCTGCAACCGATTCCGCTGCCGACGCTGCCGCCGCGCGCGAATCCACTTTCGCCAGCCCGCCCGATCATTTCTCCGGAGCTCACTGGTGGCGCGAGAACGCCTGGTGGCTCGACCCTGTCTTCCTCGGGCACTATCCCGCCGCCGCGCTCGCCGCGTTGGGCAAAGACGCGCCCGTAATTTTATCCGGCGACATGGAAACGATTCATCAGCCGCTCGATTTTCTCGGCGCGAATATCTATGGCGGCTGGCTCGTCCGTGCTGCCGCGCCCGACCGGACCGATGGCCAGCCCGAGCCTGTCCCTTTTCCCGCCGGTTTTCCGCTCACCGCGTTTGGCTGGCAAATCACGCCCGACGCCATGTACTGGGGACCGAAGTGGCTGCACGAGCGTTATCAAATGCCCATTTTCATCACCGAAAACGGCTGCTCGTCCCGCGATTCTGTTTCGCTCGACGGCAAAGTGCACGACCCCCAGCGCGTCGACTTCACCGCGCGCTATCTCCTCGCGCTCGCTCGCGCCTCCGCCGAAGGCGTTCCGCTCCGCGGCTATCTTCATTGGTCGCTGCTCGATAATTTCGAGTGGCAGGAGGGCTACACGCAGCGCTTCGGCATGATCTTCGTCGATTTCCCCACGCGCCGCCGCATCCCAAAGGATTCCGCCCTCTGGTACGCCGCCGTCATCAAATCCAACGGCCCCGCGCTGTGCCAGTCAGGACAGACCTAGCGACTGCGCCAATAGTTCGTGCTGTAGCTTTGCCGTGAGACTGTCGAGGTATCCTAAAATGAAAAGCACCACTCAAAACGACCGTTAATCCTGTAAACTTGAAGACGCGCGACATGGCCACACTGCTGGATCTTCTGGGTAAAGGGTATTTCCCACGCGAACTCCCCCCTCCTTTCAACACAGAATCTTTCGCCTCTTATGCCACCGGGGCTGGAGCGTTGTGGAACAAGAGCGCACGGACGCGGTGCGGAGCACACAACCTGGCTCGACCGGGCGGTCTCCGAAGGCCACTGAAGATCCCCAATCCAACTGCCTACTTTGTACTGGCCGAAATCCTGTCAAAGAACTGGCCCGTCGTCAGGCATCACACATGGCGTGAGCGGCTATCAGCAAGCAGGCCTTACCTGATGAAGGCTAGCTCTCGGGCGGTAGTACCCCGCTACGGCTACGGCGAACTCCCACGCCTACGCGCATTGCGTCGCCGCGCGACCCGTTACTTGCTGCATACCGACATCAACCAGTTTTATCCCACGCTCTACACACATACAATTTGCTGGGCCCTAGATACCAAACTCGCCTGCAAGGCTGCGCTGTCTACTCCTGGCAAGGGAAATCAGTTCCTCGGCAACCAGATTGACAAGGCATTACAAGGCATGAACGACGGACAAACTCATGGCATCCCGATTGGGCCTGACGCCTCGCTCGTGGTAGCTGAGATTCTTTTGGCCGCCGTTGACCACGAACTCCTCCAGCGAGGGACCGGGTTAGTACGCGGATTCCGATACGTTGACGACTATGAATTATCGTTCAGCAAACTTAGCGATGCCGAGCAAGTCCTCGCGGAACTACAGGGTATCCTTGCCTCATATGAACTGCACCTCAATCCGCGAAAGACAAGGGTCGAGGAGTTGCCGAAACCGTTGGAGGATACGTGGGGTGCCGAGTTGGGGAGATTTTCTGTCCGAGGCCCGGGCAGCCCCGTAGGACAGCGCAACGACTTTATTGCGCTATTAAGCCGAGCACTCGAAATTGCCTCGAGTCGCCCCGAGGAATCGGTGCTCAAGTATGCTGTCTCGCGCCTGCAGAACGAAAGGGTCCACGCAAATGGCTGGCACGCCTTTCAAAACTGCATTCTAGGCGCAGTCAGTGCTGACGCCTCGACCATAGCTGTCGCCCTTGGAACGCTTCACCAGGCCGCTACCTCCGGTGGACACGCCGTCTCAAAATTCCCGCTTGCCGAGACCTTCGAAACGATCATCGACCGCCACGCGCGACGTGGGGAAGGCAGCGAGGTGGCGTGGGCTCTGTGGGGTGCGTTGGCCTGGGCTATACCGATGAGTTCTGCAGCAGCGCACTCAGTGAGCACCATGGAGGATGACGTCGTTGCCCTTCTCGCGCTTGACGCAGATGCACGCGGACTTTTCCCAACGGCCTCGCTCAACAAGCAAGCGTGGACTGCGATGGCCAATCAATCTGATGTGCTTGAAGGCGAGCACTGGTTGCTAGCCTACGAAGCAAACCAACAAGGTTGGATTTCGTGTCCAGCAGTGGCGGGCGATCGTGCCTTTTTTGCCATGTCGCAGGCGGCGATTAGTTTCTATGATCCTTCTCGAAACAGGCCACAGTTCCCAGTCGCCGCTCGGGGCTTTCCGGGTGGCAGTCTTCCGCACTATTACGCTTAGCCCTCGGTGTTGAGCGCTGCCAAATTGCAGCAGCGACTGAGTCTTGTTTTCATGTCGCGAACATTCGCGCGGATGTGCGCTACACCGGCAGCGCCTCGATAACCATCATCCCGGTCGGCGTCGGCACGGCCCGATTCAGCCGGAAGCCCGCGCCGCCAAGCAGTTCTCGATACTCGTCGGTCGTGCGCTCTCTGCCGCCCGTCAGCACCAGCATCGCAACATCCGCAAGCTTCCCTGTTGACGGCTGATTGCCTTCCTCCAGGCCCCACTCGACAAGCAGCAGCGCCCCATCCTTCGGCACCGCTCGCCTGCAATTGGACAGGATTTTGTGCGCTTTCTCGTCCTCCCAATCGTGGATCACGCTCTTCATAACGTACGCTCTGCAGCCGGAAGGCACTTCGCGAAAGAAATCGCACGGCTGCATCTTCGCGCGCGCCTCCAATTCACCGCCGAGGAAACCGCGCTGCCGCGCGCGCTCGAGCACGTGCGGTAAATCCGCCAGCACACCTCGCAATTTCGGATGCGCCTTCAAAATGGACGCCAACAGCATTCCGTTGCCTCCTCCCACGTCCATCACGCTGCCCCAAGCGCCAAAGTCGTACGCCGCCGCCACCGCAGGCCCAATCGCCGCGGACATCCCCGTCATCGCCTCATCGAAAATCCGCCCCTGCTCCGGATGCTGCTGCAAATATTCGAAGTCGCCCATGCCGTGCACTTTGATGCTGGCCGGCTGGCCCGTCTCGACGCTGTAGAGAATTTCCTGAAAAGGCGCGAAGAAAAATTCGCTCCAGCCGAAAACGAACCGCGCCCGCATCGAGCCTGGCACGTCGCTGCGCAGAAAATGCGACAGCCGGTTGTTTCCGAAAACGCGCGACCCCATTTCTTC
>DATLSB010000195.1:0-3923 GCA_035534415.1 Candidatus Dormiibacterota bacterium | reverse complement strand
AGCCTTGCAACCGCATCCTTGCCCTTATCTCATCGTAGATGCGGTGTCGCCAGAATTGGCCTTCTGGTGACGTCGAGCGCCTACTCTTTGCAAGGCATGTCTGAAAAAATCCACCTCCAGAGTTTTATTCGCTAGCAGTCGCTTCAGCCTGAGGATTTGCTTGCGCAGGATCATCTCGCGAGATCGCGCGGGCGGAGGGTTGGTCTGGTCCAATCGATCCCGCCAATTGTAGAGAGCCCTGCGACATATACCGATCTCTCGCGCGAGCCGCACGATGTTGTCGCACCCGCGCATTTGTTCAACAGCCTGTCGCCGAAACTCATTGCTGTACCGTTGCCCTTTCTTTCGTTCCACTTTGCGCTCCTTTCGCACAAAGCGTGCATCATCGAAGGTCCTCACTCCAGGAGCGTGCCGCTCAGCGTTCTGTTTCGAGCAGGACTGTTTCCACGCCACCTCTTCGAACGCCGTTTCTGAATGACTTCCGTGGATCGACCATCGGGGAACAATCGAACCGCTCTACACTAACGCGTCGGTAGCGACCCTCGAACCGATAACTTCTAACTTCCTGTTTGCCCGTCATCCGGCCAGAACCGAGCCGTTGATCAAAGCAAGACACATTGAATCGAGCACCCAGAATCTGCGGATCATAGACAGTCCAGAAGAACGACTTCTGCGGTTCGCAGGGCCTTCATGAAAAGCGCCCTGGTCGGACGAATCGCAAGCTCGTTTCGGGCTGAGCTCACACCACGGATTTACGATTCGGCGTGAATCATGGGCATGTTTATCCGGCGCACGAGCCCCTTGAATTCCGGCGCGTCCCGGATCTTATCGAATACCGGACTGCCCAACTCCAGCATGATGCTGGCATGCTCGTCGCACGCTCGCTGCAACCATTCGAGGGCCTGTTTGCGATCGCCCAAAAGCGCGTAAATGAGTGCGTAGTCTGACGGAGAGACGTACTCGCCGCGAGCCGCCAGGGCATTAAGAGCTCGTAAGGAAGCCCTATATTTCTCGGCTTCGATTGCGGAGAACGCCGCCATGAATCCAGCGCGCGCATTCAAATCATTAAATCGCTTTTCCTGTTCTCGACTGGCGGAAAGTTGAAGCCCACGCAGGTATTCCGTCGCAGCCAGGATGACGTCACCTTTGTTCCCGTAGAGCTCAGCAAGCTTCGAATGGGTGCGAGCATCGTCAGGAGAAAGCTCAAGCGCGGTTAAGTACTGCTGAATGGCTTCGTCGTGTCGTCCGGCGCGCTCGAGACGTTCCGCCATGGAAACGTTCACACGGAACGATACTGGATCGAGCGCGAGAGCCCGCCGCATCTCCGCCAGAGCCCGTTCCAAGTCGCCGCGCTGCTGTAACTCGTAGGAATACCATTGACGTGCCAACTCGTAACTCGGATCGAGCGTCAAAGCCTGCGTCAGTTCGCCATCGGCCTCCGTCCAGTTCCATTCGTAGTGCTCGTGGATGTAGGCGAGTGCGGTATGGGCTTCGGACGATTGCGGATCGATTTGCACGGCCCTCCTGGCTGCCAAAAGTGCCTTAGGATACGAATCAGTCGGGCTGATCGCCCGCACATACTCGAGCAACTCATAGGAAAGAGCGACACTGGCCCATGCGGGCGCGAAATTCCCGTCGCGGGACGTAGATTGTTGGAAGTAGTCGAGCGCTTTCTGTAGCGATATCGGATCGCGGCGATCCAGAAAATAACGTCCCTTCAAGTAGAGTTGGTAAGCTTCAGGCTGGACCATCGCGGGCGAACCGAGTTTCGCTTCCGTTTTGAGGCGCAATGCCTTAGCCACCGCATCCCGGATTTTCGTCTGCACGCCCGGAATCTCGTTGAACTCAAGGACTTCGTAATCCTGCGACCACAAATTCGTCTGATCGCGGGCACCAACCAACTGTGCCGTAACGCGGATGCGATCCCCAGCGCGGCGAACACTGCCTTCGAGAATATAGTCGGCCCCAAGCTCGTGACCTATCTGCCGCACATCGCTATCCGTGTGCTTGTAATGCATGGCTGAAGTGCGCGCAATTACTCCTAAGCGTTCAGCGTTGATTTGGCCCAGCGCCGTAATGACTTCCTCCGTCATTCCATCGCTCAAGTATTCTTCGGCTGGGTCGCCACTGAGGTTAGTGAATGGTAAGACCGCTATGGTTATGCGGCGGTTGAGCAGCGGCGGGCGCGGAAGACGCGCAGGTACCAGCAAGAGCAGCGAGATTACAACCGCCACGGTTCCTAAAGCCAATAGTGCCGCAGCGTATCGCCGCCTGCCACCGCGCTCGGCTGACTTCAGCAGCCTCCCCTCAGAATCCGAGCTTGTGGTGCTCGGTAGGACTGCCCTATGCCCGCCACTGGATTCCGGGGTAGCTGTGGCAACCCCACTGGGAATCGCCTCAAGCGGTAGCTCGAGAGTCGCTGCTTGGTCTGCAGACGGTGCTCTATTGTCATGGCCACTCTTTGACTGTGCGCGATACCACGGCGAAGCACCGTTGGCACCGGTGCTAATCGCCGCGACAAAGCGGTATCCCTTACCCACCACGGTTTGCACGAACTGCGGTCGCTCGGGGTCGTCTCCCAGGGCCTGGCGAATCTTACGCACTGCCGTGTTGATGCCGAGCTCGGTCTCGATGAAAACATCCCGGCCCCAAAGCTTGGCAATGATCTCGTCGCGGCACACCAATTCCCCGTGTCTGCCGACCAACAGGATCAGCAGCTCCATGGGAATTCTCTCCAGCTTCAGGACGCGGCCGTTGCGCCGCAGTTCATAGCGCGCGACATCCAGCTGAAAATCCTCGAACTGGTAAGCTGCAGGCACGATCTTTCTCCGTCACTTGTATGGCATTATAGGTTCGTCGGACTCTTGATGCCAGTAATAAATTATTTCGCCAGAGCCACTTAGTCCTTCATATAAGCTTCAGCCAATCTCCATCCAGTCTCTATTGTCCGTCCTTCGGCTCGCGTGCATCATGCGCCCGTCCCCATGGAAAGAACGATTCAAAAGGAGGTTCTCCATGCGATGCAGATCGATAGTGCGTTGGCGTTTGCTTTTCGTAATGCTGATTGTGGCCGGTTCGGCCGGAACAGCGTGTGCGCAGTTTCCGCCGCCGTTCGATTTTTCCCAGATCGATCAGGAGATGTACGAATTCATCGGGCAGGTGAAGAACTCTCCCCCGGCCGGTCCGGGACTTCCCGCGACCTCCGTTCAGTACGGCTATATCAGCCATGTGCGCGGATTGAGCGACGACCAGATTTATCTCGGTGGCGTCCCACAGAACGAAGCCTCCGCGTTGCTTACGTTCTACAACGACTCCGTCACCGAGAAGGTCACCAATCACGGCAGCTTAAAGATTGTTATCCGGGAAGGCAATATGACGATCTACTACAATCCTGTACCCAGCGGTGACCTCACCACGCCGAATCCCGATTCCTTTCGCCAAGGGACCCCGGTGCTGACTACCATATGGCGCCATCAGGTGATTTTTGACGCCAATCCGAGCCCCAACGCCACCGATCCACCACGCACGAATCTATTTTTCGTCACTTGGTGGCATACGATTACCTCGTCAACTTCTTTTACTCTCGGCGACCAAACCGTTCGCCTGGGCCGCATGAACCACACCTTTCGACAGCACCTGGTCGGAGGCGTCGATTTCACCGGCAGGGTGAACGGCAAATTCGCTGGCTACACCACTTCGTTTGATCCTGCGGTGATTGTCTCCTCGAAGAACTAACGAGAGCATGGACAACTACCAGCCGGAAGCCGCCGGCTTGCGTCAATGCGTCGCGGGGGTCGATTGTCGCTTTCGGTTACTTGCACAAGATCGCGTCAAAAGAACTCCGCATCGTCAATGTTGGCACGAGGCGGTCTCTGTGTGAGGATCAGAACCGCCGAACGCCATTACGGATGGGTTGTCGACAA
>DATLSB010000194.1:0-40892 GCA_035534415.1 Candidatus Dormiibacterota bacterium | reverse complement strand
CTTTCTCTAAACTTAGGTCGGTCCGAGCCGCTTCTCGCCTCGAAAACGCAACGTTACAGTCGCACTGGATGGCATGAAATGACGGCCTAACTCCTTCGAAATCGAGAAATCGAGCGGCCACAAGGCAACAAGAGGGGTACTTTGATGCGTGTTATACCGACGCTCACGCAACGGATCGCGGGACGCCTACAGTGATGTTATCGAGCGCCTGACCCTGCGCACTCGCGATTGTGACGTAAATTGTGACATAACGAGCCTGTCTAGGCGGGGAACTGCCCCAGCATGCAGCAGTGGCGCAAAGGCCTGTAAAATGGGTCTAAATCACCGTCTGGCGTGGCATTCCAGCCTACTGCTGCTTATCACCGCTGTTATCATGTTCTAAATTGACACGGTGGAGGTCTGCGGTTCGAGCCCGCACGGGCCTACCATTCGTCCTCGGGAAGGATCGCAGCGCTGATTGCAAGCCGAGCTGGCTAGAGCGGACCGACTTCGTCGGCCAAATCTGCGATTCCACACGGGCCTGCCACGAACACCACCTGCTCCGATTCACCGGTCATATTGCAAGCCGACACGCCGATCTTTCTGTGTCAGGCCGGTCAAAGACTTTTCTCCCACTGATTGGCCGAACAATCCGGCTGGTGCGAAGCGGATGTTGGATGTGCTATAAGCTGCCGCTAGAGAAGCAAAAGCCAACCGTCATTGGGCGCGCAGGCGCTACGAAATCCGGATCGATGGAGGAATAAGGTGGGCAGGGTGGTGAATTGGAGTGTCGTTGCGATCGCCGTGATGCTGACGGCAAGTCCGTCGATAGCGCACCATTCGTTTACGATGTTCGACCAGTCGAAGACGGTCACTCTGCATGGCACCGTCAAAGAATTCCGCTGGACCAACCCGCACGTGTTCATCCAGCTGCTGGTGAAGAATGCTGCAGGCAACGAAGAAGAGTGGAGCATCGAGATGACCAGCCCGGAGCATCTGGCGCGAGCCGGATGGCGACCCGGCACGTTGAAGCCCGGTGACAAAGCCAGCATCGTAATCCATCCGATGCACAACAATGTGAAGGGCGGGCAATATCTTTCGGGCACGGGTCCAAATGGACCGCTGATTGGAGCGCCGCCAGCGACGGCAGGTCAACGCTGATGAAACTGCGAAGGCACGCGAGATACCTAGCCGTCGTTATTGGACTGATGGCCGGAAGCGTGGCCACCATGGGCGCGGCTTCGTCGTCGGAATTGCCGGACTGGAGCGGGCAGTGGGAGATCGTGGGGGTGACGCCGAGCCCGAATGGAGGGTTTTACGAGTCGCTCGACACGGTGCTGAAGGACCTGCAGTGGTCACCGCCGAATAAGCCGGCGATGCAGGCGAAGATTGACAAGGTGGTGGCAGCAGAGAAGAAAGAAATGGCGGCCGTGCTTCGCGGAGCCGATCCGGGCGGGGCCGTGACGGCTTGCACGTTCGGATATCCGATGGTGATGCTGGACTCGCCGCTGATGTTCGAAATCCTGCCGACGCCGAAAGAGACCGCGCTGATTTTTTCGAGCCGGGAGATTCGTCACGTTTATACGGACGGGCGGAAGCACCCGGGCAAAGATGATCTTTGGCCGACGCCGTGGGGCGATTCGATCGGACATTGGGAAGGGCAGACGCTGGTCGTCGATACGATCGAGGTGACGGCGCCGTCCGGTTTTGAAAATTCGCAAGGTACGGCGGTGGTGGCGTTTGGCGGGATCGAACAGATGGAGCTGGTCACCTACTTGAGTCCGGAGGCGCACTTCATCGAGAGAATCCGGATGATCGACAAAGACCATCTGCAGGACCAGATGACGATCATCGATCCCGTGAATTTCACGAAGCCGTGGCGATTAACCCGCACGTATAAACGAGAGACGCACATTCACCGGATGGTTTATGAGGATTGTGAAGGCGAGGATCGCAATCCGATCGTCAATGGACACTTCACTCTCTCGCCGCCACCTGATGAAGCGACGCCGCAACCCGCTCCGAAGAACGCGGCTTCCGGCCGGCGTTCACCGAAGCGGTAATTCGTTCCGCTGTGCAATTACGATGACTGCGCGATGAGTTCCGCCGCTCGTGTGGAACCAGCGAGCAGACCGCGAATGAGTGCAGCGCCGGGGTGGTCTAAAATGCAGGCATGGAGAAGAAGATCTTCTGGGCGTTTTTTACCGTGCTCGGTGTTGCCGCCGACCTTTTTCTCCCACTATGGTGGGCGATTGGCGCGACGATACCGATCCTGATTTTCAGCTGGTGGGTAGCCTACCGAAGTAACTGGTTTTTGGGTCCCTGAACTGCGGCGAAAATCCCGCCCGAACCGCGCAGAGTAGTTGCAAGCCAGGCGCAATCAATCTTCGAGCAAACTTACTGTAACGGGATTATGATGGCCCGCAACGGGCTGGTGCGGCGGCTGGTCCGTGACGTCGATTGGTTCGCTTGAATCGGAAGATGAGCGATTGGCGAGTAATCTGGAGGCGTGCCATGGTGCGAAGGATTGACGAACATACGGTGACCGATGCGGTGATCGAGCAAATGTCCGGAACAACCGACCCGCGATTCAAAGAGATCATGACCTCGCTGGTGCGCCACCTGCATGAGTTCGCGCGCGAAGTGGATTTGACCGCGGAGGAATGGCTCACGGCCATTCGGTTCCTGACGGCCGTGGGACAGAAATGCACGGAACACCGGCAGGAATTCGTGCTGCTTTCAGACACGCTGGGATTTAGTTCGCTGGTAAACACGCTGCACGACAAGCGGACCGCGGACGAAGCGACCAAGTCCAGCCTGCTGGGACCGTTCTACCGGCAGGACGCGCCGGTGCTGAAGCTGGGCGACTCGATCATCTCCGAAAGCAAGGGGCCGGAGGTGGTGTACTACGGACAGGTGACGAACGCCGCGGGAGATGGCATTCCCAACGCTCTGGTGCAGGTGTGGGAGCCGGACGAAACCGGAAATTACGATCTGCAGAAACTCGACCCGTCGATGATGGACTTGCGCGGACGCTTCCGCACGGATTCGCAGGGACGATATTATTTTCGCGGGATTTGCCCCACGGGCTACCGGATTCCGATGGATGGTCCGGTGGGCGACATGATTCGCGCGCAGCGGCGGCATGGCTACCGCCCCGCGCACATTCATTTCATTGTTGACGCGCCGGGATATCGCGAGCTGGTGACGGCGCTGTACGTGGCTGGAGACGAGCATATCGATTCGGACACGGTTTTTGGCGTGAGCGATTCGCTGGTGATTTCCGTGAATCCGAAGGATCCTGCGTCGCCAATTCCGAATCTGCCCAGCGTTCACTACGATTTTCGACTGGCGGCTGCGGCGAAGAGCGCGGCGATATCTGGGCGCGTGGGAGCGGACCCATCGCAGATTTTGCAGAAGGCGCATTAGCGCTTTCAGAGTCGTGCAAAGTGTCTCCATCGGGGCGCGCCGTGCACGCGAGGATTCTGCTTTTCTGCAGTGTCGAATCGTCGCGCGGATGAAGCAGCTCGAAAAGTGGCGCGCTGACCACGCCTCGTCGTTTGTTGACTTTATGGTTCGTACCGCGTGGCGTCGGCGCCGCTGTGTTAGAGCCTGGGGCTCGCGGCCATCTCGGAGGCCCGCGCCAGCGCTAGCGTGTCGATATACTCCCGGATGTTCGTCACTGTGCCGTTTCGAACGGTAAAGGCGAAGACCCAATGGTCCTCGAACGTCCGGTTCGTGGCTTTGATTCTCCCCGTGGCGACGCCGACGACCAGAACCCGGTCTCCCTGCGCTATGAACTCGGGGGGCTGTGGGAAGGAAGTTTCCACCGTCTCGTTAGCCTTCTGAAGTAAATTCTCCAAGCCTGCGTGCCCGCGGTGCGCGCCGGCCAGCGGCCAGTCCCCGCCCGGAATGATCCACTCAATATCTTCGGCAGACAACGCCAGCAAACCTTGCTTATCGCGACGGCCGAGTGCCGCAAGAAAATTCTTCACAATCTGGACGTTCTTTTCGATGCTCATCGAAATCTCTCCTTTTCCCTTACACGTGTTAGACACTTTGTCCGCACATGTTCGGCGATCCTTACAGCTACCCTCTTTCGCCCGCCGATTCAGATGGCCGACAAGCCGCCGTCGACGGACAACTCCACTCCGTTCACGAAGCTCGAATCGTCTGAAGCAAGAAACAGCGCGACCGTCGCGATTTCCTCAGGTTGACCCATCTTTCCCCGCGGGATTAGGGATTCGAACATCTCCTTCGCCTCCTTGGTGAGAACTTCTTCCTGCATCGGTGTGGCGATCGGTCCCGGGCTCAGCACGTTCACCCGGATATTCCGGCCCTTCAGTTCGTTGAGCCAGGTGCGTGCGAATGAGCGCAAGGCCGCCTTGCTCGCCGCATACACGCCGAAACCAGGGAAACCTTTCACCGAAGCCACTGACCCGGTCATGAAGATCGATCCGCCATCGTTGAACAGCGGCAACGCCTTCTGAACTGTAAACAGCGTGCCGCGCGTGTTCAGGCTGAAGGCCGCATCGAAGTGCTGCTCGGTAATCTCGCCCAGTTTGGCGGCTTCGCCCCTGCCCGCGCTCGCGAACAAGATGTCGATCTTGCCCTTTTCCCGCTTGACTGTATCGAACAGGCGGTCGAGGTCATCGAGATTGGCCGCGTCGCCGCGCACGCCGGTCACGTTCCGGCCAATCAGCTTGACGGCCTCATCGAGCGCCTCCTGCCTGCGGCCCATGATGAAAACGTAGGCGCCCTCTTCAACGAACCGCTTGGCGCTCGCCAGCGCCATGCCGCTCGATCCACCCGTGATGACTGCAACCTTACCCTCAAGCTTTCCCATAACTGCCCCCTTCGGTAGATTTGAAGCATTTCCTACAGAGGAGTAGATTTCTTTGGTGGTGGACGAGAACTGCTCGGGAGTCCTAATCTTTTGTCTATTCGTCCAAACGGGGAGGCTAAGTTGGACCCGATCACAGACATCTTTAGAACGATGCACGTGACCGCTTTCGGTCTGCACAGGCTCGAAGCCACAGCCCCGTGGGGCGTAATACAGGAGAAGCAGACCGAAGAAAAAGTCACGCCTTCCGACAAAAAGATGTCACCCACAGATTTGGCGCACTTCGCCATGCTTTCGCGCGGCAACTGCTGGCTGAGTGTGGAAGGAATTCCGGAGCCGATTCCGCTCACCGGTGGTGATTGCTTTTTGTTGGCCCGGGGAACTTCGATTGTTTTGCGCGACAGCCCGCGAACACGTCCGAGCTGCACTTTCCGGGAGATCGGGGCCAAAGCCAACAACAATGTCGCTCATTATGGAGGTGGCGGCGCGCCGACCACAATCGTCTGTGGGTCCTTGAGTTTCGATCGCGCCAGTCTGAAGCCGGTCACTCAGTTATTACCGAGCTTCATTCTGATTAAGGCCGATCAGGCACGCTCGCTCTTCGCAATACGATGCAGGCGCTGGCGTCAGAAATTGCAGAACAGGCGCCGGGAGCTCAAGTGGTCTCGACTCGGCTAGCCGAGGTTCTATTTATCCAAGCACTCCGGGCGCATATCGCGTCGGGAGCGGAACGCCGCAACAAAGGATGGCTTCGGGCGATTTTCGATCCAAAAATGGGCACCGCCTTAAGTGCCATTCACTACAGCGTGAACATGCCGTGGACGGTCGAATCCCTGGCGGAAGCGGCGGGCATGTCTCGCTCCGCATTCGCAGCGCGTTTTAAAGAGCTACTCGGACAAACACCACTGGAATATGTAACCGAGTGGCGGATGCAGAAAGCGATGCCGTTACTACAACGGCGTGACAAAAAGCTCATCGATGTTGCTCGGTCGGTCGGTCGGTTACGAGTCCGACGCCGCGTTCAGTAAAGCGTTCAAACGAGTTGTCGGGGCCAGCCCTAGTGAATACCTTAAACGTGGTTTTGAAGACCAGGGTAATGCCGGAATGGCGGCACGATGAAGCAGCGCGAAAAGTGGCGCCGAAACAAGCCTCGTCGCTTATGAGACGAAACTTACTGGAGATAGAAACGCCACTTAGGCCAGAAACGGAAAAAATCCTCAACTGATGTACGCGGGATGTACACGAGGTCGATGTTCTCCGTACTCGCTCGGAATCGATAACTTCCGAGGAGCCGGCCATTGGTCTGAACCGGTTGGCTCTGGACCGAAACTTCCTACAACGCCGTTTCTGGATAACTTCCGGGTCGCCGACAATCCTCCCAGAACTTTCCACAAGCCCGTTTAGGGCTTCGGATGAGTGGCGGGCCGGACCCTCTTTGGGCCTCCGCGACGTGCCTGGAAAAAGTAAAACTGTCCGCCGAGCGTGCTCTTCATATCGACCACCTGTTTGCGCGCATGCAGCGTCTTAATACATACGAAGCAAAGACGAACGCCATGACGAGAATCGGATCAAATTTATCCCAGGTACTGCCAGCGCCATGCAGGTGTGAATAGGACGCGAGTAAAAGATCGATCGTGAGACCAGCATAAACCCACTCAGTCAATCGAGGCATACTGGGAATCAGAAGGCCCACGCCGCCAAGGATGTGCGCTACGCCAATCAGAGGGATGATATAGAGCGGGTATCCGAGCTCTTGATTGACGATCCTCCATTCTCCGGGATCGTGAATTAGATATAACGTCCCAAAGTATACCCAGATGATGGCGAGAAGACCGGTTATTACCATCGCGGCTATTTGAGTTGCTCGACCTGCTGCGGGTTTATCTATTGTGCGCTCATCTTTCATATAAAAAGCTCCTTTTCTGGCGGTTTAAATGGTTTAAATCGTTCTGCGATAAGTCGGCTTTTGTACGCGACTGAAATCAAGGTGCCGCATCGGCGGGACGGCCTCCGGGTCGTGCATTAAACGAGGGCTTTCTGCACCCTTCACCACAAGAGAACAGGTGAGGATGCCTTGGTCACGGGCATCGCCCTCGATCACGTCCACTCCCGGCAGATCGGCGCTCGCCTTCGAGCGAACTAGGGCCACGACGGAATGGCCTTTCGCCAGGGCTGCGGAGCCGGACGATCAGCCGTCCGGTTCCGCCCGTTGCACCCAAAACAAGGAGCGCCGCAGTTCCCAAGGAACCGGGCTGATTCAGCTTGCCCCGGACTTACGCCTTGACGGCGTTCTGTGCGGTCGCAAACACATCGCGTGCGGACGTCGTACCCGCTACGTGCTCCGTACCCGTGATTCCGAGGTTCATCCAACCCGCGTTAACGCTCTCATACATTTCTTCGGCAGGTCCAGTGTGGCCCTTCGGGACGCCGAACTGCTCAAACGCTTCCGCCCACCCTGCACGCGGGACGGCAAAGGCTCTTACGTCGCGTTTTAGGACTTCACCCAATTGTTCCGCTACTTCATCCGCGCTTACCATCGAACCCAGCTCGATGACGCGATGCCCTGACCACGCCGGCCCGGTCAAAAGCTTTGCCACCTCCGCGCCGATATCGTTTGTCGCGACCATTGTTGATTTCCGGTTTGTAGGATTGTAGAAGACCGGTAGTGTTCCGCCTTGGGCGGCCTGTAAGCCGAAAAGAAAGTTTTCGAAAAAGCCGCCTGCGCGCACAAATGCGACCGGAGATGGCAGGCTGCGAAAACCTTGCTCCAAAAGTGATAAGGCGGTGATCATCCCCAGCCCGCTTGTTCTATTCGCGCCCACCGACGAAAGCGCTACCACCCGCGGAGGCACTACCTTGGTCAGCGCCTCGACATAGTTCGCAATCACGCCCTTTGCTTCTCTGTAATCAGGCGAGGGTGCCCATACAGCCGGCAACATTACAAACGCGCCCTCAACACCTTTGAGCGCCGCCGCTATGGCTGCCGCATCGTTCCAGTCTCCATCCACCAACTCCACGCCTTGGTCTGCCCACCTCGCCGCTTTCTCGCGACTGCGCACAAGTGCTCGCACCTGTTTGCCTTGCTTCAGCAGATGCCGCGCGGTGGCGCCCCCAACTTTTCCAGTAATGCCCATGACTAAATACATGGTCGTTTTCTCCTTCATCGCATTCTCCCTTTTGCCTCGTATTTGGCCGCCCATCCAAAATTAGCGACCTAGCCATGAGATGCTCAGAAAAACCATTGGTTGCAAAATAATCGATGGTTATTTTGTGAACACATCAACCACTGTGCCATGAGAGGGTGGCGTGTTTGCAACCAATGGTGATAAAATAACAAGCGGTCGCAAATTTCGTCAGAAGGGACTAAGCTACTGAAGTGACATCCACATCACCAAGTCGCCGGGCAGAGCGTAAGGAAAGGCTGCGGGGCGAAATCCTTGCGGCTGCCAGCAAAATGTTTGCCGATCGCGGTTACGAAGCCGTAACGCTTCGTGCGATCGCGAAAGAGATCGGCTATACGCACGCCGTGATCTACCAGCATTTTCCTGACAAATGGCATATTCTTGCCGAGTTGAGCAGGGAGACGATCGGGCTGCTGATTCAGAACTTCGACGCGATTGCCGCTAAACATCCTGCACCGAAAGAGCGTCTTTTTGCGACTTCACGTGGCTTGATTCAGTTCTGCACTGCCCATCCACAGCAGTTCCGCAACGTCTTCTTCGGGCCGGAGAACCGCAACGGCATCCGCGCTGGACAATATATCAACGACATTGGCAGGCCTTTGTTCCAACGTTTCATACAGCTCTTTTTCGATGTTGCCAAGGATGAAGGATTGCCAAGTGGGGATGACATAGTGGTAGCCCACACTTGGTGGTACACGATCTTCGGCCTCGCCACGCTCATGGTCATCCAAGGGGTTGTGCCTGACTTGCCTGACCAGACTCTCGTGGTCGAGCAAACGATCGCCACGCTTTGGGCTGGCGTTCAGGTTGTTCCGCGATTGCCGAAGAGCGCGGTCTATGAGCCGTCCGACCGATCCAGTGCCTCAAAGCAATAACAGCTTCTGTCTGCTTAGGAGGGCGGGGCCGCGTCAGCCAACACTCTGTAAGAGTCACGGCTCCCGAGGCCTCTCGATATCCGGTTTGCCTGGTCCAACCCAGCGCGGAACACGGCATTTCCTGTTAAATGCGCACGTCGCCGGGAGAGTTCTCGTTTTACGCCAAATCGTCGATGCACTCACCGACCAGGATTGGTACTGATATGTCGGCTTGTGAATCGATTTCAGAAACCCCTGAATCACGGGCAAACCGGAAGTTAATCCGGGCCAGAAGTCCCTTATGCGAAGTTTGAGTTTGTCTTGCTGCTGCCGATTGTGGGCCAAGAGGCTTGGGTCGAAGGTGCGCCATTTTTGGCGGGGTCGAAACAGCGCCCATCCACCGGCGTCAGGGGCGATGCGAGGCGGTGCGAAGCTCTTCGCGGACGAGATTTGCGCCTGCGACCATCGACTGCATTTTGCTGAAGGCGGATGCTGCGGGCAGATACTTCATTCCGCAATCGGTGGCGATTACCAGGCGCTCGGGGCTAATGTACGGGAGAGCGCGGCGGATGCGGGACGCCACGGTTTCCGCGGATTCGACTTCGGGAGCGGAGAGGTCGATCACGCCGAGAATGATGATTTTCTTGGGCAGCTTGGCGAGGACGGAGCAATCGAGTTTGCTCTGCGCGGTTTCGATGGAAATTTGCTGCACAGGGGCGTCGGCCAATTTTTCGAGGAATGAATACGCCGCGGGCCTACCGGGAACGAGCGCCGCGTAACCAAAGCAGACGTGCAAGGCCGTCGTACCGGTGACGCCTTTGACGGCTCTTTCGAGCGCGGCTAAACCGTACTGCTGGGCTTCATCAGGCCGCGCTTCCATCCAAGGCTCGTCAATTTGCACCACGTCGGCGCCCGCGGCAAAGAGGTCTTTGATTTCCTCGTTGACGGCGGCGGCGTAGTCGAGCGCCATTTCTTCCACCGTGGAATAGTGATCGTTCTGCGCCTGCTGCGACATGGTGAACGGGCCGGGAACGGTGATCTTGGCCGTACGATCCGTGTTGGCGCGCAGAAACTTCATGTCGCGAACTTGCACCGGATATTTGCGGCGAATTTTGCCGACGATGCGCGGCACGGTGACGGAATGGCCGCTGCGGCTGGTGACTGTCCCAGGATTTTCGAGATCGACGCCTTCGAGCGCGGTGGCGAAGCGGTTCGAATAGCTTTCGCGGCGCATTTCGCCATCGGTGAGGATATCGAGGCCAGCGCGTTCCTGCGCGCGAATGGCGAGCAGCGTGGCGTCATCCTGGGCCTGTTCGAGCCATTCGGGCGCGACGCGCCAGAGCGAAGCGGCGCGGACGCGCGGCGGCATCTGATGACTCAGCTTTTCGCGATCGATCAGCCAGTCCGGCTGGGGATAGGAACCCACGAGCGATGTAGGAAGCAGAGTCATGGCGCTCCAAAATGCGGTGCCACGCGAGGAAAGTCAAGCGGCTTCAAGTCGCGTCCTGCGGCACAGAACGGAAGTTAGAACGCTCGTTAGCTGTGCGGGCGGAACGAGTTCAGAAGCTCTTGAGCGCCACGCGACGAAGCCATCGGGGCGTATCAGAACCGCGCCGGCTGGGTCGATCCCATAGGCGGACAGAAATTCGCCGGACGAGTCTTTCAAACCCATCCCGCCGACGAGATACACATCCAGCTTAATCCCCAATTGTCTCGCAGCTGTTTCGCCAATGGCCGGCCATGAATTTCCTTGATGACCAGCGAGCAGGACGAAATTGCGACCGAAGAGGTCGAGCGTGGAGATTCGGTCGCCGTCTCGTTCGAGCCAGACGTGCGGCGCGCGGGTACCGGGCTGTGCTTTGGACTCGCGGGGATTCACGTGGCGGCGCTGGTCGGCAGCGTCTTCCGGAATGACCGCGGCCGATCGATAGACGTATCCGCACTCGACGTTCAGATCGTTTTCGAGCGCCTGCATATCGTGTGAGCGCAAATAAGGCGCCGCACGCGACACGTATCGCGAGAATGCCTGCTCGACGGTGAAGGCGGCCGCGGGCCGGCGTTCCGACTCGTAGGTCGAAAGAAGTTCCGGACCGGCAAGCCCCTTTAGGACATATGCCAATTTCCACGCGAGATTGTGCGCGTCTTGAATGCCGGCGTTTCCGCCGAAGCCGCCGTGGGGAGGCATGACGTGTGCGGAGTCACCGGCCAGGAAGATGCGGCCCTTCTGAAAGTGTTCCGCGGTATCAGCCTCGGCGTCCCAGTGCATCACGTTGTCGATTTTGATCGGCACGCTGTCGTCGCCCAAAGCGGCGCGAAGGAGCGCGTAACATTTTTCTTCGGTCAGATCCCTTGATACGTCAGTTGTGGGATTTTGGGGATCACCCAGCCAGTGCACGGCCAAAAAACCTGAAGTAAAGGGCTTTTCAATTCGGAAAAATCCGTTTAACACCGGATTCACCACGTACATGACGCTCAGGTTGCGTCCACGAAAAAGAGGCGTAACGTCCCCATGGAAATAGATGGTAATGCTCTTCGAAAACACGCCGTGGCCGAGCATGCGGATGCCCAGGCGATCGCGAATCTTGCTGTGGCTGCCGTCGGCGGCGACCATATATTGCGCGCGCACCGTTGAGGTTTTGCCGCTATCGCGCTCGCGGATCACCGCGGAGACACCCTCTCGATCTTGTTCGAACGAGACCATCTCCGTGGAAAAGCGCAGCTCGGCGCCGAGTTCGTGGGCGCGGGATTGCAGCAGCGGTTCCAGCAAATTCTGCGTGATGAAAAGCCGCAGGCTGGGACTCACGTCACGCACGCCTTCGTTGAGATTAGGAATGAACCACGCGATTTCTTTCCCAGCCAGGCTTTCGAGGGCCATGATGGCGCCGTCTTGAACAAACTGTTCGTCCGACTTTTGCAAGACGATCTGCTCGATGCCGACTTCGCGCAGAATTTCCATGGTTCGCTGGGTGATCATGGCGGCGCGGGGGTGGATCGCGGTACCGCGGTGATGTTCAACGGCCAGGCTGGGGATGCCGTGGTGACCGAGTAGAAGGGCCGTGGACATTCCGACCAGGCTTCCGCCCACGGTCAGGACAGGAACTTCGATATCGGCCATCGACTTTCCCCCTGCGCGAGAACGGCGATAACTTTACGAACGCCCCGCGCACCGAGAGATGGTAATTCCGAGCGGTTATACTCTAATTCGGGCGTTGACGGAATAGAAACAGGCGCCGGCCAAGAGCTGCGAATCCACTAGGTTAAGGGCGGCGATATGCTATACTCACTTTGCGTTGATACGCGGTTGTGTCGTGCGGTCCCTCTGGTGCAGTTCATCTGAGACTACCCGCCCTTCAGTTCCCTCCGATGTGTTCAGCGTAATTCAAAAAGAAACTGGCAAAGCAAGCTCGAACGCTTGAGCGGATACGTGCAAGCAGCGGGCGGTGCCGCCGGACAAGAAAGTAACTCCGATTCAATGCAAAGCTTTTCTGAACTTCCCATTTCAACCTATTTACAAGAGCGGATCGCGTCCGCCGGCTTCGTAACACCGACGCCGGTGCAGGCCGTGGCAGTGCCGCACGCGCTCGAAGGCAAAGACGTGCTGGCTACGGCGCAGACCGGAACGGGCAAGACGCTCGCGTTCCTGATTCCGATCATGGAGAACCTGTTAAAGGACAAGACGCGCGGAGTCGCGGCGCTCGTTCTGGGCCCCACACGCGAGCTGGCCATTCAAGTGGCCGAGGAGTACGACGCGCTGCGCGGGCGGCAGCTCCCCGCCGCAGCTGTAGTCGTCGGCGGACTCTCCGAAGGAAAGCAGCTGCAGACGCTGCGCCACGGGGCAAGGCTGGTGATCGCTACTCCGGGCCGGCTGGAAGATTTTCTCGATCGCAATCTGATCGACCTGCGCGCGCTGCGCGTGCTGGTGCTCGATGAGGCGGATCGCATGCTCGACATGGGATTCCTCCCGTCGATTCGACGCATCGCTTCGGCGCTGCCGAAACAGCGGCAGACGATGTGCTTTTCGGCCACGCTGGAAGCATCGGTGGCGCATTTGGTCAGCGATTACCTGCGGCATCCGGCGCGGGTGGCTTTGGGCTCGACGCTCAAGCCGTCTGAAAACGTCCGCGTGCAAGCGTTCGAAGTGCCGTCGGATCGCAAGCAGGAAATCCTGCGTCATTTGCTGACGAAAGAAACCGGGCGCTGCCTGGTGTTCGCGCGCACGAAACGCGGCGCCGAGCGGTTATCGTGGGCGCTGGAGCGCGATGGATTCGAAGCGGCGGTGATCCACGGAGACCGTTCGCAATCGCAACGGATTGCAGCGCTGGAAGGATTCAAGCGCGGACGCTACCGCATTCTGGTGGCGACGGACGTAGCTGCGCGAGGGATTCACGTGGAAGATGTGGCGCACGTGATCAATTACGACCTGCCGGAACTCGCGGAGAATTTCATTCACCGCGTGGGCCGCACAGGGCGAGCGGGCGAGCACGGCGTAGCCACGGCGCTCTTCTCGCGCGAAGAGCGCGGCGAAGTGGCGCAACTGGAGCGCACGCTGGGCATCAAGATCGAACGGGTGCCGCTGCCGGAAGCGACTTCTCCTGCGCAGCCTCGCAAGCAGGAGCACGCAGCCAAGCGATCGCGACATTCGTCTGACTCGCAATCGGGGCTCGATAGCCTGCCGGGCGAATATCTGCAAGTGCAGATGGGCGACTAAATGGCCGCGCGGATTGCCGCATCCACAAATATTCGCTAAAGTTGTTGGGCGCTGGGTCGAAAGGCCCCGCGCCCGACGGAATCAATCAAAATCGATGTACGTTAGCGCTTCAAATCGTTGTGAATAGTTACGCCTCTCCGCAACACTTCAGCAGGGAATAAATCGAGCGGATTGACACTGTTAACTCGCAGTGCTACCGTGTGCGCCGTCGGCTAATCTTCGTATGTCTGGAGTAGACCATGCCCTACAAATTAACCATTAACGGGACCCACCATACTGTGGACGTTCCCGGGGACATGCCGCTATTGTGGGTGATTCGCGACGTCCTGAAAATGCACGGCACGAAATTTGGATGTGGAATCGGGCAGTGCGGCTGCTGCACGGTGCACTTGGGGGATCAGGCGGTCCGCTCGTGCCTTACGCCGGTTTCCGCCGTGGGTCACCGACACGTTACCACGATCGAAGGGCTTTCGCCGGACGGCACGCATCCGGTGCAACGCGCGTGGATCGACGGCGACGTGCCGCAATGCGGCTATTGCCAGGCGGGACAGATGATGTCCGCGTCGGCGCTATTGAAAAAGCATCCTCACCCCACAAATGCTGAGATCGATGCCGCGATGGAAGGCAACCTCTGCCGATGCGGATGCTACCTGCGCATTCGCGAAGCCATCCTGCACGCGGCCGAACTCGCACACGGTACCGAAGACAAATCCAGCGCGGCACTCTAAGGTCCGGAAAGATATAGGAGAAACCCATGCCAACCATGGAAAAGATTCAGATCAATCGCCGATCCTTTCTAAAAGTGACCGCGATGGCTGGTGGCGGAATGCTGCTGGCGCTGTACGCGTCGCCGCTCGACGAAGTGTTCGCCCAGATGCGCTTCCCAGAGGTAAAGCTGGTACCCGCGTCGTTCGTCATGATTCATCCGGATAACACGTTCACGATCATGGCCAAGAACCCGGAGACGGGCAACGGCGTGCGCACCATGCTGCCGATGATTATTGCCGAAGAGCTCGACGTGGATTGGAAGAGCGTGAAAGTGGAGCAGGCCGACGTGGATTCCGCCAAGTACGGATTGCAGATCGAAGGCGGGAGCACGGCGGTACCGCTGAACTGGATGGCGATGCGGCAAATCGGCCGCGCCGGGCGGCAAATGATCGTTGCGGCCGCGGCGCAGACATGGAGCGTGCCGGAATCTGAATGCACCACCAAGTCCGGCACAGTTCAGCACGAAGGATCGGGGAAGAGTGCGACGTACGCGGAGCTGGCCACCAAGGCAGCTACTATGCCGGTGCCGAACTTCCAGACACTGAAGTTCAAGGATCCGAAGGATTATGCGATCATCGGCCACCCGACGGCGGATGTGGATGACGAGAAGATCGTCGGTGGGAAGCCGCTCTACGGAATCGATGTTTCGCTGCCGGGAATGCTGGGCGCGGTTTTCGTAAAGTGCCCGGTGTTCGGCGGCAAGGCCGTCAGCGCGAACCTGGATGAGATCAAGCAGCTGCCTGGCGTGCGGCATGCGTTTATCGTGGAGGGCAACGGAAACATTTCCGAGCTTTCGAGCGGCGTGGCGATCGTGGCGGACCAGTGGTACCAAGCGAACCACGCGCGTGAAAAGCTGAAGGTGCAATGGGATGAGGGCCCCACCGCCAGCGAGAGTAGCGAGGGCTACCTGCAGCAGGCTCAGGCGCTCGCTCCGCAAAAGCCGCAGCAGATTTTGCGGCACGATGGCGACGTGGATTCGGCGTTCGGCAACGCGGCGCACGTGGTGGAGGCATTTTACGCGTATCCGTTCCTCTCCCATGCAACCATGGAGACGCGTAACACTACCGCCAGCTATAAGGATGGGAAGCTCGAGATCTGGACCACCAGTCAGCTTCCCGGCATCGGCGTGATGCCGCTGTCGCAGTTCCTGAAAATGTCGCCGAAGGACATCACCGTCCACATGATTCGCGGCGGCGGCGGCTTCGGGCGCGGGCTGGTGAACGACTACTTCTTCGAAGCAGCGTACATTGCCAAGACGGTCGGCGGCGGCGTGCCGGTGAAGCTGCTATGGACGCGCGAAGACGACATGCATCACGACTTCTATCGTCCGGCGGGCTACCATTCGCTGAAGGCGGGAGTGGATGCCAACGGCAAAATCATCGCTTGGAAGAACCACTTCATCAGCTTCGGATCGAACGGGCGGTTTGCTTCGGCAGCCAACATGGAGGCGGACGAGTTTCCGGCACGGTTCGTGCCCAATTACGAACTGGGAACTTCGATGATGCCCACCGGAATTCCCACGGGGGCGATGCGCGCCCCGGGAAGCAACGCGATCGCTTTCGTGATTCAGTCGTTCATCGACGAGCTGGCGAACGCGTCCGGAAAGGATTCGGTTGAGTTTTTGGTCGATCTGCTCAATGTTGAGCCTTTGCCAGCTCCTACGGGCGGCATGGGCATGCGCGGCGCACCATACATCGCAGCGCGGATGCGTGCGTGCGTCGAGCGGGCTCGCGACAATTCCGGATGGGGCAAGCGCACACTTCCGGCAAATACGGCGTTGGGCATCGGCGCGCATTTCTGCCACATGGGCTACTTCGCCGATGTGGCGGAAGTGACCGTTACTGGCAACCAGGTGAAGGTGAACAAAATTTGGACGGTAGGAGACATTGGCAGCCAGATCATCAACCCCACACGCGCGCAGAATATCGTCGCCGGAGGCATTATCGACGGCATGAGCCAATTGATGGATTATGAGATCAACATCGATCACGGCCGCGCGACCGAAAGCAACTTCAACGGCTACGAGCCGGTGCGTTTGACGGAGGCCCCGCCGGATATTCACATCGAGTTCCTGAATACCAAGTACGCTCCCACGGGACTCGGCGAACCACCTCTCCCGCCAGTGCTTCCGGCTATCGCCAATGCGATTTTCAAGGTCACTGGAAAGCGCGCCCGCCGATTGCCGTTGAAGCGGGAGGGCTTCAGCTGGGCGTAGTTTTCAAGCAATCTCTTCCGGCGGCCCTCCCGCGATGAGGGCCGCCGTTTTTTTTTGCGGTTCGATCCGATAGCAACTTAGGTGGGATCGATTTGCCTCTTTTTCTACCGCGAACCACTCACGCTTCGCGGATATGACGCGCGTTGGCGCGCTACGAATCCTGCCGAGACTTGTTGCAGTGGAAGTTGCGGAGCAGCGCTGCATCTGTTATAGATTTCGGGCTCGAATCGCGTCCTCAGGGGGGATCATGCGGAAAAGAATCACAATTCTGGGTGTGGTAGCGGTGTGTATTTTCGGCACGGCGCTGGCATGCGGTGTGTCTCATGGCGCGACGGCTGCGGTTGCTGCAAAGGCATCAGCTGCGCCCGCTGCGCGCGCGGCTGCGGCCAACGACTGCGATCGCGTGTGCCTGAATGGCTTTGTCGACAAGTTCCTGGCCGCGCTGGTGGCCCACGACCCCTCAAAGCTGCCCCATTCGGCAAATGTGAAATATTCGGAGAACAACGTGGTGCTGCATCTGAACGACGGCCTGTGGGCCACTGCGGATGGCCTGGGCAGTTACAAGCTTTACATCGACGATCCGGAGCGCGGCGAAGTGGGCTTTTACGGCGTAGTGGACGAAAACCACACGCCGGACATTCTGGGCGCGCGGCTGAAGATCGTGAATCACGAAGCGACTGAGATTGAAGTGCTGGTGGCGCGCAAGGAAAGCGCCAACAGCGCCTTTCCGAATCCCGACGCGCTAACGAAAAAGCCGGTGTTTTATGAAGACGTTCCGGCCAATGAGCGGCTCTCGCGCCAGAAGCTGATCGCTCTGGCGAATGGCTATTTCTCTACGATCCAGCTGAACACCGGGAAAATCTTCACTTCATTTGCTCCGGATTGCCAAAGAGTGGAAAACGGCGTGATAACGGCGGGGAATCCCGACGGCAAGGGCGTGGCGAAGATGGGCTGCGAAGCGCAGTTGAAAACCGGATTGCTGCATTTCGTGACGCGCGTGCGCGACCGGCGATTCCTGGTGGTGGACCGGCAGAAGGGGCTGGTGCTAACCAGCGCGTTTTTCGATCACGCCGGCACGGACGATACGTTTAAGCTGGTTGACGGAACGACCTACCAGGTACATATCCCATTCGATCGCCCGTATTCGTTCGTGATGTTCGAGCTTTTCAAAATCCAGCATGCGCAAATACGGCAGATCGAGGCAGTGATCGTGACGGTGCCCTATCACATGCCCACGCCCTGGAAATAGGCAGTGGGGCGGTAAACGGAAAAGAAGCGAACTTAAGAGATTAGCTGCTGACCACCTGGGTGTGGTGACGGCGAACTTCGACACCCTCGATCATAAAGACGACTGCTTCGGCGATGTTGGTCGCGTGATCGGCAATTCGCTCCAGGCTGCGGGCCGCGAACATCAAGTCGACGCACGCCTGCACGGACTGAGAGTCCTTCTTCATTTGAGCGATTAAGTCATTGAAGACCGAGTCGCGCAGATCGTCGATGGCGTCGTCGGAAACAAGGACGGCGCGAGCGGCATTCGCGTCTTTTTCAACAAAGGCTTCGAGCGCCCGCTTAACCATGGACTCGGTGAGCTCAGCAAGCTGAGGTATGTCCGTACGAATGCCGGGATGCGGATGCTGGAGCAAGGAATGGGAGCGCTCGGCAATATTGACAGCCAAGTCGCCGATGCGCTCGAGGTTGCTGTTGATCTTTCCGGCTGCGGTAATGAAACGCAAATCGCCGGCGACAGGCTGCTCGAGGGCCAATAGATTCGTGACGGTGCTGTCGATCTCGAGCTCTAGCCGATTCACATCGGTCTCTCGCTTGAAGACCGGTTGAACGTTCGAGTCATCGCTGCCCTCAAGCGCGTGCACACTATCGCGGATGGCGGATTCAACCAAACCGCTCATTTCCAGCAGCTTATTGCGAAGATCGCCAAGCAACTCGTCGAAGTGACGCGACATGGTTCCCGCTCCTCTGGGTTAGCCGAATCGGCCCGTGATGTAAGCTTCCGTCCGGGAATCGGTAGGTGTGGTAAATAGCTTCGATGTCTCGCTAAATTCGACCAGCTTTCCGTCCATTATGAAGGCGGTGAAGTCACTAGCGCGAGCTGCTTGCTGCATGTTGTGTGTGACTACGACGAGGGTGCAACTATTTCTCAGCTCGAACCACAACTCCTCGATCTTCGCGGTGGAAACCGGATCGAGCGCAGAGCACGGTTCATCGAGGAGCAGCACCTCGGGATCCACTGCCAGCGCTCGCGCAATACACAAGCGCTGCTGCTGGCCGCCAGAAAGCCCGAGGCCGGATTGGTTTAGCTTGTCCTTCACTTCCTGCCACAGGCCGGCTTTCGTCAAAGCGCGTTCCACGCGATGGTCCATCTCCGAGCGCCGCAGTTTTTCATATAGACGAACGCCGAAGGCGATATTTTCGTAGATGGACATCGGGAAGGGTGTCGGCTTTTGAAAGACCATGCCAACCTTGGCGCGCAACTGCGAAATGCTTTTGGACGCTAAGATATCTTTTCCATCGAGAATGACGTCGCCCTCCGCGCGTTGGCGAGGGTAGAGATCGTACATGCGATTAAAAACCCGCAGGAGCGTGGACTTGCCGCAACCCGATGGACCGATGAACGCAGTAACCCGGTTTTCACGAATTTCGACGCTGACATCTTTGAGGGCATGAAATTTTCCGTAATAGAAATTCAGATTCCTCGCCGCCATTTTGACGGGCGTCTGCGGTGCATCTCCGCTACGTGCGGCATCGGACGCTTTGACGCTGACAGCGGGAACTTTGGCCATGGCCGATCCTTCCGATCCATTGGGGGTCATTTAGGCACCTGCACCTTGCCCAGGAACCAGCGCGCGACCAAGCTAAGCACCAGCACAAACAATACCGTGATGAACGCGGCGGCCCAGGCCATTTGCTGCCAGTTTTCGTAGGGACTCAGCGCAAACTGGAAGATGACTACCGGTATATTTGCGATCGGTCGAAGCATGTTGGTCGAGAAGTATTGGTTATTCAAGGCGGTAAACAGCAATGGAGCTGTTTCACCCGTGATGCGCGCCAAGCCGATCAATACACCGGTCAGAATCCCGGCACGCCCCGCCTTCCACGTAACCTTGCTAATCACTACCCACTTCGGCGCGCCGAGTGCGATGGCAGCCTCGCGCATGTCGCCGCCTACCAGACCGAGCATCTCATCGGTGGTGCGCACGATGATAGGGATCATCAACACGGCCAGCGCGACGCTACCGGCAAGCCCGGAAAAGTGGCCCATCGGAGCCACGACGATGGCATACGCAAACAGGCCGATCTCTATCGATGGAGCGCTGAGCATAATGTCGTTGATAAAACGAACCGCGTTGGCAAGTCGGCTGTGAAAGCCGTATTCCGCCAACCATGTGCCGGCCATTAGACCGATCGGGACTCCTATGGCCATCGATAAGGTAAGCAAACCGAGGCTTCCGACGAAGGCATTGCGCAAGCCAAATCCGTTAGTGCCGGGCGCTGGCGTGTCCTTGGTGAACAAATCCCAATGCATCCCGGCGATGCCGAATCTGAGCGTGGTCCAGAGGATCCACAATAGGAAGAACACGCCTACGACCGTCGCGATACCCATCAAGATTTTACTGAGAAAGTCGACCGCATGACGCCTCGCTACTACCGCCTTCACGCCGACGCTCCTTCCCGCCGTCCGAGGCGGCGAATGAGCAGCACAGCAAGGAAGCGCACGATCAAGGTCACGGCGATCAATATCAAACCTAGATAGATCAACGACGACAGGTATAGCGGCGTGGTCGCTTCGGTGAATTCGTTGGCCAGCACTGAAGGAATTGTCGCACTCGGCATCAACAGACTGGGAGATATCATGTTGCTATTCCCGATGACGAAAGTCACCGCCATCGTTTCACCGAGGGCGCGGCCCAAACCCAGAAAAATTCCGCCGATCACGGCAGATCGCGTGTAGGGCAAGATGATGTCCCAAGCCACTTCCCAGGTAGTGGCGCCCATGGCATATGCAGATTCGCGCAGCGAAGATGGCACGATCAAAAATACGTCGCGCATGATCGATGAAGTGTAAGGCAGCACCATGATCGCCAATACGATTCCGGCAGTTAACATGCCAATTCCTGCCGGCGGACCCTGGAACAGGAGTCCAATGCCGGGAATCGCGCCAAAATACTGAGTGATCCACGGTTCAATGCTAGAGAACACTGGGGCAAAGACCAGCAGCCCCCAAAGGCCGTAAACGATACTAGGTATGGCGGCTAGCAACTCGATAGCCCCTGCGATGGGCTTCTTAATCCAAGACGGGGCTATCTCGGCGATGAACACCGCAACCCCAAAGCTCACCGGCACGGCGAGAACCATGGCGATCGCGGAACTCACCAGCGTACCGATAATGAACGGAAAGGCTCCGAAAGTTTGGGTGACCGGATTCCACTCGCTCGAAGTAAGGAACCGCCAAACACCGAAAGTTTCAATAGACAGCCGACTGTCGTAGGCGATGGCGATGACGGTGGCAAAGAGCGCGGCGGCGGCTATCAACGCCGCGAAAACCGCCGCCGCGTGGAACAGAGAGTCGCCCGTCAGGCGCCACCACCTGACGGCCGGTTTAGGCTCCTCGGACACGGGCCGAAGTTCGGCCCCAAATGTCATGTCCGAGCCGCTCATAAGCGTCCTTTAGAGTTAGAGTGAAAGTTCACTGAACAATTGCCAGCGTTTCAGATCGTGTAGCCGAGTTCATTCTTCCAATAGGCCTTAATGGCTGCAACGGTGCTCGGCGGCAGAGGACCGAACGAGATCGACTCCGCCATGCCCTGTCCGTGCTCGAAGCCCCAATAGAAGAACTTCATTACTGCCAGATTGGTGTCTTTGGATGCACTTTTGCGGAGTATCTGCCAAGTGCAGCCCGAAATCGGCCAAGTGTCGGGACCCTTATGGTCCGTGAGGATCACATAGAAATCCTGGGCCTTGGACCAGTCCACGTGCGCCGAGGCATCCTGAAAGCCCTTGAGGGTGGGACTGACCACTTTGCCGTCCTTGTTGATCATCCGCGCCCACGCCAAGTGACCTTCCAAAATGTACGCGTATTCGACATAACCAATCGAGCCGGGGATACGTTGGACGTACGACGCGACCCCCTCATTACCCTTGCCGCCAATTCCAGTCGGCCAGGCGATGGAGGTATCGGCTCCAACTTTTTGTTCCCATTCCGGGCTGACTTTGGACAAATAGTTCGCGAACGTGAAAGTCGTTCCAGAACCATCCGAACGATGCACGACGGTTATGTCCATATTGGGAAGCTTCACACCGGGGTTCAGCTTGGCGATGGCCGGGTCGTCCCATTTCTTGATCTTCGCGAGATAAATGTCAGCAACCAGAGGACCGGTAAAAATGAGTTGTCCGGGCTTGATGCCAGGGAGATTGTATACCAGGTCTTCGCCTGCGACTGCGGTCGGAAATTGGATCAGCCCGGCCGCTTTCAAGTCTTCGGGCTTCAAGGGCATGTCGCTAGCGCCGAATGCCACCGTTCCTGCCTTGATCTGGGCAATTCCACCGCCGGAGCCGATCGACTGGTAGTTAACTTCGGTTCCCGTCTTGACCTTGTAAGCCTCGGACCATTTGGCCACCAAGGGATAGACCCACGTGCTACCGGCGCCGGTAATGGTGGAGTCGGCAGCCGCACATACTCCCGAAATGGCGAGTGCGAGGACCGCAACCCACAACCGACGCCCCGAACGGCTTTTGCTCACTATGCTCATCTTTCCTCCTTGAATTTGAAAGCTTCCGTATCTCCGGGTCGCATAAATACAGCTACGTCGTTCCCACTCTCGGGAAAGGACCTGTTCTAGACAACGCACCGACAATTCCGGGCCGTATGACGGCTCGGTAGCTAAAGGCCCATCGGGATTAAAGGTGACGATCCGAAAACGCCATTGTGCGAGCGAATTGTTACGGTGGTGTTAAAGGAAGGTCAACTAACTCCAACTACGCTGGAATTCTGGAGGGCGGAACGCGGAGGCACACCGATAGGCTGCGTTTACCGACTTGCGGATGCGGGATAGCGTTCCGCTTCAGTGGCCAGGGAGGCCATGGAAGAGAATTAAGCCGATCACGCAGGCGAGCAGCACTCCAAAAATCGTGCTGACGATCACTAGAAACGCCTTGCGCCACTCACGCTTGCTTTCTTCGTATGTTTTAGGCATTCGAGATCCGGAACAACGAATCTACCGCTGCGGGCAGACGAATGCCATGTATTTCTGCACGGCTGGGCGGCCTCCGGGCGGCGGAAATTAGGAGCTAAGCGTTTTGGCCGAGCTGGCGATGAAGACCGTCGAAGGCTGATCTTCTCCGCCAGCAAAATTGTGCCCAGCTATGGCCTGGGAGAACAAAATTATCCCCGACGGATAATGCGAGCTCGAGTACAGATTTCCGTGGAAGAAAAACAAGATGATCAGGAAAATGCCGATCAAAATGACGGCGATAACGGACAAGATCACTACGGATTTGTGCCGGTCACCCTGGGATTTTTTGTCGCTGTTCTGCTTGTCGGTTTGAGGCATTGGCGGGCCCACCCTCCATTAACGGATTTGGCCAACTTGAATGCCAGCATATTGGATGAAAATTTTGGATGAAGTATTCGACGCCCATCGGCGCGGGGCGCGATGGCAAGATTCGCTGATTCGCGCGATCGTGCAGATGTCGCCGCGGGAACCAACCCGGAAACGGTCGCTCGGGGACCGCTCCGAGGCAAAAAGAGTTGTTATGAGGATGGCTAGGAAAATAAGCCAAAACGCCTTGCGCCAGCTGGTGTACTTATGTTTGGGTTCCTTGTCCATTGCGGCACCGAATTGTGCGGATTATGCACATCCTCCTCAATTTATCGCTCTCTGAAAAACAAACGCTATGGATTCTTGTGCTTCTCGGCAGCTTCACTCGTTTATATTTGGTGATGGGCGACGGGTTAGAGTCAGCCCGAGGCGGCTGGCTCGAGTTTAAGGGCGTCGACCGGCAAGACCGATTGATTCGGAGCGCTCCTTGAAATGACTTTAGAGCCACTTTCTGGCGAACCGCCGCAAAGCTCGTCGAACGGACCCGAACTCCCGCCGGGCGAACACCCGATGACCCGCATATTCTTAGGGCCGCTCGGGCTGCGGGTCGGATGGCGCCTGGTGATCGCCATATCGATTTGGTTCGTGCTTTCGGGCATTCTGCCGGTGCTGATCATCTGGATTCCCGGTGTACGCGCGATGGTTGCGCACCTGTCCGCGTCGCTGGTGCTTACGCCAGCGACGCTGCTGTTCGGTGACGGCGTGACGGCAACGGCTGCGCTGATCACGGCGTGGGTGATGAGCAAGATCGAGGATCGCTCGTTCGCGGCGTACGGACTGCCGGGCAGAGAAGCCTTTGGTAAGCGTTTCTGGCAGGGCGCGGTGTACGGGTTTGCAATGATCAGCCTGCTGATGGGCCTGATCGCCGCTCTGCATGGATTTTCGGTTCACGGACTGACGCTTAACGCTCTGGCTGCCACCAAATACGGGATCCTGTATTTCGCAGGGTTCATCACTGTGGGCCTATTCGAGGAGTTTGCTTTTCGCGGCTACCTGCAGTCTACGCTGCAATTAGCCGCCGGGTTTTGGCCTGCCGCCGCGATTTTGGCCGTCGCCTTTGGAGCCATTCATCTGAATAATCCCGGAGAGGCGAAATACGGCGCGCTGATGGCTGGCGTTTTCGGGCTACTGGCCGCTTTCACCCTGCGACGCACGGGAAGCATCTGGTTCGCGATCGGCTTGCATACCATGTGGGACTGGGGTGAGACTTTCTTCTACTCGGTTCGGGATAGCGGCGTTCCTGCCGCAGGACATCTGATGAATTCCGGCTTTCACGGCCCGACGTGGCTGACGGGCGGAACGGTGGGCCCGGAAGGCAGCCTGATTGTTTTTGGGGTTCTGGGGATCTCCGCGCTGGTGATTCACTTTCTTTTTCCCGCTCGCAAAGAACTGCAGCTATAAGCGCCGTCTTGGAATCCTTTTGGAACGGTTAGGCATCTAGTTTGCGGTGCCGGATGAGGCGGATGCTGATATCTTTCGCGACATCGTAAATGACGACGGTACTGATTTGACAAGACCGGCCAACGGTCGCTAAAATCATCCGATTTGAGTGAGGCTTTTATCCTCACCTAGGACATCAACTCATGGACAAGAAGCGTCTCGAATACTACAAAAAACGATTACAGACCCGGCGCGAAGAATTGATCCGCGCCATCTCTCGCACGGAGCAGGAGGGCCGTGAAGCCGACGAAGATCCCACCGTGGATCTTGCCGATAAAGCTGCGAATTCATACACCAAAGAATTCCTGTTCGGCCAGACTCACAACGATCGCGCGCTGCTTCAACTTGTGGACGACGCGCTTAAGAGGATTAAGGACGAATCGTTCGGCCAGTGCATCTCTTGCGAACAGGAGCTTCAACAGAAGCGCTTGGAAGCTGTGCCATGGACCCGCTACTGCATCGTCTGCCAGGAAAAGCAGGAGCGCGGGCAGCTGTAGTTCTCCCTGCAGGGGCTGATCCCTTTCATCAAGACTGTTGCACCCCCGGAAGGCGTCCTATCGCCTTCCGGGGGCAACGAGTTTACGCAGCCACAATTGCGGCGATTTGCGCGGTGGCGCCTGCGCGGACGACTGCGCCTATGTAAAGTCAGTGCATCCGTACAAATACGCAGTGCTGCCTTGGTATTTAGCCGCCTTCCCTGCCGATGAGAGTTGCAGTAGCGTGTCAGTTCGTTTTTCTTGTCGGCAGGTCATTTGTTGATCCTGAAAAGCGCGATTGATTCTCTCGCATCGGTGCTCTTCCCTGCGCCTTGCCGCATTTGCGGCCAAGCGCTAACGAGCGCCAGCCGAATTCCGGTTTGCGCGGCATGCCTCGACGCGTTCGAGCGGATTGTTGATCCGCTCTGCGCCTGCTGCGGGCGGCCGATGGCAAGCTCCGCGCCTGGGGAAGCGTCCGAGGCACGATCAGTCGATGTGCCTCTGTTCGACGCACGTCTGCTCGGTGCGCTTTGCCGGCTTTGCCGAACTGACTTTTACTCCTTCGACCGTGCGCGCAGTTTTGCGATTTACGATCGCGCTTTGTCGGAAACCGTCCTCCTGCTGAAGTACGAGCAAGTGACCTCGCTAGCCGATTGGTTCGGCGCGCGCCTGGCGGAAATGGCGGTGAGAGCCGGAGCCGAGTGGCGCGCCGATGCGGTGGCGCCCGTTCCGCTTCATCGCGACCGGCATCGGGAGCGCGGGTACAACCAGGCGGAGCTGATCGCCAGGGCCGTTGCGAAGAGGCTGCAACTGCCCCTGGATGCGAATCTTCTCTCCAGAATCAAGCCGCGCCCCCCGCAATTGGTGCTCTCGCGAACCGAGCACTGGAAGTCCGTGCGTGGCGCGTACGCGACCGCCGCGGGGATGAAGATTGACAAGCTACGCGTCTTGCTGATAGACGATGTATTGACGACTGGCGCGACGCTGGATGCCTGCTCCCGGGCACTGAAGAAAGCGGGAGCGGCCGCAGTTTTCGGCGTGACGGTCGGACGAGTTCGCTTCGGGCAAGCTGCGACTATGCCAGCGTCGGTGGTTCAGAGCAATTCGGCAACCAAGCTAGCCCGGCGGGGCATCTATACGCTGTGAGGAGCTGTATATCGAGACGTGAAGGCGGCGTAATGGACAACCGGCATAAAACTGGTTTGCGTCCTCGGCCCCACATTCCAATCGCTGGAGCCGCGTCCGACGCGGCTGCGCACAAATCCGCAGATCCCCCTGGCAGTAGTCGCCGTTCCCTGATGCAGGCGCCAGTCCTGGTGCTGAACGCAACATTCGAACCCATCAATGTGACCGCAGTGCGTCGGGCGCTGGTGCTGATGCTTAAGGGAGTGGCCCAAGCGGAGGAGACCAATCACGGCGAGGTGCACTCCACTTCGAAATCGGTTGCCGTGCCCTCGGTGATCCGGCTGCTTAGCTACCGGCACATCCCGCAACAGAGTCGCGCGCTTTCCAGAAAAAACATTTTGCTGCGCGATCGCAACACGTGCCAATTTTGCGGACAGTTGTTCCCGGCGTCGGAACTCACGCTCGATCACGTAATGCCGCGTTCGCGAGGCGGGCGCTCCACGTGGGAAAACCTGGTGGCGTGCTGCTACGCGTGTAACAACAGCAAGGGCGATCGCACCCCCGAGGAGGCAGGTATTCAACTGCAGCGCAGGCCACGTCCATTCACGCTGCACACATCGCGTCAACTAATGCGCTTGATGGGGCACCGCGATGAAAAGTGGCGCAAATATCTTTTTTATTGATTCGTGGTTTGCAACCTTTTCAGAAGGTCTGCGTCTAACTTAACAAACACTTCTAGGACACACCCCGGGAAGCCGGCCAGCAGCAGCTGGTCAGCTTCCCTCTTTTATTTTCTGCGCCTTTTCCCCTCCCCCCACTCCGGCGCGGGCGAAGAAGAAAATTATTGGCGGAACATGACCTTCAGCCCGCGCCGCCAACTCTCATTCAGTCCAATGCGCGTGACGCAAAATTCCGGCGAGAGATATTTCAGCAGAGTGTCCGTTGCGGGATGAAATCGCAGCGCCGGAGCTGCCAGCCAAACGAGGGGAGGTCGCGCGTCCAGCACGATTCCGGGAAAGTAGCCGTAGCGATCGAAATCGCCTTCGCGCTGATGGCGCCGAACGCGCAGCCAGTAATCAATCGCTTGCAATGGTAATTGCAGATCTTCCGAGGCCTTCAGTTCTATCACCACTAGACGGCCACTGCGCGTGACGCCGAGCAAATCCAAGATTCCGCGATTGCCGCCCGCCAGCGCGGGCACTTGTGAATACAGGTGCTGCGGATCGAGCTGCGCGTCCAACCGCGTGCAATCGTCGAGCACCAAAGTTTCCAGCCATCGCTCGGGGGCGGCGCGATAGAGCCGGTGATTCGTCTCGCCGGCGAGAGCGCCCCTGTGCAGATCGAGCTTGACGATCAGCCGTTCGAGAGCTGGCTCTTTGGCGGTGGTCAGATACTCCTGCGAATCACCAATACCAAATTTCATTCCTTCTTTCGACCAGCGCGCGAATTCGAGCCCGCGAAAACAGAAGGCTACTTCTTTCGCGGCGGCAAGCACGTGCAACCGAACCGCGCCTGCAGAGTCGCCCATCGCTCGTGCCAACGTGGATATGCGCCGGCCAGCCTGCTGCGCCGAGCGCAGCGCCGCTTCCGATTCCCTTCGCGGCACGAGCCAGCTTTCCAGATTGCCGGAGTCCGCTGTATCCAGTTTTTGCATGCGCCAATCGGAGTCGCGGTACGCGAAGATTTGCGTGCGCGCGGCGCTCGATAAGCCGGCGGTGCGTTCACGCAATAGTTTCGCGCTTCCTTCGGGGATGAAAAGCCGCAAGCCTTCGATTGGCTGGCGTTCCGCGCGGCTGCGTACCCAATCGAGCCAGAGGATTCCGAACGCCAGCATGGATTCGAGCGCGGCCGCGGATTCGCCTGGCGCGAGAGCCATCACCGCATAGGAGCGATCGGCTTCGCGCATGCTCCCGCGCGCGTACCAACTTGAAAACGAGCGGTGCAAGTCCGGCGAGGTAGTGAGTGGATCGATGCGCGCGTCGGGAAAGCGTTCGGAAAGAATGCGGTGGAAACGCGCGCGAAACATCTCGCGGGTAATGCGCGCAGCGGAACGCGGAGTATCGGTGCGAAGAAATTCCATGCGGCCGGTCTTGGCACGTCCGAACCGCTGCACCTCGAGGATAATTCGATCTTCGGACTGCTCGCGAACACGCAGCACGCGCCGCGTTACACTTCGTTCGTCAGACCAAAGATGAACCAGCGAATTCTTGCCTTGGCTGCGCAGCTCGCAATGCAGTCCGGCAAGTTCCGCGAGCCATTCGCCATCCTCGCGGACTTCCGCGTGCCCCGAGGCCGCCATAACCTCCAAGGCGCGGTCTAGCTCAGCCCATTCGTTCATAGACAACTGCTCCTGCGTTTAGAAAAACAGTGCTGCTACCGCAAAACCAGGCCGGTTACCTGAATGGTCGGATTCTGCCGGTTCCATTCCACGGGGACCCCGTCAAAAGTGAGATTAAACGCCCTCTGCTGCCCGGCTGCAAGCGGATTATCCGACGCTGAAATCACGCGATGTGTCTCGCGCAGAATCACCTGGTCGAACGGGTCGTGGAACTCGACTTTGATCTCCAGTGCCTTGATCGCGCGCGAACCGTCGTTCGCAATGATCCCGTTTACATAGGTGAACTTCTGGTTGAGCAGATTCGACGACTCGGCCAATTCGAGCTTTTGGAAATGAATGTTCGGGGCGTAGCTCTGGGCGGCGGCGTCGAATGGAAGCTTCGACTGGTGGCCCAGCTGGGTGGGATGCGTCGAATGGGTGGCGAGAACAACCACAAGCACGACGAGCGCGACAATCACGAGCCCGACGACGAATGCCGCCGGAAACCGGCTCTTGTCCTCGCGATCGAAACCGCCCATCGAGTTCATTGCTTTTCTCTCAGCGTCCAAATGTCAGACGCAGAACCAGCGGCTGGGGAAGACCGGCTTGCGTCATGCGCTGCTGCACTTGCGCAATATCGTACGGAACGCGCCAAAACTCAACCGTGTGCTGCTTCAGATCGGCGATGGCGAATCCGGAGCGCGCGTCTCCGTCACGCGGCTGGCCGACGGAGCCCGGATTCAGCAGGTAGTTTGTGCCGGACTCGATCTTCAATTGGACAGACTCGCGGCCCGCTCCCGGGAGAGTGTGCAACGCCTGCGCATCTTCCCCACGCAACGTAAAACCGCCTTGTAGGTGGGTGTGGCCGAAGAACGTCACGGGAGTAGGAGCACTTTTCAGCGGATCAACGGCCAGTTCTGGAGAGTAAACGTATTCGTCCTCGTCATACACCGAACCATGCACGATCGTGAATCCGTCAATGGCTTTTGGTCCTTTCGGAAGGTTTTGCAGGTACTCGCGATTTTCCGGCCGTAGCTGTTCGCGGGTCCAAAGCACGGCGGCGCGCGCGATGGGATTGAAATCGTCGATGTCCTCGACGCCAGCGACGGCCTTATCGTGGTTGCCGCGAATTGTTTCGGCTTCGAGAGAGCGGATGCGCTCGACCACTTCGTTTGGGTCCGGCCCGTAGCCGACAAGATCACCCAGGCAAACCGCTTTGTCCCATTTGCCTTTGGCGGCGGCGAGAGCGGTATCAAGAGCCATCAAATTCGCGTGAATGTCGCTGATGATCAGATAGCGCATCGAATCACCGGATCAGCATCGCGTCGCCATAGCTGTAAAAGCGGTATCCCGACTCAACCGCGTGGCGATAGGCGCGCAAGATGTTTTCCCGGCCTGCAAATGCCGCAACCATCGCCAGCAAAGTTGATTTCGGCAGATGGAAATTGGTAAGCATCTGATTCACTACGCGGAACACTTTGCCGGGAAACAGAAAAATGCTCGCTTCAAATTTTCCGGCTGCCGGCAGACCGCCATTTTTCTCCGCTGAATCTTCGAGTGCGCGGACGACCGTGGTTCCGACCGCGAGAACCGGCCGATTTTCGTTGCGCGCTTTTATGATCGCCGCCGCGGTGGATTCGGGAATCTCGTATGACTCGGCATGAATTTTGTGAGCTTCCAGTTGCTCGGTACGAACAGGCTCGAACGTGCCCAAGCCGACTTCCAGCGTCAGCTCGGCGATTTCAATTCCCCGTTCGCGTAGGCGTTGCAAAATCTGCGGCGTGAAGTGTAAACCAGCCGTGGGCGCCGCCACAGCAATTCCTTGCCGCGCGAAGACTGTCTGATATCGCTCGCGGTCCATCGGCTCATCTCCGCGTTTGATGTAAGGGGGCAATGGAATATGCCCGAGCCGCCCGAGAACCTCGTGAAACCCATCTTTCGATTGGAAGCGCAGCACCCGAAGGCCGAATTCGCCGCGCCCCTGCACCTCGGCTTCGAGTTCACCCTCGCCAAAAACGATCCGCTCGCCGGTGGGAATTTTTCTGCCGGGCCGTACGAGCGTTTCCCATGTGTCCGGTGAAAGCTGCCGGACCAGCAAGACTTCGATTTGCGCTTGCAGAAATTCGCCGCGCGCCGGATTGTGCTGGCCGGGTGGCTGCGCGTGAATTCCGGCGCGATGTCCAAACAGGCGCGCCGGCACAACGCGCGCGTTGTTCACGACCATGAGCTCGTCGCCGCGCAGGATGTCCAGCAAGTCGCGGAATTGACGATCCTCATATGCGCCGCTGGCACGGTCGAGCAGCAGCAGGCGCGAGGCGTCGCGCTCCGCAAGTGGTCGCTGCGCGATTCGATCCGCAGGCAGGTCGAAATTGAAGTCGCTGATATTCATTGAGCTTGCCACTAAGCCTGGGCCACCTGCTCGGCAACGTGCGCGATGATCTCGCGCATTTCACCGTGAATCTTTCCATTCGACGAGACACACACGCGCCCGCCGGGTTGATATGGATTGCCTTCCATATCGGTGACCATGCCGCCCGCTTCGCGCACCAAAATCGTGCCCGCGGCGGTATCCCAGGACTTCAAGCCAAACTCCCAAAAACCGTCGAAGCGGCCGCAGGCCACGGCGCACAGGTCGAGGGCAGCGGCACCGTCGCGGCGGACACCGTGGGAACGCAGCGTAAATTCCCAGTAGTAATTGATGTTGGCGCTTTTCTTGCGATGATGCGTGGGAAAGCCGGTGGCCACCAGGCTTTGCGACAGCGTGTTGACCGGCGACACGTGAATGGGTTTGTTATTTAGAAACGCGCCTTCACCGCGCGCGGCGGTGAAGAGTTCGTCGTAAACGGGATTCAGCACCGCGCCGACGATCGGCTCGCCATCTTCGAGCAATCCCAGCGAAACAGCGAAGCACGGGTAGCCGTGCGCGAAATTGGTGGTGCCATCGAGCGGGTCGACGTGCCAGCAATATTTCGCACCAGCGGACTCTTGGCCGCTTCCCTCCTCCGCGATAATGGCATGATCGGGAAAACGCTGGCGGAGGCGCGAAACGACTAACTCTTCCGAGCGACGATCGGATTCAGTGACCAGATCGACTTCGCCCTTGTAGACGATCTCTTTGGGACGTTCGTGATCGGCGCGCAGTATCGCGCCCGCTTCGCGCGCAATTTCGATGGCTGCTTGCAGAAATGGACTCATGAGAAGCGAGGCACTGCTCGCGCTTCACTCTTGCGCAGCGCCCGCGAAGTACTCCCTCTTGTAGTGTACGGTGTATCCGCCTTTGACGGTTAGCAGCACGTGGCGGTCACTGCCTGGCGGAGGATCAGGATGCGGATAGTAGCCGATCAAGTACTGCGTGCGGAGTTCGCGGTCGATGCGGCTGAACATATCGGGCACTTGGCGCACGTCATCGAGGAAATAGAGCGCGCCGCCGGTGCTGTCGGTAATCGTGATTAATGCGTGCTCGCCGCCGGTGTTACGGCCGTTTTCATTTTTCACGGCGCGGACGATGATCGAATAGAGAAGCGCGCCGGAGGCGATCGCCGCGCGCCGCGCCTCCGGAAATTTTGAGACACTGGTGGTTTCTCCGGCGTCGGTGACCAGGACGATGGCGCGGCGGCGATCCTGCGGAAGCCGTTCGAGCGCTTTGGAGCCGAGGACGATGGCATCGTACATCGAGGTACCCGCGCCGGGCTCGATGCGGCGCACATCGGCTTGGAGTTCCTTCACGTTGTCGGTGAAATTGCCGATCTGCGTGACGTCTTCATCAAACTCGAAAAAACCCAACGAATCGCCGGGGCGAACCAGTTTGGCGATGAAGCGCTGAGCGGCATCAGCCTCGAATTTCAGATCCATGTACTCGCTGCCGCTGGTGTCGAGCATCAAAGCGAGATCGAGCGGGCGGCCAGTTTGCGCTTCGAAGCGCACGATTTTTTGCGGCACTCCGTTGTCCGTTAGCTGGAAGTCATTTTTGTTGAGATCGATCACGGGCTGGCCATTGGCGTCCAGCACGCTGGCGAAAATGTTGACCAGGTCGGTTTGGACGCGAATGACCGGCGGATTCTGCAAGAGAGCTCCAGTGGGCATGGCGATAATCGCGCCCAGGAGAACCGCGCCCGCTGAGAGCGCGCCGAGGCCTGTTGCGAAAATTTTCATCAAGAGCCTGATTCAGACTTGGTTGACGCGGGGAGCTCGGAGGGTTGCTCGCCTTCGGCCCATACGGCGCCTCCGACGAAGAACTCCTTTTTCCAGATTGGCACGGTGCGCTTGAGGGTGTCGATGGCGTAGCGGCAGGCGTCAAAGGCGGCCGCGCGGTGCGGAGAACTGACGGCGATGAACACGCTGGTCTCGCTGATTTCGAGGCGCCCGAGGCGATGGACAATCGCCAGGCGATGAATGGGAAACTTTTCGCGGCTCGCGGCGCCAATTTCGCGCATTTTTGCGTAAGCCATTGCCTCGTAAGCTTCGTACTCGAGATAGAGCGTTTGGCGACCCTTGAAATTATTGCGGACGAAACCGTCGAAAGTGACCAGCGCGCCGTCCTCTGGAGCTTTGAGTGACTCGACGATTTCTTCGGGCCGAATCGGTTCGCGGATAATGCGGAAAATGTCCTGCTGCGCGACCGCGGACTGCTGGCCGCCGCTCACCGGAGGCAGAAACGCAACTTCGTCGCCGGACGAAAGCGGTGCGCGCCAGTGCGTGTATTCCTGATTCACCGATGCTGCGATCGACGGGCGAAATTCAGTGAGTTTCGGAAAGCGGCGGCCGTAGCGTTCGAAAAGATCTTCCACGCGCGCGCCTTCGGAAAGCTCCGCTTCTTCCTGCGACACGCCGGTGATGTCTTTCAACTGACCAAAGAAGAGAACGCGCACACGCATGGGCCACATTCTAACCCGCTGCGCTGGGAACGAGAAGCACGACGGGCGGGCCGAAACCCAATAAGGGGTGGTTGAAATCGCGCAGTCGGTGGTCGAGGAAAGCCACCGGTACCCGGCGGTACCAGGGGGAAAATCTTTACCGCTCTGCCCATAAGTCAATGTCTTTGCAGAACTTACGTAGCTCGATACGCTTTCGGAAGTTTGGCATGCCCCTTGCCATATATGGCCGTGTGCACGGAGAGAGGCAAGTTCGGCAGGAGGCCAAGGCGATGCGAACTCTAAAGTACGCCGCAGTGATTGGATTTTTCGTTGCGTTGACGGGAGCGACTGCCATGACCGCTAGCGCCCACGTGAACGTGTCGGTGGGAATCGGATTGGGACCGGTGGCCATCTATTCGGGACCTGCGCCGGTTTGCACGTACGGCTACTATCCATACGCGCCATACGCGTGCGCGCCCTACGGATACTACGGCCCGGAATGGTTTGATGGAGGCGTCTTTATTGGCGCAGGACCATGGTTCCGCGGCTTCTATGGACCAGCGTTCTACGGGCGACCGTACTACGATTTTCACGACCGCGCCTGGATGGATTTCCACGACCACGACGGGTGGCGCGACTATCGTGACGGCGATCACTGGCGCGATTTCCACGGCTACGCGAACCGGGAGTATCGCGGCGGCGAGGGCTGGCAAAGTTTCCGTGGCGGCGATCACCGAGATTTCCACGGTGACGAACACGGCGGATTCCAAGGTTTCCGCGGCCGGCAAGACTTTCACGGAGCTGAGGCAGTTCACGGACACGAAGGATTCCGAAGTTTTCATGGGAACGGGAACGCTCGCGGGCCGCAGGGCGGATTCCACGGGAACGCTGGATTTCGAGGCAGCAATCGCGGTCCTCGGGGCGGTGCAAACTTCCGCGGTAACAGCGGCTACCACGGCAACGCAGGCTTCCGTGGCAACCATGACGGTGGCGCGCGTGGCGGCTTCCACGGCAACGCGCGATCTCATGGAGGCGGAGGGCGCGGTGGATTTCACGGAGGCCGGCGCGGAGGACGCAGGTAACATCTACAAATAGCTGGACGCATCGAAACGGCCGGCGCGCAAATCGCCGGCCGTTTTTTTTTGGCGCACTAAGCGAGGAAGAAAGACTAGAGCACGGCGAAGATCAAAAGTGCCGAGATCGACTCAGTGCTCGCAGGAAAAGCGGATTCCTTCCCGGCAAACTGCGCCGGGAGCCCCGGCTAGTGCGCTCCTCGGAATGATCACGTGCCGATGTTCTGTGCTACCGAGAGACTGGCAGGTGGAGCACAAGCGCGGCGAAAAGAGCCAGGCCAAACGCGGAGACCAATGCTGTGCGCAGCCAGTGCGTCCTGATGATGAGAGTGAATCGTGGCGAGCGCGGATCGGTAAGCTTGGCTTGCTGCGGTCCCCACCAAACGGCGGTAAGCAAGTATGTGAGCGCGTACAGGCAGAGCGCCAGCCACAAAAGCCACGTGGGAACGCCAATGGGCGTGTAAAACAGCAGGAGAATAGCTCCGGCAAAGATGAGGCCGCTAGGAATAAAAATCACGTAGCGGATGCCATGCCAGCAGGCGAGACGATAATGGTGCGGGCCACACCATCACACCGACGGTCATAATGCTTTCGGATTTTGGATATTTGAGATTCCGCTGGCGTACTGGCTGGCGATTCATCAGCGGCTGGGGTCGAATGGAGTTTATTGGTCCATCGTGATTGCCGAGGCGGCCATTGCCGTTGCGAGCGTGGTCCTGTTTCGGCGAGCGAAGTGGAAAAACCCGGAGATATAGAGGGCAGTTTCGAAGGCTGCGAGGCTTTTGGGAAAGTCGAGCAGACGGCGGAGGTTGCACAAGTAGCGACACGGATAAAAGCAGATTCCTCGTCGCTGCGCTCCCTCGGAATGACAGGTTGCTGGTAAAGCGCAGTACAAACAGCGCCGAGACGCTGGCGCGCGTTGCTTCCACGCCCGCGCGCATCACCAGCGTGAGATTTCGCGTTTTAAAAAACGCCGGCGAGCCGCGGGGGCTACAAGATTGGCACCGTTACGAATAGCGCCAGGGGCTACAAAAATTCGTACCGTTGGCTGAAAGCGGGCGTCGACTTCGAGGCGCGAGGTCGCGAAACTATTCGCGGCCGGAGAAGGGCTGCGGTGGCGGAGGACCTTGCGAATTTTGCGCGAGACGCGCGATGCGGTCGAGGCTTGCGGATGCGCGCAGGAGCGCTTGCGCCACCGCATCGGATTCGGTGCGCAAGGTGGCGAGATTGTCGTTCTCGATCGCTTCGGTAACGCCGGGCAGCATTTCCGCGGAATAGCCTGAATAGGTACCGGGCGCGAAGATGGTGTGCTTGTACCAAGGTCGGCCGATCAGTCCATCCGGATCGAGGAAGGATTGCTCCACGTCCGCAAGTTCCAGGCTGAGCCGATTGGCGAGCGCAGGTTCGATCGGCTCGCCGTCAAGCGCGCCGAGGGCCATCGCTTCTTTAGCCGACGCATCAGACAATTTTGCGGCCGCATCCAAAACGGGTTGAAGCGCGGCGGATTCGTCCGAATCCTGCGAGACGCGGTCGGCCAGACTCTCCGCGGCGAGCGAAATTTGCGACGAGTAGATGGAATAGTCGAACGGGACTACACCGGCTTCGTCCAGCCGCAGGGCGAGAATCCCGAGCACGCGCGCGAGAGCCACATGGTACGCGAAGGTCGGATCGCCGAAATGCTTCATCCAGTAAAAATCATCGTATAGCGAATGATACACGCCGTAATCGCCGCTGAAGGCCAGATCGATCGCCGGAATTCCGGCAAAGTCGAAGAACGACGAATAATCGGAGCCTGAACCCAGCGCTCCAATGGCCGCATCGCCGGGAGAGCGCTCGCCAGGATTCTGGTGGGCTACTCCCGAAAGTTCCACGCGGCCGCCAGCGGAATGCTCGCTCCATGCGTCGTAGACCGTTTCTCCGGTGTTTGGATCGGGCACCTGGCGCGTGACAGCACGAATCACATCGTTGAGCGACGGGCTGGCGGAGGCGGCAAAGTTCGGGCCGCTGACGCCGACGTCGGTATTGATGTATGCGATGGCTTTGGACTGCAGCTCGACGCGATGCTGTTCTACCCATTCAGTCGAGCCGAGCAAGCCGGGCTCTTCACCGTCCCAGTTGCAGATGACGATGGTGCGGCGCGGCTTCCATCCGGAGCGCACAAGTTTGCCGAGGGCACGAGCCGTCTCGAGCAACGACGCCGTGCCGCTATTCGGGTCGGCCGCGCCGTAAACCCACGCGTCATGATGATTACCGAGTATGACCCACTGATCGTCGAGCGAGCCGTGCAGCTTGGCGATCACGTCGTAAATCGGGCGCTGGCGGTAATTCATCACCAATTTCATGTGGAGGCGCACGCGCCCTCCGCCGACGTGGTAGGTGAACGGAAGCGCGCCCTGCCAGTCGTGCGGAACATGGTGACCATCCATTGCGTGGAGGATGACTGAAGCGTCCGCGGCGCTGATGGGTAAGGTTGGAATATGCGGCAGGCTCGCAGCGTCGGCGGGAGAAATGCGTTTCGCTCCAGGCACAGAGGCAACACCGGGAGTAAGCGGATCACCGGGATAAAGCTGCGTGTAGAGAATCGATCCACGTTGAATTCCACCCATTGGACGCCACGGCCCGTTGGGGAATGTATCGCCGGCCGCGTAGCCATCGTCCTGCGGATCGGAGTAGAGGATCAGCCCCGCGGCGTGATGCTCTTCGGCAAGTTTGGCTTTGATGCCGCGGTAGCAACGTCCATAACGGGCAACGACGATGCGCCCCTCGACGCTGACTCCCATGCGATCGAGCCGCCGGTAATCGTCGACCATGCCGTAGTTGACGTAGACGACAGGAGCGGTGATATCGCCCGAGGGCGAATAGGTGTTGTAGCCCGGAGTGGCGCGGGGATTGTAGCTGGTGGGATCGCCGGGAACGGGCGGCTCGGGATTAGCGAGTTTTTCGCGTTTGGGCTTGATCATCACAAGCTTGATTTCGCGCGGCATTGGCAGCCAGACGGTGTAACTCGCAATTTCGGCATCGAAGCCGAAGCTGCGGTACCGACCGCGCAGCCATTCGGCTACGCGATGGCTTGACTCCGTGCCTGCCAAATGCGGCACGCTTGTGAGATGGCGCAGGTTGCTTTCGGCGCGCGCGGCGCTTGGGATGGCCAGGAATTGTTGTTCGAGCTGCTCTTCAGTGGCGGCGCGTGCGGGGGCGAAACCGGCGATTTGCGCGGATCCCGCAGTCGTGGCGTTCACGGTTGAACCGGGCTGCGCTTCCTGCGCGAGTCCCGAAAGCGCGAACAGGCAGGCACCCAGCAGCAGGCACGGAACAGCCAGAGAAGCCAGCGCCAATTTTTTGCGCCACCATGGATTCATCAGAAACTCGCCAATCCGCCGCTGCCCGACTCCGCTGATTCTAGCGTATCCGCAACGTGCCCCGAACGTTTCGGCGCCAGTTTCTGCATTCGCGATGGCGAATTGAGCATGTCCTGAACGTGCGGGACCTGTACCTGTGGGCGTTCGGCGCGCTTGACGCGGAGATGTTCGGGCTTTAGCTTGGATGCACGCGCCAGCAGACACGCGGCTCGCAAATTCGAAAAGAAAATGAAAATTCTGATATCAGGTGCGTCCGGATTGATGGGTGCGGCGCTCGGTAACACGCTGCGAGCGGACGGACACACCACCGCTCGATTGGTACGCTCCGGAGGCCGCGCGTCCGCGGGAGATGTTCGCTGGGACCCATCGTCAGCAATGATCGATACCCCAGCGATAGAAGGCGCCGATGCGGTGGTGCATCTGAGCGGCGCGAGCATAGCGGACGGGCGGTGGACGCCGGCGCGAAAAGCTTTGCTGCGAAGCAGCCGGGTGGATTCGACGCGGCTGCTGGTAGATGCGCTCGCGCGTCTGCGGCAAAAGCCGCGCGTCCTAGTCTGTGCCTCGGCGACCGGATACTACGGCAATCGCGGCGATGAAATATTGACCGAAGGCAGCGAACCTGGTACTGACTTCCTGGCGTTGCTGGCGCGCGATTGGGAAGGGGAAGCGATGCGCGCAAGTGCGGCGGGACTTCGCACCGTGGTGCTTCGTTTCGGGATTATCTTGGACGCGCATGGCGGCGCGCTGCCGAAAATGCTGCTGCCGTTTCGATTCGGCGTAGGCGGGCGCATTGGGAGCGGTAAGCAGTGGATGCCGTGGATCGCGCTGGAAGATGCCGCTGGCATCGCACGCGCGGCGATTGCGGACGAGCGTTACTCCGGCCCGATCAACACTGTGGCGCCCAATTTCGTCCGGAACGCGGAATTTACGCGTGTCGTGGCGCGAGTGCTGCATCGGCCAGCAATGTTTGCTGCGCCGGCGTTCGCGCTGCGCGCCGCTCTCGGCGAGATGGCGCAGCCGTTGCTGCTTGCCAGCACACGCGCGATTCCGCGGCGGCTGACCGAACTTGGATACTCGTTCCGATTCTCCGAGCTGGAAGCAGCGCTGCGGACGATTTTGAGTCGTTAGTGATGCGCGCGGCATGCTTTTCCGGGCAGGAAGTTGCCAGGCGAGATAGGCTTGCATCTCTGTGTGCCTCGTTGTGATTGCCCCGAAGTGAAACTCGCACGTTCCGAAATGGCACCACGCATGTTGCGCGTATGGTCGCGCTGAACCCTGCGACGCTGCGCTACAAAACTTCCGACCAATTCCTCGAAATGGCCTCAGCTGACTGTTGTGACGAGATTTAACACCGGGCGTGGCGGCCAGATGAGAAACGACAGCGCGCGAGTTTTGGCGAGTTCGCCTGCTGCTCCGCAGTGGCACAGCGCGTGCGTTGCATCGATCGAGTGCAACGCTCGTGAAAATTCACAATACATTTTGCTTCGACGCGGTGCGACCGACGCGATGGCTGATCTGTGCCGCGTGGTGCGCGTTCGCAATACTGCAAGGCGGCTGCGGAACAGCCGGAACCCCGCCGAGCTTGCGGCAACCTCCGCCTGACGTTCAGGTGATCATCGCCCCGACGAACGCCAGTGTAGCGGCGGGCGGCGCGCAGGAATTTTCGGTGACGGTCACCGGCAGCGAAAGCGCGGACGTCACTTGGCGCGTGAATGGCATCGCCGACGGAAACGCCACGGTCGGCACGATTGCGTCAACGAGTTCTTCAACCGCGCTGTACACCGCTCCGGCAACGGTGCCGACACCTTCGGCCGTAACGGTGACGGCGACTAGCGTTGCCGACAGCACAAAATCCGCCAGCGCAAGCGTGACGATCACGTGCGGCGCGAGCAGTTCGGTTTCTCCGGCCGCGACGACAGTTGTGCCCGGCCAGGCGCAAACGTTCACGGCATCGTTCTGCCTTGCGGCGGGCGCCACGATTTCGTGGGATGTGAACGGAACCGCTGGCGGAAATTCGGCGCTAGGGACCATCTCGGCTAGCGGCCCCGCCACTGCGGTTTACACTGCGCCCGCCGGCTTACCTGCCGCCAATCCCGTGACGATCCACGCCACTGCCAGCGCGGTAGCTGGAGGAGGCGCGCCTAGCGCCGCGGCGACAGTGACAATCAGATGCGGCGCGACGGGCTCGGTGTCTCCGGCAGCCGCAAGCGTCACGCTCGGTCAAACGCAAACGTTTACGGCGTCGTTCTGCCTCGCGGCGGGCGCGACGATCGCGTGGGACGTGGACGGAATCTCCGCCGGAAATTCGTCTGTCGGCACAATCGCAACGAGCGGCGCGGCAACTGCGGTTTACACCGCGCCCGCAGATTCGCCGGCCACCAACCCCGTGACGATCCACGCGACCGCCAGCACGGTAATCGGAGGCAGTGCGTCCAGCGCCGCCGCGACCGTCACAATTACGGGCGGAGTCACGGTGATCATCGCGCCGGGTTCGGCGACGCTTGGGCCCGGGCAGCGGCAGTCCTTCACGCCTACGGTGATGGATTCGACGGACGAGAGCGTCACATGGTCGGTCAATGGTGTGCCGGACGGCAACGCGGCAGTGGGGCAAGTGTGCGCCACTGGGACAAATCCTTGCGCGGCGCCCAGTGCGCCGAGCTCAGGCAGCGTGGACTACTTGGCGCCCGCGACGGTGCCGGCGATAGATCCCGTTACACTGATCGCGACCAGCCACGTTGATCCATCGAAGAGCGCCAGCGCGAGCATCACCATCGACGCACCGCAGGGGCCGGTGAGCGTCGCTATTGCTCCTACGTACGCGTTCGTGCCGCGATCGACGGGAACACCCAGCACGCAGCAATTCACAGCAACGGTGACGAACAACTCGAACACGAACGTCACCTGGAGCGTGCAGAGCGGCGTAGCGGGCCAGGGTTGCGCGGGAGCGGCTTGCGGAGCCGTCAGCGCGACCGGCCTCTACACGGCGCCGACGGCGGCTCCGTCGCCGAATGCAATCTCGGTGGTCGCCACGAGCGCGGCCGATCCAACCAAATCGGCGATGGCTGCGGTGGTGATCGCGAGCGGCC
>DATLSB010000193.1:0-10639 GCA_035534415.1 Candidatus Dormiibacterota bacterium | reverse complement strand
TCGAAAGCCTGCTCGGCTATCGCTTTAACGGCCTGCTCGCAGCACGTCTCGCAATCGCCCCCAGACCTTCCGCACGCATTATACCCGTATCTGGCCTGAGCCCCGCCACGACAAGAGTCACAAAAAGACTGAGACCTCAGCCCAATGCCAATTCTTACCGCCGCAGTCGCTGGCGGTTCCGTGCCTGGTGCGGGATCAAGGCGGGATTTTTTGCGAAGCTCAAGTGCGACTGAGCGAGTGCCGCGAGTTGCGCCGGGTACCCTGGCGCGCGGCGAGAACGCCGACGGCTCAGGCAGGGCCGTGGAGGGACAGCTGCTCATCGGCACGATACATCATCGGAAACGCAATCCTTTTAACTTCCGCACAAAAAAGAAGTCAAGGGTCGACAGCTTGCCTTCTGATTCATGGAGCGAACGGACTCAAGATTTTCTGGGCGTCAGCCATGGTTTCTCGCCGACCCGCGTGACGATTGACTTCGAACGAGATTTCTGGGATATTGAAGCTGCATGTTCGTCGCATTGCATCATCGCCACCATCACCAGCATCGGCATGCTGCATCGCGACGGGCTCATTCTTAAAACCGCAATTCAAAAGTTCGGATTTGAGAGCCCGCGATAAAATCGGCGGGTTTTTTTATTTTAGGGGCGTGAATTTATGGAACTCGACTTCAGCAAGCTCGGCGGATTGATTGCCACAGTAATTCAGGATCGTAAGAGCGGCCGTGTCCTTATGCTCGGTTTCATGAATGGCGAAGCATTCCGGCAAACCGTGGAGACGGGGTATGCGACGCTCTTTAGCAGGTCGCGGAATAGGTTGTGGATCAAGGGCGAAACCTCCGGTCACCGCCTCGTGGTCACGGAGATTTGCACGGACTGCGATCGCGACGCAATTCTCTTGAAAGTGGATGCCCTCGGCCCTGGCGTTTGTCACGAGGGCTACGAGAGCTGTTTTTTCCGCCGGCTGGACGCGGGTAAGTGGGTGGAAAGCGAACCGCGCGCCTACGATCCGAGCACGGTGTATGGGAGCTGAATGATGAAATTGAAACTGGGTATTCCAAAAGGGAGCCTCGAAAACGCCACGGTCGAGCTGTTTCGACGCGCCGGCTTCCAGATCACCACCACCAGCCGCTCCTATTTTCCCGCCATAGACGATCCCGAAATCGAGTGCATGTTGATCCGCGCGCAGGAAATGGCGCGCTACGTCGAAGACGGAGTGCTCGACGCCGGCCTCACTGGACGCGACTGGGTGGAGGAAAGCGAGGCCCAGGTACGGACGGTTGCCGATCTCATTTACGCCAAACAAAGTTTCGGCAAGGTGCGCTGGGTGCTGGCGGTGCCGGAGGCGTCGCCGTTCCGCTCGGTAAAAGATCTCGAGGGCAAGATTATTGCAACCGAGCTGGTCTCGGCGACCAAGCGATACCTGGCGGCGAACGGCGTCCAGGCGAAAGTCGAATTTAGTTGGGGTGCAACCGAAGTGAAGCCTCCGGAGCTGGCAGACGCGATCGTTGAAGTCACCGAGACCGGATCTTCGCTGCGGGCCAATAAACTGCGCATGATCGAAACCGTGATGGAATCGAATACGCAACTCATCGCCAATATCGATTCATGGAAGGATGCGGCGAAGCGGCGAAAACTCGAAGACATCCGCATGTTGCTCGAAGGCGCGATCAATGCGATGGGCAAAGTGGGCCTGATGCTCAATGTGGAGAAAAAGAATCTTTCCGTAGTTCTGGCAGTCCTTCCGGCACTGAAGAACCCGACCGTTTCGAATCTGAGCGATCCGGAGTGGCTTGCGGTGAATACCATTCTTGACGAATCCACGGTACGAACGATCCTGCCGCGCCTCAAGGAAGCCGGCGCCGAGGGAATTGTCGAGTATCCATTGAACAAGATCGTGATGTGATGATCCGGATTCTCAGCTGTGAAGATGCTCGGCCGCTGATTACCAGGAAGGCTGCGCGATTGGAAGACGCGGAGCGCATAGTTGCTCCGATTCTTGCCGATGTGCGCCAGCGCGGTGACCGCGCATTGCTCGAGTACGCGTTCAAGTTCGACGGCTTCGACGCCCCGACAGTCCGTATTCCGATTGTGGGCGCGATGGAGGCGGAATTCGAGCACGCCGTAACTGTAGCTGCAGGAAATATCCGCGCTTACGCGCAGACACAACTCCCCCGTGAAGGCATCATTAACCATCTCGATGGCCGGCGGCTCGGCCAGATCGTGCGCCCGATGGACTCGATGGCTGCTTACGTCCCGGCTGGCCGGTACCCGTTGCCGTCAACCGTATTGATGACCATCATTCCGGCCCAAGTTGCGGGCGTGGCGACAACGTGTGTGGCATGCCCGCATCCAAGCCCGGAAATTCTGGGAGTTGCGGCGTGGCTTGGCGTGACGCACTTCTTCCAGATGGGTGGTGCACATGCGATCGCGGCGCTGGCCTACGGCACTGAAACCGTATCCAAAGTTGACCGGATCGTCGGTCCTGGCAATCGGTATGTTGCGGCGGCAAAAAAACTGATTGCGGGCGAAGTCGGAATCGATTTCGTGGCCGGGCCAACAGAACTCGTGATCATCGCGGCCGACGGCAATCCACGCTGGCTGGCTGCGGATTTGCTGGCGCAAGCCGAGCACGACACAGACGCATCCTCTATTCTGCTAACCACATCTCGCAAACTTGCCGAGGCGGTGGCCGCCGAAATCGAACAGCAGCTTGCGTTGCTTCCGACCGCGCTTGTGGCCCTGCAGTCCCTCGCCTCCAACGGAGCAATTGTAGTGATGGACTCTCTGGAGCGCGCCGTGGAGTTCTCGAACGCATTCGCCCCAGAACACTTGGGCCTTCACGCACCGGACCTGCTCCCGGAAATCCGGAATGCCGGAAGCATTTTTCTTGGCCCATGGACTCCGGAGGCGGCAGGAGACTACGCATCAGGCCCTAACCACGTACTACCCACGTCAGGGGCCGCACGCCTGCGCGGCGGTCTTTCTGCTGCCGACTTTGTGAAAGTGATTTCGGTACAGGAGCTAATGCCCGAAGGTCTCGCGACGCTTACTCCGGCCATCACGACGCTGGCGCGAGCCGAAGGCCTGGAAGCGCATGCCCGCTCGGTGGAGGTGCGTTCTGCTGAAGCCTCGTGAGGCAATTTTGAAAATGGCGCGCTACTCTCCTCCAACTGGCGGGCGCGCCGAAAAGCTTCGCCTCGATTTCAATGAGAACACCGTGGGCTGTTCTCCTCGCGTGATCGAATCATTGATCAAGCGTCTGAGTGCCGCGCAGCTCTCTATCTATCCGGAATACACCGATGCCGTCGCCGAATTGGCGGCGTTCTTCAGCGTCTCCACCGACGAGTTCACCGTAACGAATGGTACCGATGAAGCAATTCAGTTATTGGTAAACACCTACGTGAATCACGGCGGCGATGTGCTGCTATTGCAGCCCTCTTATCCGATGTACAAATTCTATGCGCAGGTCGCTGGCGCCACGATTCACGAGGTGCAGTATCGTGCCGAAGACTTCGCCTTTCCGTTGAACGATCTGCTCGCCGAGCTGCGCCCTGAGACGTGCGCCATCTTGATCGCCAATCCCAATAATCCCACGGGAACCGGAATCGCACTCGATGGCCTTCGAACAATTCTCGAAACCGCTTCTCACTCGGCGGTACTGGTTGACGAAGCATATTTCGAATTCTGTGGCGTAACGGCGCTCGGCTGGATTCGCGAATATTCGAATCTATTCGTCAGCCGGACATTCTCGAAGGCCTATGGAGTCGCGGCGATGCGCTGCGGATGTCTGTTTTCCTGCGCCGAAAATGTGAGCTGGCTACGCAAAGCACAGTCGCCTTATAGCGTGAATGCGCTCGCGGCAATTGCCGCGCGGGCGGCCATTCAGGATCGTGAATGCGTCTCGAGTTACGTCGCGGAGGTCCTGGCCGCGCGGGAACTTGCCTGCACCGGGCTGCGCAAGCTCGGCATTCGCTTCGTTCCGAGCCAGGCAAATTTTGTTTTGTTCCATGCCGGCGACCGCGCGATTTCCATTCGCGATGCCTTGCGCGAGCGCGGCATTCTGGTGCGCGATCGCAGCCACGAGGTTGCCGGCTGCCTGCGTGTCACCATCGGAACGCGAGCGCAGATTGCGTGCTTCCTCGAGGAAATGGAGAAACTGTGGAGTTGATCGTGTTCGATATCGATGGCGTGCTCGCCGGGGTGTCCGAGTCTTATCACGAAGCAATCGTGCGCACGGTGGAACACTTCACCGGCAAGCGCATCTCGCGTGATCTGATCCAGCAGTACAAGAACCGCGGCGGCTGGAACAACGATTGGGCTCTCTCGCGGAAGATCGCCGCGGATCTGGGTATCACAGTCGAATACCAGTGCATGGTCGAGCGCTTCAACAAGTTTTTCCTCGGAAACGATGGAGACGGCCTGATTCAGCGTGAAGAGTGGCTTCCGCGGCCCGGATTACTCGAGCGGTTGATGGACCGATGTGGCCTTGCGATTTTCACGGGTCGCGTTCGGCGCGAAGCCGGCATCACCATGCAGCGATTTGTTCCCGGCGTGCGCTTCAGTCCGATCATTTGCGCCGATGATGTCACCACCGAAAAGCCCGCGCCCGATGGAATATTGGCGATCCAGCGGTTGCATCCGGGACGCGAGCTTGTTTATGTGGGCGACACCGTGGACGATGCCCGTTCCGCCAGCGCAGCGGGAGTGCCGTTCATCGGAATTGCGGCGCAATCCCATTCGCGCTGCTCCGATTTGATCCGCTTGTTTGAGCAGGAACGTGCCATCGCAATCCTCGAGAACGTGAATGAAATCGAGGCAGTCTTATGAAGAAAGTTTCCATCGAGCGCAATACGGCCGAAACCCGCATTCGCGGAAGCCTGAGAATCCAGGGCTGCGGATCGTACAAAATTTCGACCGAAATCCGCTTTTTCGATCATATGCTCGAGCTTTTTGCCAAACACGGCGGATTCGACCTGGAGCTGGCCGCCAAAGGCGATTTGGACGTCGACCAACATCACACCGTGGAAGATGTTGGGATCGTACTCGGGCAGTTGTTCGCCAAGGCGCTGGGCGATCGCCGGGGGATCAATCGCGCGGGATACTTCGTGCTGCCGATGGACGAGACGCTGGCGGTGGTGGCGGTGGACCTCGGAGGACGCCCAACCTTGGTTTACAAGGATTTGGTGAGAGTTCGGCGCGTCGGCGATTTCCAAACCGAGTTGCTCGAAGATTTCTTCAACGGTTTTGTTAATCACACCGGCGCGAATTTGCACGCCAGGGTGCTCTACGGCCGCTCGAACCATCACAAAATCGAAGCCATTTTCAAATGCTTCGCCCGTGCGATGCGCTACGCCTGTTCCCGGGACAAGCGACTCAAAGATCAGTTGCCATCCACCAAGGGGCTCTTGTGATCTCGATCATGGACTACGGCGCGGGCAATCTTCGTTCCGTCCAAAACACACTTGGCGAGATCGGAGCCCCCTACGAATTGTTGCGAGATGCCGATCGTCTGCGCCGCGCGACGAAGATCGTCCTGCCCGGCGTCGGGCACTTCAGCCAGATGATGCATGCGCTGGATGAATTGAATATGCGCCAGGTACTGGTGGAAAGAATCCAAGCTGGAGTCCCTTTCCTGGGCATCTGCCTTGGCCTTCAGGCGCTTTTCGAGACCAGTGAAGAAGCTCCCGAAGAGCACGGTTTGGGACTAATCGAGGGACAAGTTCGCAGATTCTCGACTGAGGCACGCGTGCCGCACATGGGTTGGAACTGCTTGAAGCGGTTGCACGAGTCCCGTTTGCTCGAAGGCGCCGGAGAGCAACCTTTCGTCTACTTCGCGAACAGCTATTACGCGCCGATCGTGGCCGCAAGCATTGCGTCATGCGACTACGGCGTCACATTCAGCGCGGCAATCGAACATCGCAATATCCACGCAGTGCAATTCCATCCGGAAAAATCAGGGCTCGCAGGTCTGAAAATAATGCGCAATTTCGCGGAAGCATGCTCGTAAAGCGGATCATTCCGTGTCTCGATCTCGCGGGCGGCCGCGTCGTCAAGGGAACCAAATTTATAAACCTGCGCGATGCCGGCGATCCCGTTGAGCTCGCCGCGCGCTACAACGAGCAGGGCGCCGATGAACTGGTATTGCTGGACATCACCGCTTCGAGCGACGATCGCGAAATCATGGTGGAGGTGGTGTCGCGCACGGCGCGTGAGGTGTTCATTCCGTTGACGGTCGGCGGCGGGATCCGCTCGGTGGATGACGCACAACGCATTTTGCACGCGGGCGCGGACAAGGTCAGCGTAAACACCGCCGCCGTTCGCCGGCCAGAGCTGATTTCGGAATTGTCGCGCGCGTTTGGCGCGCAAGCCGTGGTATTGGCCATGGATGCGCGCGGCGGGCGAGTTTGTACTCGTGGCGGACGCGACGAAGAAGATCTCGATGCTGTTGAGTGGGCGCAACGCGGCGAACAATTGGGCGCAGGCGAAATTCTGCTGACCTCGATGGATACCGATGGCGTTCAAACCGGCTTCGATTGCGCGCTGACCCGCGCTGTCCGCGAAGCTACGCACATTCCCGTGATAGCTTCGGGAGGCGCCGGCAAACCGGAGGACTTCCTCGCGGTACTTCAGCACGCCGATGCCGCCCTCGCAGCTTCGATCTTCCACTACGGCGTCTACACCGTCGGAGAATTGAAGACGTTTCTCGCGATGAGCGGAATGCCGGTGCGCTTATGATCATTCCCTGCATTGATCTTATGGATGGCAAGGTGGTCCAGCTTGTTCAGGGACGTGACAAGGCGGTGGAAGGCGATGCTCCGCTCGAGATGGTTCGCAAGTTCTCCGCGTTTCCTGAAATTCAAGTGATAGACCTCGACCGAGCAATGAGACGGGGCGAAAACGACGCCCTGGTCGAACTGCTCGTGTCACAAGCCAAGTGCCGTGTCGGCGGCGGAATTCGGACGGCGGAGCGCGCTCGAAAGCTGGTGGAACGAGGAGCGCATCGCGTAATCATCGGCACAGCAGCGTTCACGCACGCACTCGAAGAAATAGCCGCGGCGGTAGGATCGGATCGCGTCATTATTGCGCTGGATTCAAGAGACGGCAAAGTCGTGGTGAATGGCTGGCAGGAAGCGACAAGCGTTACGGCCGAAGAAGTCATCGCGCGCCTCGAGCCATTCTGTAGCGGGTTTCTGTGCACCTATGTAGACAAGGAAGGCATGATGCAGGGAACCGACCTGACATGGTTCCGCAGATTGCGCGCGGCCACTCAACACGAGCTGACAGCAGCAGGCGGCATCGCTACCGTCGATGAAATTCAGGAATTGGCCGCGATGCGCATCCACGCGGCGCTTGGGATGGCTATCTACACCGGGCGGCTCAACCTGGCCGCTCTAGCACAGCAATTTACGTGATACATTCACGACTCACTGGAAAGGTTAAGCAGCGTCGCCCGAAATATCTGTCGTTCGCCGAAATTCGGGCCGCTGCCTCCCGCCAGCATTCGGTTATAACTCCTGAGCATGGCTTGCTTCGTCAGGCCCTGCTTCGGAACGATGGTCCGCCTCTTTCGCGCGCGGCTATCGATTGAAAAATGAGATCAATAGCAAGCCTGCGAATTGCGCACGTATACCAGAAGCGCCGCCGCGAAGTCAGGATCACGCGAGTTCTGGAAGCGCTTGAGTCTGCATGTCGCCCCCGGAACTCACCATAGATAATTCCTGGACGCTGTTGTATAACCCAGTACAAGCGTTTCAAATGATGGTGGTTGGGATTTCCGAAATGTCGGTCTGTTTGGCATTTGGCGCGAGGCGGCCTGCGCGCTCCTGCCACGTCCGAATGATCAGCCGGTGGGCAGCGGTGAGGTGCTCGCCAAAGTAATTCGCGAATACAGAACGACCGGGGTATGTGACCGGCGTGAATGGATATCTATCGATTGAGATCATTCGCAAAGATATTTCCTTTTTGCACGTCATAACTACATGCTAACAAATGTTCAATCAATCAGGCTGCGCCCACATTTCCTGGGACGCTAGTGTCTATGGACCGGAATTCGGGGGACCCGGAGAGGAAGTGCCTATCTACAATTTTATCTACGAGTAGTGTGGATGAAAGCCCAGGAGTCCGAGACAAGCGATTGAAAAGAAGTGGTCGGGGCGAAAGGATTTGAACCTTCGACCTCCTGGTCCCGAACCATGGCAGTACAAAATCTAAGCTGTTGAATTGGCTTGAGCTTCCCTGTGCAGCCCTCTCGCTAAGTGCGCTACGATTTGCGCTACGCGGTGTAGTCTGGACCTCAATTTCTGACCTTGTCTTCACCCAGGCTCCGGTTGGGCCAGAAGTCGTATCACGAACTCTGGGAAATACCGGCAGATCATTTGTGCAAGGGCTTGGCCTGTTTTTCTGTGGGCGGTTCCAACGAATAAGGCGCTATCTTTCTCCATGCCTGCGGATACTGAACGCATCCTTCAGGGAGGAAATTTGTGCCCGGCTTGAACAGATAGATACGGTAAACTAGCCGCTTGCGGACGTCGGGCGCATAAAAAAACTCGAACGCAATGCCCCTCTTCTCCCCCACCCAGTATATGAAATCCCGGTCCCCGGTTGCTAAGTCTCGCTGGTTCACGCGCCAGTAAGTTTCAAGCTCTGGGAAAGCGCGTTTGACCGCATCTGGGCGGCTGTTCTCCTTAATGCCGTTCTCCGTCTGGAACTCTGGGTCCGCAACTGCAATCTGGAAAATATGTCCATGCTTTACGTATGCAAAAATGCCAGCGGAATCAACATTGTTCCAGTGAAGCTCCGTAATTGAGATTTTCCCACACGGGTAGGTATATCCTTCGCTACCGGGGTCATATCTTTGGAAGAGTTCCCAAAACCTGTCCTGCGTATCGCCTAATCGCAAGGGACCAACACGCTCACCGGGAACGATCAAGGAAGACTCACGAACAGAATTGGAACGCCGGTTCAAGGATAACATTTCGTGAGACGGCTTGGCCATCGGTGTGAACCTGGAGCCTATGCAGACGATGCACAGAACGCAAGAACACAGCAACGCCGTATTTGTCGCGCCAAGTGCGTCGAGTTTGCGCCTCATCCCCATTGTACGTTTTCCTCTTAGAATCCTTCAGTAGTTAAAACAGTTCACAGCTATCCCCAGCACGTTCGTTGCATAGTCCCCGTTCGCCGTGCCTTGGTCAAATATCGACAGGTCACCAAGGCTTGACCCGTATTCCATGAGGTTCAACTGCGCATCTATATAGCCAGTTCCGTAGCCGTGGTTATAAGCCCTCAGACCTCCCGCAGCTCCAGCTAGTGGATCGATTACAGCTTGACTGAGATACCAATTCATTCCGCTTGCCAATATACCCGCCGCATAATTAGCCGCCGTAGGAAGGTTCTCAGCTTCCGTCAAGGAAACATCACCGTTTTGAACTATATCAATTTGAAAATAGCCCACACCGCAGCAGCCGCCTTGTTGCATGGTGTTCTGGAAATTACTCTCGTATACGCCAATGGCACCCAGCAATGCCGGGTCCACTCCATTGGCAGACCCTGCATTTGCAAGAGTCCCCCAATTTTGCTCCGCTCCATAATAACCGGCAGCGCTCCGCCCTGCATCGGACAACGCGGTGAGGCAATTCTTACTTGGCGGCGGAGGAGGAGGATTGAAGGGAGCACCAATCAGGCCATGAGGCAGATTTAGAGGTATTCCAGACGGAAGTGCGTCCAGCAAATCCAATCCGGTGCCAGCAGAGTAGGCCACTCCACCGTCCACATACACAGGGTTAATGAATATGGACAGCATGCTGAACTCGTTCCACGACCCCCCATAATCAACGTTGCCCTCCGCGAACCCCCACGGCGTTCTGATCATGCCACTCGGATCAATCCAGTTCGTTGGGCTGTTGGAAACATAAGCATAGCCATTCAGCGTTTGCGGGTCCGTCAAGTCTCCGCGAAGAGGATCAGGACTCATGAACCGCCCCAGGCGCGGATTGTAGTAGCGAGCCTTCGCGTAATACAGCCCCGTCTCCGAGTCGTATTCGTAGCCCGCGAATTTGTAATTCGACGAGCAGGTCTGCGAAATATTCGGATTCAGCACTTCCTGCCCGTAGGGCGTGAAACTCGCGTCGTAGCAGGCATTTCCCGAGGCATCCGTGATTGTGTGTACCGTGCCCACGGCGTCGGCATAGAAATAGTTCACGGTCCCACTCGATATCCGTGCGATCCGCCGCCCAGCGAAGAAGACATATTCGTTCGTGATGTTCCCCTGCAAATCCGACTCCGCCAGCACGTCCCCCGTGATGCTCCGCCAGTAGAGCGTCCCGTTCGATTTCGCGACGCGCAAGTCGTTCCCGTCGTATGTGTACGTCACGCCATTCGCCGAAGTGATGCGGTTTTCGGCATCGTACGCCCTTTTTGTGGGCAGTGGACTTCGAATCGGAGAGTTGCTCGCGCTCGAAATCGGGAAGCACATCTCTACCGATTGCTCTGTGCTCTATGTTCGTCAGCAGCGCGACCGGTGGGGTCGGATTCAGCCGCCCAAGACCGAAGCGGGAAACCGTGATGTAGACCTTCATCCCATATTGGCTGAGATGTTGCGGTCGTTCATTGGCGACCGGGAATCGGGCTTCCTGTTCGAA
>DATLSB010000192.1:0-20807 GCA_035534415.1 Candidatus Dormiibacterota bacterium | reverse complement strand
TCCTGCGGATCGGGCACATCTCCGTGCCAGTCGAAACGCGTGAACTCCTCCCGGCGCCCTTTGCGGACGGCCTCGATCAATGCGGGATCACCGTGGCTGACGAAATAAAGGAACGGTGCGGATTCTCCATACTCTTCGCCCATGAAAAGCAACGGCAGAAACGGCGAAACAAGCACGAGGCCGGCGGCAAGCTTTAGCGCCTCGAACGAGACGAGCTGGCTTAGGCGCTCGCCTAGACGGCGGTTTCCAACCTGATCGTGATTTTGATCGAAGACCACAAATTTATCGGCAGGCAAAGAGGACGATGAATTTCCATGACGTCTGCCGCGAAATTCCGAATGTTGCCCGGAATAGACGAAACCTTCTGAAAAGGCGCGGGCGAGCTGCGCGGGTGAGCCGAAATCAGCGTAATAGCCCTGGCGATCGTCGGTGAGCAGCGTGTGCACGGCGTGATGGAAGTCATCGTTCCAGCCAGCGTCGAGACCATATCCGCAGACTGGATCGCATGCGACGATGCGGGCATCGTTCAAATCGCTTTCGGGGAACAGATGGATCCTGCGATGGAGGCGCCCGGCTTTCTCGTGCACCATTGCGGCTAATTCACCGAGGAACGGTTGCGCGGACGTGTCGGTGATGGCGTGAATTGCATCCAGGCGGAGCGCGTCGAAGTGGAAGTCTTCGGTCCAGTGCAGGGCGTTCTCGATGAAATAACGGCGCACTTCGTCGCTGTCGCGACGATCGAAGTTGATCGCCTGGCCCCAAGGCGTGTGATAGAAATCCGTGAAATAGGGGCCGAAGCGTGAAACGTAGTTTCCCTCCGGGCCGAAGTGATTGTAGACAACGTCCAAGACGGCCGCGAGGCCGACGCCGTGACACGCATTGACGAGGCTCTTCAGCGCGAGCGGACCGCCATAGGACGTTTGCGTCGCAAACGGATACACGCCGTCGTAGCCCCAATTGCGCGAGCCGGGAAACTGCGCGACCGGCATCAACTCGATCGCCGTGATGCCGAGGTCTTTTAGCTCGGCCAGGCGGGGAATGATGGCGTCGAAAGTGCCTTCGGGAGTGAAAGTTCCGACGTGCAATTCATAAAACACGTAGTCACGGAGTTCGATTCCTCGCCACGCTTGATCGGTCCACCCAAATCGAGGATCGATCACCTCCGAGGGGCCGTGGACGCCCTTTGTCTGGAGCCGCGAAGCCGGATCCGGACGCTCTTCGCCATTCTCGAAACGATAGAAATAGAACGCGCCGGGCGCCACGTCGTCCACATGTAAAAAGAAATATCCATTTGAGCGGCGCTGCATGGCGATGCGGTGATCCGCGGGCGAGAGCAGATGAAGCTCCAGCCGCTCAGACCGCGGCGCCCAGACCAGGAAATCGCATCCGCTGTTTTCGCGAAAATGCGCGCCAAGCTTGTCAGTTGAGTCTAAGGTCACGCGAAAAAGGCCTCCTGCGCTCGGGTTAAAAAAGCGGGTAACGCTATAGAGACAGTTTCATCGTGTGGCGGCCGGTTTCAAGAACAGCGCGCCCAGCGGCGGCAGGTTTAGATGCACCGAAAAGCGGCGGCCGTGCGCGGGAACAGGCGCGGCTTCCACTCCGCCGAGATTACCCCAGCCGCTTCCGCCGTAGATGCGGCTATCGCTATTCAGTATTTCACGCCAATAGCCCCCATCAGGGACGCCGATGCGATAGTTCTGGCGCGGGACCGGAGTGAAGTTGAAGACTGCCACGATTTTCGCGTCGGGAGAAATTCCCTTGCGAAGAATTGCCACGGTACTCTCCTCCGTATTGTTGCAGTCGATCCATTCGAAACCGGCGGGATCGCAGTCCAGTTCGTGGAGCGCAGGTTCGCTGCGCAGAGTGCGATTCAGATCGTCCAGCCACTTGCGAACGCCCTGATGAGGAGCGAAATCGAGCAGATGCCATTCGAGGCTCTGGTCGTGGTTCCATTCGCGCCCCTGCGCGATTTCCGCGCCCATGAAGAGCAGCTTTTTGCCGGGTTGCGCATACATCCAGGCGTAGAGGAGCCGCAGATTCGCAAATTTCCGCCACTCGTCGCCGGGCATCTTGCCGAGCAGAGAACTCTTTCCGTGGACAACTTCGTCATGCGAGAGCGGAAGAACGAAATTTTCGGAGAATGCGTACATGGCGCGGAAGGTGAGGGCGCTGTGATGAAATTTGCGGTGGATGGGATCGAGGGACATATAGGCGAGCATGTCGTGCATCCATCCCATGTCCCACTTGAACCCGAAGCCCAGGCCGCCGATGTACAAAGGCCGGGAAACCATGGGCCAGGCAGTGGACTCTTCTGCCATGGTTTGTACGTCAGGATACGCCGCGTATACCTCTTCGTTTAATTTTCTTAGAAACGAAATGGCTTCGAGATTCTCGCGGCCGCCGAAGCGGTTGGGAATCCATTCACCCTGCTTGCGCGAATAGTCGAGATACAACATGGAGGCGACGGCGTCCACGCGCAGGCCGTCTGCGTGATAGCGGTCGAGCCAACACATGGCGCTGCTAAGCAGGAAGGAACGAACTTCGTTGCGCGAATAATTAAAGATGTAGCTGTTCCAATCGGGATGAAAGCCCTGGCGTGGATCGGCATGTTCGAAGAGATGCGTGCCGTCAAAATACGCGAGACCGTGCTCGTCCGAAGGGAAGTGCGAAGGAACCCAATCGAGGATCACCGCGATCCCATGCTGATGAAGGGAGTCGACCAGGTACATGAAATCTTCGGGCGGACCGTAGCGGCTGGTGGGTGCGAAATATCCAGTCGTTTGGTAGCCCCAGGAGCCGTAAAAGGGATGTTCCATGATGGGAAGAAATTCGACGTGCGTGAAGCCGCGTTCGAGGATGTATTTTGGCAGGCGATCGGCCATTTCGCGATAGGTGAGAAACCGGTTCCCTTCCTCGGAAACTCGGGCCCAGGAGCCGAGGTGAATTTCGTATATGGATATCGGGCTTTTTAGCGTGTTGCGGGCTCCGCGGCCGGACATCCAGTCTCCGTCGCGCCAGTGATAAGAGAAATTCGAGACGATTGACGCCGTTTTTGGAGACACTTCGAATTGCGATCCGAACGGATCGGCCTTGTCGACTCGATAATTGTTTTCGCGAGATACGATGTGGTATTTGTACGCCGTGCCGGGCGCAATCCCTTCGACGAAAGCTTCCCAAACGCCGGAACTGCCGCGGGGATGGAGTTCCGTCGCCGAGGTGCTCCATCCATTCGCATCGGTCATCAGGAAAACGTGTTCCGCGTTTGGCGCCCAGACAGCGAAGTAGGCGCCGTCGATTCCGTTTTTTTGAAGATAATGAGAACCGAGCTTTTCATACAGGCGCAGATGAGTGCCTTCGTTGAAAAGATACAGGTCGTTGTCGGTCAGCAGGGAAGCGTCATAGCGGGCGCGCAGTGATCGATTGCTGCTGGCCGAAGGCGTGCGGGCGTTGCTGGTGGTATCGGGCATTTCGTCCCCCATTGCGTCGAAGCCTGCTACGGCGTGTTGATGCGGCCGACGCAAAACATGGCTGCAAAACACTTGGCGGCGATTGGATTGAAGGCGCCACTAAGCGCGAATTGAAAGTATTTCCCGGATGCCTTCGAGCGGAATGGCAACCCACGAAGGCCGATTGTTGAGTTCGTATCCGAGTTCGTAAATGGCCTTTTCCAGAATGTGCACCCGCAAAAGCACGTCGAACTCAGCGGACACCGAAGGCAGGAATCGCGCATCTCCCGCCGTACGCCGGTAAGCGCGAAGAAATTCGCTGGAGGCTGAAGCCCGCCATTGCGCCGCGAGTTGCTCCACGTGACCGTCAGGTTGATGCGATCGCGCCCGACGCTCCTGCGCGGTCACGGAGGCGGAGCGTGCGGCGTAATGAAAAGAACGCAACATCCCGGCAACATCTTGCAATGGTGACCTCTTAACGCGCCGCGCGCTCAAGGGCCGGGCAGGTTCGCCTTCAAAATCGATGATGAAGAAATCAGAACCTGTGAATAGAACCTGGCCGAGGTGATAATCTCCGTGAATTCGCGTGCGAACAGACGGGATGTCTCGTTCCAGCACGGAATGAAGAGCCAGCAAGGCATCGTCTTCCAGCGCCAACACTTCTTTCGCGAGGTCACCGACTGATTCCGGAAGTTCCGGAATTTTCGAGCTGAGCGTTTTAAAGTTTCTCACCGCTAGATCGTGAAAAGCGCTATCCAGCCCTTCGCGAAATTCCGGAGTAAATGGTTCGGGGGCAAAGTCCGGATCGCTGCTTGATGCCGCCAATGCCAAATGAAGCTGGGCAGTGCGCTTTCCAAGAAGTCCGATCAACTGCAGTTGGCTGGCTAGCCCAACCGGACAGGCATCTTTGACTGAAGCCACGGACGGCCGATTGGAATCAGGAAAGAGCTGCTGGGTAGGAAGATCGATCGAGGCGAAAAGTTCCACAAGAGTTTCCACGGTGAAGCGCCACGCGTCACCTCGATTGGGAACGAAGCCTTGCAATATGCCGAGCGTGGCGACCTTTCCGTCGCGCGACTTGTATTTCAAGCAGCCGTAGAGCGGCGGAATGTTCGCGAAATGGGCAACCGCAGTGAGGAAATGGGTTATTTCTTCATCGGGATTGATGCCATCTTCGACGCGCCGAAAAAATTTTAAAATCAGCCGGTCACCATAGACGACGGACGTATTGCTCTGCTCGCCTTTTATGATCCGCGGGGGCAGGGAATTGGCCGGACCAATTTGCAATTCGTTGAGGGCGGTCTCCGGCGATGCTTTCAACTCCCCTGTGTCGCCGTGAAGGGACTCGCCTTTCAGGATCGAGTCCAAAATCGCCGCGAGAAACTCCTGATCTGCAACTGCATCCGTTAGCGGCATCTCTGCGGGAGATTCCAGAACAGGCACGCGCACTACCACTGGATCGGTCCGGGAAACGCGGCGGTCGTCCCCGGCGATAAGCGGAAGCACGTAAGTTTCTCCAGCGCCCTCGCTAAATTCGACGCGCGCGAAAGTAATCAGCGCAAGGGCGCTCGATAGGGGCACCGGAACGCACTCAACGAGTTGGACGGAATGGATGCGCCTAGCCTTCGATCCGAACCAACGCTGACGCGGTAGATATTGAGGGAGCTGCGCTGCGAAGGCGGTGCTGAGCCGGGCTACGAACCGCGCGTCGACATGCTGCAAAGTCATCCCATGGCTCCTCCTCACCCAGAGCATCGCTTTCAGAATACTCCAAACGCGTCAGAGCGGGGACAGTTCGTCGTCGCGCTCCAATTGTTCTCCGCGGCGAAGGAAATGCTTTTGCAAAAGCCTTTCGGCCAAATGCCTGCCGCCTAAACCAAACGCGATCGCCAGACCCAACATCAGCGCGCCGAACACAATTGAAAAGGCGATCTCCATGGTTTGTTTGCCGAGCCCGATTTGCTCGAGCGCCATGGACAGCGCCAGGAACACGATTACCGTGCGAACAATGCCGCTGAGGACCCGCGCAGACGAAAGTCCAGCGTTGACGCTGGCCAATAGCGCGGCGCGCGAGAAGAAATTCGCGGCCAACAGGCCCACGAAAAGAATCAGGAAAGCGACAAAGATTTGCGGCAAGACAGCAATCAAGTCTGCGATCTGCTGCTGCAGGCTGCCGATATCGAGAAAACTGATGCCGACGATGATGAAGCCGAGCCAGACGACCCAGAAAACCCCTCGGCTGAGCAGTTCCGTCATGGACGGCAGTTCGGCCCTGCGGAGCAGGCGCGATGTACCGGCTTCCTCGGACATCTTTTCAACTTGCGCGACGCGGAGGATGCCTCGCAAGATGATCTTGACCAGATAAGCCACCAGCCATCCGATAAGGATAACCACAACCATCAGCAAAAAACGCGGCAGAAACTCCGCCAACATGCGCGTGAAGTTGTCGTGGGCCTGTTGAAACGCGTGGATGATCATTTCTTGCATAATGCACCTAACCTTTCGTGCTCCACCGCCCGATGAAAAAATCTCGCTGCCGGCCGAATTCCTGGCAAAGATCCTCGATGTCGGCCTCCATGGTGTCCGCATCATCGGAGCGGTGCACCGTGAGAAAAGAATGGACCCTTCCGCGGTAGATCGGGACGAATGCCTGAACCAGGTGATCGCGGTGAATTACGGAATGGTGATACGCGGCCGCAAATTCATAAATGGTCCGAACCCAAAGAGCGTTGCTAAAGCGGAACGTATTTTCGTCCAGCGCCGCAAGCCGGACGAGCTCTGCATGCGTATCGGCGTCCAGAATGGAATGCAGGATTTCGGAAAGCTCGGCAACACCGGTTCGATAGAGCTGGAACATCTTTTTTCGATCCACGCGAACCGGCTCGCTGGTGAGCTGATGGTCGGGACCGTTTGTTGCTAGACGGTCGGGATCGCGGCCCTTCAGCCAGAAAGGTTCGGTGGATTCGAGGCACCAAAAGAAGCCGCTCACGGTTCGGCGGATTACATCGACGACGCCCCCCGAGGTCGAACGCGGCTTGGGACCCAGGAATGTTTGGCAGCACTTGTAAGAATTGGTGATCGCCGTTACGGCGATCCAAGTTTCGGGTCCAGACTGCAGGCCCTCTTGGTCCCATTCGCCGCTATTCAGACAATCGGAGGCGAGACGGCCGGAGAAAGCGAACTCCGTGGGCCGCAGTTCGCGCATCGGGTTGCCGAAGAGAGCGCGGCCGAGAGGATAGAGAAGATTGCGGGTCAAAAGGCCGTCGAATCTGTGGCGCGCGTAGAGAGGCGCCACGTAGTCGAAATTATCGGCGAACACGGGATTCAGGAGAGATTCGATCCATGCCGGTGCCACTCCTTCCCCGGATGCCGAAACCACCGCGCAAGCTTTCGCGTGCAGAAGATCGGCGGCGGCGAGAATCGTACGCAAGGCGGCGACTCCATCGGCGGAGCTGCCGGTGCTGGTGGTGATCCAGCGCAACGTGCGTAAAGATTCAATTCCATTCGCTCCCAGCAAGCTGGCTTGGCGAACGGCTTGTGGCGTTCCGTCCCGCGAACCAGCGTCCACATTCACGAGCACCGTGCGCTGGCGGCGGAACTTGCGCAGCAGGGATTCCTCCGCGGCACGGACAACATTGCCGACGGTCCTGCAGTCGTTGTGGGATCGGATTCCCACGAGCAGATCGACTTCTCCGACGCTGACCAGCTGGCGGATGAAATCGTCTGAAAGGAGGATTTCGTCGCTCAATCCCGGCTCCATGGCTGTAGCTGTCCCGGCGCGGCATGCACGTTCACGACTCTGTCCCGCGAGATCAAATGCGTCGCAGCCGGAACCAATAAAATTGATAGGGTCCCATCGTCAGCAGATAAGGTAGCTCGGTTACGCGCGGAAAAATCGTTTTGCCGGACATCTCGATCGGAATGCTTCCTTTGTACTTCTTGAGATTCAACTCGACGGCCTGGCATGTGCTGGAAAGGTTGTTCACGGCCAAGACGCGCTCTTTGCCGTATTCCCGCACGAAGGCCAGCACTCGATGGTTTGGCGGGTCGAGAAACTCGATCGTACCGCGGCTGAACGCTTGCGACGATTTGCGGACCTGAATCAAACGCTTCATCCAGGAAAGCAGCGAATGTTCCGACCTCTTCTGCGAATCAACGTTCACGGCCTGATATCCGTACACCGGATTCGAAACCAAGGGCGCGCACAGCTGCTCCGGATCGGTGGACGAAAAGCCGGCGTTCCAGTGCCCGTCCCACTGCATCGGAGTGCGAACTCCGTTGCGGTCGCCGAGATAAATGTTGTCGCCCATGCCGATCTCATCTCCGTAATAGACCACTGGCGTTCCGGGCATGGACATTAGCATTCCGTTGAGCAGCTCGATGCGGCGGCGATCATTATCCATCAACGGAGCGAGCCTGCGGCGGATGCCGACGTTAATGCGCATGGATTTGTCGCGCGCGTATTCGTCGTACATGTAGTCGCGCTCGACATCGGTGACCATTTCCAGCGTCAACTCGTCATGATTCCGGAGGAAGATGCACCACTGGCAACTCGCTGGAATTTCGGGCGTACGCTGCAAAATTTCGATGATCGGCTTGCGATCCTCCAATTTTACCGCCATGAACATGCGCGGCATCAGCGGAAAATGAAAGGCCATGTGAAATTCATCGCCGTCGCCGTGGCCAAAGTAGGCGCTGACGTCTGCTGGCCACTGGTTCGCTTCGGCCAGCAGCAGTTTGCCCGGAAAAGACTGGTCGAGCCTGTGGCGCAATTCCCGAACGATTTCGTGAGTTTCGGGCAGGTTCTCGCAGGACGTGCCATCGCGCTCGACGAGATAGGGAACAGCGTCCAGGCGGAAGCCGTCGACTCCCAATTCCAGCCAGAACTTCATCACGTTCCACATTGCCTCGCGCACGTCCGGATTGTCGTAGTTCAAATCGGGCTGGTGGCTGAAAAATCGATGCCAGTAGTAAGCCTTGGACACCGGATCCCAAGCCCAATTCGAAAGCTCGGTATCGACGAAAATAATCCGCGCGTCGCGATACAGCTCGTCCGTGTCGCTCCAGACGTACCAGTTGCGGCGCGGATTATCGCGCGAGCTGCGCGCCTCCTGAAACCAGGGATGCTGATCGGAGGTATGGTTCAACACCAGTTCAATGATCACGCGCATGCCGCGCTCGTGAGCCGCAGCGAGGAAGGCTTTCATATCGTCCAGGGTGCCGTAGCTTTTGTGAACGGAACAGTAGTCGGCGATGTCGTAGCCATCGTCACGCAGCGGGGAAGGGAAAAACGGGAGGAGCCACAAGGCGGTAACGCCGAGTCCCTGCAGGTAATCGAGCTTTTGCTCCATGCCCCGGAAATCGCCGATGCCGTCGGAGTTGCTGTCGTAAAACGCGCGCACGTGCAGCTGGTAAATAACGGAATCTTTGTACCATTCAGATTGCGTCGGCACGGTCACGGTTTGGTCGCGCTCGTCAGAGAAAGTAGTCGAAATCGTGCTCCGAGCGCACCCGGCGCCGCAAGCGGAAAATATGCGCCGGCATTCGCTGGGGATCGATCTCCACGTAGTTTCGGGGCCCCTGCCACAAAAATCGATCCTCGGTGACCAGATCGTGCATTTGATATTCCTGGTGGAGTTCGAGGTGGAAATAGTCGAGCGGCAGATCGATCCATCCGGATTGTTTGTGATGCGGGTCGAGATTGACCACAACGACGATCACGTTGGAGCGATCCTCGCTCATCTTGCTGAAGGCGATAATCTGCTCGTTGTCGACGGAATGGAATCGCAAACTGTCGTCCCTTTGCAGCGCGATGTTGTGCTTTCGGATGGCGTTGATTTTGGCGGTCAAGTCCTTCAGGCTGTCCGGCCGTCCAATATCCCACGCACGGGTCTGGTATTTTTCGGAGTCGAGATATTCCTCGCTGCCGGGACGAAAGGCGCGATTCTCGAAAAGCTCGAATGCCGGTCCGTAGATGCCGTAGTTTGCGCCCAGTGCGGCGGCCAGGCACAAGCGGATCACGAATGCCGGACGCCCGCCGTACTGCAGATATTCCGTCAAAATGTCGGGGGTATTCGGCCACAAGTTCGGCCGGAAAAACTCTTTGAGTTCCGTTTGCGTGAGTTCTTCGAAATACTCGGTCAGTTCCCATTTATTGTTGCGCCACGCAAAATAGGTGTAGGACTGTGTGAATCCAAGTTTCGCCAGCCGGTACATCACCTTCGGGCGGGTAAAAGCTTCCGCAAGGAAAATTACTTCGGGGTGTTGGCCGCGCACCTCGCCGATCAGCCATTCCCAGAATGCGAAAGGCTTCGTATGCGGGTTGTCGACCCGAAAAATCCGGACGCCCTGCCCGATCCAGTATAGCGCAACGCTCTTGAGCTCTTCGCAGAGCTCCTGCGCGTGCTCGCTCTCGAAATTTATGGGATAGATGTCCTGATATTTCTTGGGCGGATTTTCCGCGTATTGGACCGAGCCGTCCGGGCGGATACGGAACCATTCCGGATGCTCGCGAACGTACGGATGATCTGGCGCGCATTGAAAAGCTAAATCGAGCGCGACTTCGATACCTCGCTTTTTGGCCTCGGCGAGCAGCTCTTTGAAATCATCGAGAGTCCCAAGCTGGGGGTGAATTGCTTTGTGGCCGCCGAGTTTTGATCCAATTGCCCAGGGGCTGCCCGCGGCATCCGCCGAGCGCTGGGTGGAGTTGTTCTTGCCCTTTCGCTCCACTTCGCCGATGGGATGAATCGGCGGCAAGTAGAGGATGTCGAATCCCATATCCGCCACATAGTCGAGGCGCTGGATGCAACTGCGAAACGTGCCATGCTGGGACGCATCGTCCGAGCAAGAACGCGGAAACATTTCGTACCATGAGCTGAATCGAGCGAGGTCGCGGTCTACCTCGATGCTCAATTCGCGTTCGTAACGTGTCGAGGCTTCGAGGTCTGGATAGCGGCCCATCACGATGGCGAGTTCTTCGCCCGCCGCGATTTCGAATGCCTTATCCGGATCGTTTTTATGAAATGCCGCGAGCTGACGCGCAGTATCCCGAAGCGTGTCACAATCGCTGCCGCTGCCCGCGCGTGACGCGGTTTCGGCGATCAGCTCCGCCCCAACTAGAAACTCCAGCGATAAATCCTGGTCCGCGTCTTTTCGCTTCTTGAGATCTCGCACCCAGCTCTTGAAGGCGTCTGGCCAAGCTTCGATAGTGTAGACGTGGGTTTCCTGCGTACCGATGCGAAATGCGCCCACCCAACGATCGTTGACGATTTCGCTCATGGGAGAGTAGTTCCAATCGGATTGACTTCGGGTGCGGTAGAGAAGTCGAGCTCCGAGCAGATCGTGGCCCTCACAGAAAATGTCGGCCGTGACCTCGATCTTGTCGCCCACGATGCGCTTGATTGGGAACCGGCCAGAGTCGATTTCCGGCCGAACCGATTCGATCACGGCCCTGCGGATGGGCAGGCCCATCTGGCGACCAGTTTTGTCGGCGCTCATCCTTACCATAATAGGACCGGAGGCCGCACGGTTGAGCGGAAATATGCAATGGATTTAAGAGCCGGACACCAAGAGGTTATTGAGAGTTTTTTCAGCCCGCGCGCAGCGTGACGCGGAGATAGCGAGTCTCCGTCGAGGCGTGACTCCGAACGGCGCAGCGGCATTGCGCCACCAAAAAACGCCAAGCTTGACACAAGGCGATTGGCCATGACACAAGGCACATTGTCCCGATTGACGCCCCGGGAAACGCCGAATGCCCAAATGAATGTTAGACAGTCGTAGCTATTTCGCGCCTTGGCTCGCTGCCCGTTGGGACTCGCGCTTTGCCTCTTGGCGATCGCCGGTAATTTCGCTCAAAAACCAGGAGCGCCGCTCGGTTTGGTCAAGCCAGACTTCGATCATGCTGGCGGTGGCAACGTCGTTGTGCTTTTCGCAGACTTCGTGCATGGAGCGCAAAAAACGGGTGAGCTCGCGGTTATCCCGGCAAAGTTCGTGCAGCATTTCGATGGGAGGGACAGCTTCCTCGTTGTTATCTTTAAGACGCTGATGTTTGGAGATGTCGCCGATCGAGAGGATCGTGGTGCCGCCAATCTTGCGCGCGCGTTCCGCGATGTCATCGGTCATCTCGAAAATCTGAGTTCCGTGCTCATCCAGCAACAGATGATAGTCGCGGAAATTGGGCCCCGTCACGTGCCAGTGGAAATTCTTGGTTTTGATGTAGAGCGCGAACACATCGGCCAGCAAACGGCGCAGACCGGTTGAGATTTCATTCACAGCTTGTTGTCCCAAATCCGCAACGGGCTCAGTAGGGCCGTCCGCCGACGGTTTCACGCGAGTAGCAGCATTGTCCATGATCGCCTCCCTCGAATCTTTGGTGAGTAGGATGCACGTTTCCATGGGTGAGTCGCAAGCGTGTGCGCCGAAAAGCGCGAAAGCTAGATGAGCCGATCACCGGTCTACACGCGGCGCTCCAACATTGAGAGAATCGATCTCTGCGGCGCGAGCGCCAAGCGCCTTTGGCGAGCGCGTTGCGCGATTGACCCCCCCATCCCCATGTCCTTTACGGGTTTTACCTGACAGGGAACCCACCAGGACTCGCACGCCGAAATACATAATTCCATAGATTTCGCTGGCAGTATCTGTACGCCACAATTGGGAATCGCTTCTGTGTGTCGGAGCGGATCGGATCCCAGCCGAGGAGGGAACATGCTACGTTGGGCACTAGCGTTTTTCATCATTGCGATCATCGCCGCGGTTTTCGGATTTGCGGGAATCGCAGTGGCTGCGGCGGGTATTGCAAAGGTACTGTTCTTCATTTTCCTGATCCTGTTCGTTGTCGCTCTGCTGAGCGGGCTCGCGCGAAGAGCATGAGCCTGTTCGTTCAAGTTGAAAGGAGATTCCAGTGCGCTGCATTAGTCGAATGGTAGTCGCTGCTGCTGTGGCTCTCGTAATGGTGCTTCCCGCGATAGCCGACGAGAGAAGCCAGGAACAACAGCGGTTGAAAGAGTCGGCCACGGTGATTCACCAGATCTTAGACGTGCCGGATAACATTCCACAAAACCTGCTCGATGACGCGAAATGCGTTGTGGTTCTGCCTTCGGTCGCAAAAGCGGCGTTCGGAGTCGGGGGGCGCTACGGACACGGTGCGATGGTCTGCCGTACTGGCCCGCACTTTACGGGCCCGTGGGGACCGCCGGCCATGTACTCGCTGGAGGGCGGTAGTTTCGGCTTTCAAATTGGCGGCGAAGCGACCGACGTCGTTCTGCTGATCATGAACAACTCGGGCGTCCGCAGCCTTTTGCAAAGCAAAGTAAAGTTAGGCGTTGGCGCTTCGATCGCTGCGGGACCGAAGGGCCGCACGGCCGGGGCAAGCACGGACGCCTACATGCGCGCGGAAATTCTAAGCTATTCCCGCGCTCGCGGCGTGTTCGCCGGAGTGTCGCTCAAGGGTGCTACCTTGCATCCGGACAACGACGGAGACCACGCTCTCTACGGGCGAAGCATCTCCGCGAAGGAGATCATAGAAGGCCCCAATCGCCCGGCGATTCCTCCATCGGCTCACCCGCTCGATAGCGAACTGTCCAAGGCTTCTCCTGCGGGAAAAGCGAGCAGCTAACCCGTCACAAATAATCTAAGGCAAAGGGAGGGGAAACCTCTCCTTTGTCTGTGCCTTGTTTTTTGGCAGGCTACTTGAGCGGCGCGCATCCGGCTGGGAATCGGGAGAGGGCCGGATATCCTCATGACACATGCAGAACTAGACTAGCAACGCGGCCCAAGAAGGGGGCGAGACTTGGCAGCATCGGTCTGGAAAGGGTTCATCTCATTCGGGCTCGTTTCCGTTCCCGTGCGCCTTTTCGCTGCCGCGCGCAGCACGCGCATCAGCCTGCATCAGTTGCACAACGAATGCCACACCAGATTGCAGCAGCCTCTGTTTTGCCCCACGCACAACCGCATCGTGGACCGCTCCGAAGTGGTAAAGGGCTACGAATACGAAAAAGGGAAGTACGTTCTGATCGAGCCTGAGGACCTCAAGAAAATCGATCCCGAGTCCGCGCGCGCGACGGAGATCCTCAGCTTCGCGGACGCTTCGGAAATCGATCCACTGGATTTCGACGCGTCATATTACGTGGTGCCGGAAGCCGAAGGACGCAAGGCTTACGCGCTGCTGGTAAAAACGATGGAAGAAACACATCGAGTGGGCATTGCCAAAGTGACCATGCACCAGCGCGAGCACACGGTCTTTCTCCGCCCGTACCATCACGGGTTGGCGCTGCACACCATGTTTTTCGCGGACGAAATCCGCGAAGCGCCTGGATTTGGGGATCTAGAGCATATGAAGCTCGCTCCGCAAGAACTGAAACTCGCCGAGCAGCTGGTATCGAATCTCTCGGAAAATTTCGACCTCCACGAGTATCACGACGAATATCAGGAACGCCTCAAGGAATTGATCGAAGCGAAGCGCGAGGGCAAGGAAATCGCCGCAGTTCCGGAGCAGCGCCGCGCGCCCGTGATCGATATCATGTCCGCGCTAAAGAAAAGTCTAGAAACGGCCGCGGCTCCCACTCGGCCGCGCGTCGGCGAAAAACCGGGCCCGTCGCGAGCCACTGCACATGCCGGCCGGCGCCGTGTCGCGCATCGCAAAGCCAGCTGAGTTCGATTCATGCTGGCTGCACACCCCACGCAATTGTCATTCTGCGGTCACGCCGCCTGATAACGAAAACGAAGGCTAGCGTTCGCTCTCCGGAAATCCTTTGGGGGCTTCGATCTATGCCTAAGAAACGCCGTCACGACGTTTACTGGTCGTTGTGCGAGGCGGCCATCGTCCTGGCCATCTCTTCGGTGGCCTGGGCGGCAAGCTAGCCTTTCATCTTTGCTAGTTTGGGCTCCACGGCTTACGAGGTGATCGAACAGCCGCAGATGAAAAGCGCCCGAATTAATAATGTGATTGTCGGTCACTTGGTCGGTTTTTGTTCGGGCTTTCTGGGCTTGTGGATCGTCAACGCGTGGCACACTCAGAAATTACTGCCATCGGGCCATTTGTCCTGGGATCGAATGTGGGCTGTGGCATCGGCGACGATCTTTACCACAGTCATCAATCTTCGTCTGAACTCGAGCCAGCCTGCCGCGCTTTCGACCACCCTACTGGTCGCTATGGGCGAAATGCAAACGTTTCGTGATGCGCTGCCAATCGCTGTCGGTGTTCTTCTGATTGCGCTCATCGCCAAACCGCTTCGCAGGGTCCGGCTGAAGGTTATGCAAACGCATTCGGCCAACTCATAAGGCGCCCTGCGCCGCACCAGCCAGCATTTGCCCGCCGTCTTTTTTCGCCGTTCGAAAAATGAGATGCTTCCAGTGCTGAAAGGCCGGAACTACCTTCGCAGGAGGGATCTACGGCGGAAAAGACGCGGGAGTTGCCAATCGCATCCGACGCAGCGCGAATGCTCGCGCACGCGCTTTCTGAGGCGCGTCAGGGACTTGCCGAAGGGGGCATACCGATCGGCGCCGCGATCTTCAATGCCGCCGGACGCCTGCTCGGCTCCGGCCACAATCGCCGGGTGCAGAATGGAGATCCTTCGCTCCACGCTGAAACCGACGCATTTCGGAACGCCGGCCGACAGCGCGTCTATCGCGATTTGATCATGGTCACCACGCTGGCTCCCTGCTGGTATTGCAGCGGCCTGGTGCGCCAGTTTGGATTTGAAACTGTCATCGTGGGAGAAAGCCGAAACTTTCAGGGCGGAATCGATTGGTTGCGTTCTTTGGGCGTGCGAGTGATCGATCTCGATTCCACCGAATGCGCAAACCTGCTGGCCGATTACATCCGCGAAAATCCCGCAATCTGGCACGAGGATATCGGTGTCGAATAAAAGACGCCCACCGACCTCACGTCATCGATGGGCATCTTTCGGCCCACCCGTGCGTTCGTTGATTACTGTACTGGCCGCATTGCGTAGTTGGGGGGGGCTCTTCCGCATGGGGATGATCCCAAGTCGCAGTCGCGGAACGGCGGACGCTTTGGCAAGCCTGCGGCCCTGCGGCATTGAGCAGGCGGGAAACACGCCGAGGCGCAAGTCTGAGATGGCTTTACGGGGTTACGGTGAGCTCTGCGCGGCCAGCAGGCGTCAGCGGTATCACCGCTTCCACTAACGTGCCGGGTTGCGTATTGCTGATTCCAAATTCGCCGCCCAACGCTCTCACTCGTTGCCGCATTCCTCCGATTCCAACCCCAATACGCGCTGAGCGGAACGAAGTGATCTTGTCTGAAATTCCTTTCCCGTTGTCGCGAATCGAGATGGTCAAGTGCTCTCGCTCTTTCAGAAGGCGGACGAACGCCGTCGTCGCGCCAGCATGACGCAAGATATTCGTGAGCGCTTCCTGAACGATGCGAAACACTGTGGTCTCCAGCTCTGGCGTCAAACGCGGAAATTGAGGCGGCTGGACATCCATCGAGACCTCGATGCCGCTTCGCTTGGAAAGTCCGTCCAGATACCATTCCAGCGCGGATTCCAAACCAATCTCGTCGAGCATCGGAGGGTGCAAAAGATGCGACGTGCTGCGAACCTGTTGAATTACGCCGTTCACCACGGTTGCAGCGCTTGAGGCTGCCTCCCGCGACCACGGCGGGCAATCGTCGGCTAGCGCGATGCGATCGAGAGCCATCTTGGTAACGACTAGGTCTTGCCCAAAACCGTCATGCATTTCGCGCGCCAGGCGGCGGCGCTCGTCATCTTGCGCGGCGATCAGTTGGGCGGAGAGGCATCGCAGTTCGAAATTGAGCATTTCCAGGTCGCGGCTTTTGCGATGCAGATCAGCGAACACGCTCACTTTGGCGCGCAGCACTTCCGGGATCACCGGCACCGCGATGTAATCGACCGCGCCGCGTTGGTAGCCTTTCAGCCGGTCAAGGTCGGTCAAATGGACTGCGGATATGAAAATGATCGCGGTTTTCTCAAATCGCGGATGCTGCCGGATGATATCGGCGAGCTCGAAGCCGTCCAGTTCGGGCATGTTTACGTCCATCAGAACTACGGCGATGTCGTTCTTGAGCAGGACCTCCATTGCGTCGCGCCCTGAACCGGCCTTAATGAGGTTCTCGTCCAGCTCAGCGAGGATGGCTTCGTAGCTGAGCAGTTTGCCCGGATGGTCGTCCACCATGAGGATGTTCACTCTTGATTTTGTTTGTGCGTCGCTGCTCATTCGCTCAGCTTGAGAAATCACGGACGGAGATAAAGGCATTTGTCATCACCTTACCGGTGCAGCCACATTCTAAGGGCTGCAAGCAACTGGTCTGTGTTAACTGGCTTTGCTAGATATTCCGATGCTCCTGCTTCCAGGCATTTTTCGCGGTCGCCCTTCATCGCTTTGGCGGTCAGCGCGATAATTGGCAGACGCCGCCAAAGCGGATTCTGGCGGATGGCCTGCATGGTCGCGTAGCCGTCCATTTCGGGCATCATGATGTCCATCAGAACGATGGCCACATCCGCCGTCGATCCCAGGGTCGAAATTGCCTCACGGCCCGTGCCGGCGGTGAGCACCACCACTCCGCGGCGCTCCAAAACGCTGCTGAGAGCGAAGATATTTCGGACGTCGTCGTCGACGATCAGGACTTTCTTGCCCACCAACGCTTCGTCCGAACGATGCAAGCGATCGAGCATCTTCTGTTTTTCGGGCGGGAGTTCCGAGACCACTCTATGCAAGAAAAGCGAGGTTTCGTCCAGCAGACGCTCGGGCGATTCCACGCCCTTCACTACAACGCTGCGCGCCAGCGCGTGAAGGCGGGCGTCTTCATCGGGTGATAGCTCCTTGCCGGTGAAGACCACCACGGGGAAATCGCAGAGTTCGGGATTATCGCCGAGCTTCTCCAGCACCTCGAATCCAGACATGTCTGGAAGCCGAAGGTCCAACACGGCGCAATCGAATTGCTGATTACCGATCAAGCTCAGAGCGTCCGCTCCCGTATCGACGACTTCCAGATCGATGTCGTCGTGCCCGAGCAATGCTTTTACGCTCACCTGTTCGGCGGGATTATCTTCCACGATCAGCAAACGCTTGCGCCTTGGTGACGAATACTCCTTTATCTTTGACAACGCGGCTTCCAGAGGTTTGGTCGAAGGTGGTTTGGTCACAAACGAAAAAGCGCCGCGCGCCAGTCCGTAGCGGCGATCTTCGTCCATCGTAAGGATCTGTACAGGAATGTGCCGCGTGGCGGCATCCTGTTTCAGGTGATTCAGAACCGTCCAGCCCAGCATATCGGGCAGGAACACATCCAAAGATACGGCGGATGGATGATACTCGCGCGCCAATGCGAGGGCATCGGTGCCTCGGTGCGCGACTAGAACTTTGAAACCTATATCGTGCGAAAGATCGCACAGCAGGCGAGCGTACTGCGGATCATCTTCTACGATTAGCAGAGTGGCGTCGCCGGGTTGGATCACATCGCGATCGTCGGGGACTTGTTCGATAACGTGTTCAGCAGCGGGGGACGCAATCTGGAGCGCTACCCCAGAGTTGGGCGATCTGCCGCTCGTTGAAACGCCCGGGACGGAAGGCCCGACGTAGGTCACCGGCAAATAGAGCGTGAAAACGCTTCCGCGTCCCGGCTCGCTGCGAAGTTGAATTTCCCCTCCCAACAAACTGGCAAGCTCCCGGCTGATGGCCAGTCCCAGACCGGTCCCGCCGTATTTTCGGCTGGTGCCCGCGTCGGCCTGCTGGAACGCTTCAAAGATGATCCGCTGCTTTTCAAATGGGATTCCGATGCCCGTGTCGGCAACTTCGAACGACACCACCGACGCCGCGGACCTGAGGATGGGGTGTTCAGGGCTCCAGCCCGCACCGGCTTGCGATACAGAGATGCGCACGCCGCCGTGCTCGGTGAACTTAAACGCGTTCGAAAGCAAATTCTTCAGCACCTGCTGCAAACGCTTTGAGTCGGTGACGATGCTCCGGCCCAAGTGCGCATCGGTGTGCACTTCAAAAGTGAGGCGCCGGTTGTCTGCCTCGTGCCGAAACGGCCGAGCCACCGTTTCAAGCACACTGGAGAAGAATACCTCTTCGGCTTCCACCGACACGGTGCCCGATTCGATTTTGGAAAGATCGAGGATATCGCTGATCAGGTTCAGCAAGTCCGTGCCGGCGCCGTGGATTGTGCGCGCGAACTCGACCTGCTTGGGCGAAAGGTTACGGTCGGGATTCTGGCTGAGCTGCTCGCCGAGAACCAGGATGCTGTTGAGCGGCGTCCGCAATTCGTGCGACATGTTCGCCAGGAATTCCGACTTGTATTTTGAGGTGAGCGCCAATTCTTTGGCTTTCTCTTCCAAGGCGCGGCGGGCCTGCTCGATTTCTTGATTCTTGCGTTCCACTTCGACGTTTTGTTCGGCGAGTTGCTGCGCTTTTTGTCCCAGCTGTTCGTTGGTCTGTTGCAGCTCTTTTTGCTGCGTTTGCAGTTCGGTGGCGAGTTGTTGCGATTGCTTCAGCAACGCCTCGGTCTGCATGGTGGCCTCAATGCTGTTGAGCACGATGCCGATGCTGGAGATCAGTTGGTCGAGCAAGGCCAAGTGAGAGGTGGTGAAAGCGGTCAACGACGCCAACTCAATTACCGCTTTTACCCGCCCTTCGAACAGCACAGGGAGCACGATGATGTTTCGCGGCACAGCCTTTAGGAGTCCCGACCGGATCGAGATCGCGCTCTCAGGCACTTCGGTGATCAGGATGCGGCGTTTTTCGATGGCGCACTGGCCGATCAGCCCTTCTCCCAGCCTCAGATGTTGCGGATGTCCATGCTCGCCATCATCAGCGAACGCGGAGAGTAATCTCATCCCGGCTGACACTTCCGGCTGCAGTTGGTAAATAACGCCCTGTTGCGCATTCACGATAAACGCCAACTCCGAAAGGAGCATCTGGCCCACAGTGGCAAGGTCTCTCTGCCCCTGCAACATTCCCGTGAAGCGTGCCAGGTTGGTTTTTAGCCAGTCCTGTTCGGTGTTGCGCTCGGTTGTGAGCCGCAGGTTGCCGATCATCGTATTGATGTTGTCTTTTAGCTCCGCTACTTCGCCTCTGGCTTCCACTTGAATCGAGCGCGTCAAGTCGCCCTTCGTTACCGCCGTTGCGACCTCGGCGATGGCGCGCACTTGGTTCGTGAGGTTGTCAGCTAGCAAGTTCACGTTACCAGTCAAATCTTTCCATGTGCCCGCCGCGCCGGGAACGTTCGCTTGGCCGCCGAGTCGCCCTTCCACGCCAACTTCGCGTGCGACGGACGTGACCTGGTCCGCGAACGTGGCCAGCGTGTCTGTCATGTTATTGATTGTGTCTGCCAGGGCTGCGACTTCGCCCTTGGCATTCACGGTAAGTTTTTTCGCTAAGTCGCCATCGGCTACGGCGGTTACAACTTTGACGATGCCGCGGACTTGCTCGGTCAAGTTTGCCGCCATCACGTTGACGTTATCCGTAAGATCTTTCCACGTTCCGCCAACCCCCGGCACCTGCGCCTGGCCGCCCAGCTTGCCTTCGGTGCCGACTTCGCGCGCCACGCGGGTGACCTCGGAGGCGAAAGACCGCAGCTGATCCACCATGGTGTTGATGGTGTCTTTCAGCTCGAGAATTTCGCCCTTCACGTCTACCGTGATCTTGCGGGAGAGGTCGCCGCGCGCTACGGCGGTGGTGACTTCGGCGATGTTTCGAACTTGCGCCGTCAAGTTCCCGGCCATGGAGTTGACGGAGTCGGTTAAATCTTTCCAGGTGCCCGCCGCCCCAGGCACGTTGGCCTGGCCTCCCAGCCGGCCTTCGCTACCGACCTCGCGCGCCACGCGCGTCACTTCGCCCGCGAACGCGTTGAGCTGATCGACCATCGTGTTGATGGTTTCTTTCAGCAGTAGAATTTCTCCGCTCACGTTGACGGTGATTTTTTTCGAAAGGTCGCCGCTCGCAATCGCGGTCGAGACTTCCGCAATATTTCGAACTTGTCCTGTCAAGTTGCTGGCCATGGAGTTGACGGAGTCGGTGAGGTCTTTCCAGGTGCCGCCCACGCCCAGAACTTGCGCCTGGCCTCCCAACTTTCCGTCGGTGCCCACTTCGCGCGCCACGCGGGTCACTTCCGAGGCGAAAGACCGCAGCTGATCCACCATGGTGTTGATCGTATCTTTCAGCTCGAGAATTTCGCCCTTCACGTCCACGGTGATTTTGCGGGAGAGATTGCCGCGCGCGACCGCCGTGGCGACCTCCGCGATGTTGCGGACCTGCCCGGTCAAGTTGCTGGCCATGAAGTTGACGTTGTCGGTGAGGTCCTTCCAGGTGCCGCCCACGCCGGGCACTTCCGCCTGGCCTCCCAGCTTGCCTTCAGTGCCGACTTCGCGCGCCACGCGGGTCACT
>DATLSB010000191.1:0-38884 GCA_035534415.1 Candidatus Dormiibacterota bacterium | reverse complement strand
ACGCGCGAAGATACGCCGGTGCGCCGGGAGTTTTTTGCCGAGCGCCTGCGCCAGGCGGCGGACTACCGCAAGCGGGTGGTCGAAAACTCGGAAGCATACCGGCTGGTCTACAGTGAAGGCGATCTGCTGCCGTCGATCATTATCGACCGCTACGGTGAATATCTGGTGCTGCAGACGCTGAGCCAGGGCGCCGAGCGCGTGAAAGATTTGCTCGTCGGTCTGCTGGTGGAGCTATTCGCCCCGAAAGGCATTCTGGAACGCAACGATCCGCGCGTGCGGCTGCTCGAAGGGCTCGATCAACGCATCGGCGTGTTGCACGGGGAAGTGCCGCCCGAGATCATGGTGAAGGAAAACGGCCTCTCATTCCTCTGCGATCTGGCCAAGGGGCAGAAGACCGGCTCGTTTCTCGACCAGCGCGAAAATCATCAGGCCGCGCGCCGCTATGCGGCGGGGAACGTGCTCGATTGCTTCAGCTACCACGGAGGGTTCGCTCTGACGATCGCGGACCTGTGCGAGCATGTGGAATCGGTGGAAATGGCTCCCGCCGCTATTGAAATCGCGCGGCGCAACCAGCAGGTTAATTCGATTTCGAATGTGACCTTCCGCGAGGGCAATACCTTTGACGTGCTGAAGGAATACTATGAAGTCGACCGCCGGTTTCAGATGGTGATCCTCGATCCGCCCGCCTTCGCCAAGAACCGCGACAGCGTTGCGGCCGCCCATCGCGGGTACAAAGAGATCAACTTCCGGGCCATGAAGCTCCTCGAGCCCGGAGGCTTTCTGCTCACCTGCTCGTGCTCCTACCACATCACTGAGCCTCTGTTCCTGCAGATCCTGGCGGAAGCGGCCATCGATGCGCGCCGAAACATCACGGTCTGCGAGAGGCGCACGCAAGCTCAGGACCACCCGATCCTCCTCACGATGCCCGAGACGCACTATCTTAAGTGCATGATAGTGAGGGTCTTAGAATAGTAGTTTTGAGGTTTAGCGTGGGGTGTAAGTTCGTCCAAAAAATACTTGACATCTTCACGCTAAGATTTTATTATTCATGTGCGCTTAGATAGCGCGACACATTCAATAGGAGATCTACAATGGCAACTTCAGTGATTCGCTGGGATCCATTCCGCAATATCTCCGGCCTGCAGGAACAGGTCAACCGGCTGTTTGAGTCCAACCTACGCGGCCGCACGGACGAGTCGGCTCTCACGACTTGGGCACCCTCCGTAGACATCTACGAGACGGAGAACGAACTGGTGCTAAAGGCCGATCTGCCCGAGGTCGCCGAGAAGGACATCGACATTCACGTCGAGAACAACATGCTCACGGTGCGCGGCGAGCGCAAATTCGAGCAGAAGGTGAAGGAAGAGAATTACCTGCGCGTCGAACGCGCTTATGGTGCGTTCAGCCGCAGCTTCAGCCTGCCGAACACGGTGAACACCGACGCTATCAAGGCAGAGTACAAGAATGGCGTATTGACCGTACTCATGCCGAAGCGGGCGGAATCCAAGCCGAAGCAGGTGAAGATCAGCACTTCGAACGGCAACTAGTTGTCCGTTGGACGGGGGCCGAGAGGATCAATCCGGCCCCCGATTCCATGCAGAGCTTTTGTAACGTTGTAACGCACTGAAAGTGAGAAAATCTGACCATGCTGCGATTCGACAAATTTACGGTGAAGGCGCAAGAGGCGCTGCAAGGCGCGCAGGAACTGGCTGGGCGCTCCGGGCAGCAGCTGATCGAGCCTTTGCACTTGCTCGGCGCGCTGGTGGCGCAGGGTGACGGAGTGGTGCGTCCGCTGCTTGAAAAATTGGGCGCGCCGGTCGCGGCATTGAGCGGCGAAATTGAAAAGCAGATCGATCGCCTTCCCAAAGTGTCCGGCGTTTCCCAACAATCGCTCGGCCGCGCGGCTAACGAAGCGTTGGAGCGCGGGTTTGACGAAGCGCAGCGCCTGAAAGACGAATACGTTTCGACCGAACACATCTTGCTGGGCATCGCATCCGCCGATAAGGACGCGGCTGGACAGCTTTTGGCGCGCTATGGCGCTACTCATGACGCGATCCTGCAGGCGATGACAAGCGTTCGGGGGAGCCACCGCGTCACTTCGCAAAACCCTGAAGCGACGTACCGGGCTGTCGAGCAATATGCGCGCGACCTAACGGAGCTGGCGCGGCGCGGCAAACTTGATCCGGTGATTGGCCGCGACGAAGAAATTCGCCGCGTCATGCAGATTCTTGCGCGGCGCACCAAAAACAATCCGGTGCTGATCGGCGAACCCGGCGTGGGCAAGACCGCGATTGTTGAGGGGCTGGCGCAGCGCATTATTTCCGGAGACGTGCCGGAAGTGCTGAAGCCGAAGCGCATCGTGGCGCTCGATCTTGCGGCACTGGTTGCAGGTGCAAAATACCGCGGCGAGTTCGAAGACCGCCTGAAGGCTGTGCTCAAGGAAGTGAGCGAGTCTGAGGGGCAAATTATTCTGTTCATCGACGAGTTGCACACGCTGGTTGGCGCCGGCGCCGCGGAAGGCTCGATGGATGCCTCCAACATGCTGAAGCCGGCGCTAGCTCGCGGAGAGCTGCGCGCAATCGGCGCGACCACGCTCAACGAGTACCGCAAGTACATCGAAAAGGATCCCGCGCTGGAGCGCCGTTTCCAGCCGGTGACGATTGGCGAGCCGTCGGTGGAGGATACCATCGCCATTCTGCGCGGCTTGAAGGAGCGCTACGAAGTGCACCACGGCGTTCGCATCAAGGATGCCGCGATCGTTGCGGCTGCCATGTTGTCGCAACGCTATATTACCGACCGGTTTTTGCCGGACAAGGCCATCGACTTGGTCGACGAAGCCGCGGCCGGGCTGCGCATGGAAATCGATTCGCTGCCGACGGAAATTGACGAGATCGAGCGCCGCGTGATGCAGCTGGAAATCGAGCGGCAAGCGCTGCGCAAGGAATCGGATGCGCATTCGCGCGAGCGCCTGTCGCAACTGGAAAGGGAACTGAGCACGCTGCGCGAACAGTCCAATAGCCTGAAGGCGGTTTGGCAGACGGAGAAAGATGCGATTGGACGCATCCGCAAACAGAAAGAAGAAATCGAGCGCCTGAAGGCTGAAGAGCAGCGCTACGAGCGCGCCGGCGATCTTTCGCGCGTGGCGGAAATCCGCTACGGCAAGCTTTCCGCGGCCGAAAAATCGCTTAAAGAGGCGCAGGACAAGCTTGCCGACCTACAAAAAGACCACCCGATGCTGAAGGAAGAGGTGGGCGAGGAAGAGATTGCCAAGATCGTCAGCAAATGGACCAGCATTCCCGTGGGGCGGCTGCTCGAAGGCGAAGTTGAAAAGCTGGTGCATATGGAGGAGCGCCTGCGCCAGCGAGTGGTTGGGCAGGATCAGGCGCTGGCGACGGTGGCGAACGCGGTTCGCCGCAGCCGCTCGGGATTGGCCGATCCGAATCGGCCCATCGGCTCGTTCTTGTTCATGGGGCCGACAGGAGTGGGCAAGACGGAGCTGGCGCGAGCACTCGCTGAATTTTTGTTCGACGACGAGCACGCCATCATCCGCCTGGACATGTCCGAGTACATGGAAAAGCATTCGGTGGCGCGCATGATCGGAGCGCCTCCGGGATACGTGGGATATGAAGAGGGCGGGCAGCTGACGGAGCGAGTGCGGCGGCGTCCGTATTCGGTGGTGCTGCTGGACGAAATCGAGAAAGCGCATCCGGATGTTTTTAACGTGCTGCTTCAGATTCTCGAGGACGGACGTCTAACGGATGGAAAGGGACGCACCGTCGATTTCCGGAACGCGGTGATCATCATGACGTCCAACGTGGGATCGGCGGCGATTTTCGAGTTGTCCGCGACCGACCCGAAGAAAGCGCGCGAAGAAGCGATGACCGCGTTGCGCGCCATGTTCCGCCCGGAGTTTCTGAACCGCATCGACGATATCGTTATGTTCAGCCCGCTGGGCAGGGAGCAAATCGAGAGCATCGTGGATTTGCAGATGGCCACGTTCATGAAGCGGCTGGCCGAAAAGCAGGTGACGCTCAAGCTTACCGCCGCGGCCAAAGCGCTGCTCTTCCGGGAAGGCTACGACCCGGCGTTCGGAGCGCGTCCGATGAAGCGAGCCATTCAGCGGCTGATTCAAGATCCGCTGGCTATGCGGCTCCTCGATGGCGAAGTTAAGCCAGGCGATGCGGTTGTGGCCGACGCCGACCAGAAAACCGGAGAGATGAAGTTCGTTCGCGAGACGCTGAAGGCGGGCGCCGCGCTAAAAGGCGCTTAAAAGGTCTATAAATGAGAACCTTAAAGACTGCGTTTTTGCTGACGGCTCTGACGCTATTGCTTTTGTTTATCGGCAACACGCTCGGAGGGCGCGGCGGGCTGACCATCGCACTCGGCGGCGCGATTTTGATGAACGGAATTGCGTATTTCTTCTCGGATAAAATTGCGCTCAGATCTGCCGGCGCCGTGCCGATCAGCCGCGAGCAATCGCCGCGTCTGTATCAAGTGATGGAGCGGTTGGCCGCGAAGGCCAATCTACCGGTCCCCAAGCTCTACCTGATTCCGCAGGCTGCGCCGAATGCGTTTGCCACGGGCCGCAATCCTCATCACGCGTCGGTAGCCGTCACGCAGGGCTTGATGGAGCTTATGAACGACGACGAGCTGGAGGGCGTGATCGCTCACGAGCTTTCGCACGTGCGCAATTACGACATTCTGACCTCGTCGATCGCCGCCACTGTGGCCGGAGCAGTCACGTGGCTTGCGTATATGGGCCGCTGGGCGGCACTGTTTGGCGGCATGGGCGGCGGCCGCGACGACGACGAAGGCGGCTGGGCGGCGATTCTAATGTTGTTCCTGGCGCCTTTTGCCGCCATGCTGCTGCAGCTGGGCATCTCGCGCCAGCGCGAATACCAGGCCGACGCGTCCGGAGCGAGGATGGTCGGCTATCCCAACGGGCTGATCAGCGCGCTCGAAAAGCTGGGCTCCTACAACAACCGCATCCCCATGAACATCTCCCCATCTACATCGTCGCTGTGCATCGTGCAGCCGCTGGCCCCTAGACAGATGTTCTCGAAGCTATTCAGCACGCACCCGCCGCTTTCTGAGCGGATTGCGCGACTGCGCAGTATGACGATTGCCCGCTAGGTGGAGGAAAAAGCCCGCCCAGAGCAGGAAGCCCGTCTCAAGCTATTACAGTCCTAGTACTCCAGATGATCAGAAAGCGCAGCGGGACGTAAAATTTGCATCGTACTTCGCACCGCCGCGGACGAATCCGCCATCATCGCAGCACACATAAATACCGTATATCGAATGTATTACCCGTAGAGCTGGCCGCGGCTCGATTTGGCTCAGGGCGTGCATTTACTTGGTCCAGCAAGGGGTTTCCCACGGAGGCGATGAGCATGTTTGACGAAAACCAGAACGAGATTACACACGATACCTCGACACCGCGATGGATTGGCATTTCCGTCGTAGTGCTGGCGGTGGTCTCGCTGGCGGCCCTAGGCGCGGGGTGGACCGCTGCGAACCGTTCAAGTTCTCTCAGTTCCGAGGCACAGGCGCTGACCGCACAGACGCAGCAACTGAAGCAGAACGAAGACGTGCTGAGCCAGCGGCTGGCGAACTCCGAAGACACCAACGCGCAGCTGCAAGGTGAGCTGGGCGTGGTGACCAGCAAGATGAAGCTTACTGAAGGCGAGCTCATGCGAGCGCGCTATCAAGCCAAGACGATCAAGGAACAAGACGCCAAGCAACTGGCTGCTCTGCAGAACGACGTCAACGGCGCGCTCGCCACCAAGGCGAACGTGGACGACGTCAACAAGCTGGGCACAGACGTAAACGGCGTCAGGACCGATTTGGAAACTACGAAAACGAGCCTCAACATGACGCGCGGTGAATTCGGCACTCTGATCGCCAAGAACCACGGTCAGATCGAAGAGCTCCGCCGCCTGGGAGAACGCGACTACTACGAGTTCACGATCAACCAGAAGGGCCGTCGCGAGAAGGTGGGCGACATCATGGTCCAGCTCCGCGGCGTGAACCCGAAGAAGAATCTCTACACCGTGTCTCTCTACGTAAACGACCAGCGCTTCGACAAGAGGAACCGCTCGGTGGACGAGCCCGTGTACTTCTTTGCCGGTAGCGGCCATTCACCGCTGGAGTTCACGGTGAACCAAGTGGGGAAGAACAAAATCTCGGGCTATTTGAGCGTGCCGAAGTCGTATTCGACGCGCGCGCAGGTATCCGGGAACTAAAGGCGAGTTGCCGCAGCCTCTGGCGGGGTGTGGCAATCACAACGAAACGGGCGTCCGGCGGGTACCGGGCGCCCGTTTTAATTTATACCGCCCGTTTCAGGGCGCGCGTCTTGCGGCTGAGAAATTTCTTGGCGAGCGCCGGCAGCTTGTCATGGGGAATTTTCCCCTGCTCGTAGAGCTTCATCTTCGCCTTGGCTGTCTTGCGCCTGCGGCGCTGGCGCTTCTGAGCCACATACCGCTTTTCATTAGCCATTCCCAATTCCTCCCTAGAAGTGCGTGACTCGATTGTAACGGACTCGAAAACGGATGCAAGCTCCGCTGTGGCTTTCTGCCGCAGTTCGGGTAGCATCGAAAATCATGCCTGCGACCGTCATTCACGCCAGCCGCATACTTACGCCCGAAGAGGAACTTACCGACAGCATCATTGTGGTTGAAGACGGCCGCATCACGGCGCTAGGCCATCGCGACGAAGTGCACGTCCCCGCCGGCGCGACTGATTACGTGGCCAGCGGCATGACCGTGGTCCCCGGATTTGTGGACCTGCACATCCACGGCGCGGGCGGGCACGACGTTATGGAAGGGACGGTCCGCGCGCTCGATCGCATTACGTCGACGGTGGCGAGCCATGGCACGACCTCCATGGTAGCTACCACGGTGACTGCGCCTATCGAAGACACTTGCCAAAGCCTCGCAGCCATCGCTGATTATATTCGCAAGCATGAGGCGCCGCCGGAAAGCGGCCGCGCCGCAGCGGAGATTCTTGGCATCCATCTCGAGGGTCCGTTCATCAGCAAAAACAAGCGCGGCGTGCATCCGGCCGAGTCGCTCGCGAAACCTTCCGTGGACACTCTGAAAAAGCTGCTGGATGCAGCCGACGGATTGGTGAAGATTGTCACCATCGCGCCGGAATTGCCTGGGGCCATCGAACTGCTTCATGCGGTGGTGGCGGCGAAAATCGTGGCGGCGCTGGGTCACACGGACGCGAACTTCGAGCAAGCTCGCGCTGCCATTCAGGCTGGAGCGCGGCACGCCGTCCACGTCTATAACGCGATGAGGCCGTTCGAACATCGCGATCCCGGCATCCTCGGTGCGATTCTTACTGATCCTGAAATAACCGCTGAGGTGATCGCGGACGGCGTGCACGTGTCCGGCCCCGCGATCCAGGTGCTGATCGGTTGCAAGGGAGCGGACACCGTGCTGCTGGTTAGCGATGGAACTGCGGCAACCGGCATGCGCGACGGCAACTATCGGCTGGGGAATTTCGACGTGACGGTGGAAAACGGCGTCTGCCGCAATGCGGAAGGGAAGCTCGCCGGAAGCACGCTCACTCTCGACCGCGCAATACGCAACCTTGTGGCAATCGGTGTGCCGCTGCAGGAAGCGGTTCGCATGGCCACCATTTTGCCGGCGCGGCGCCTGGGCGTAGCAGGAAAGAAGGGGATTATTGCCGTTGGCGCGGATGCCGATCTCGTCGCGCTGACCCCCGATCTGCGCGTTGCCGGGGTGATGACCCGCGGCGCGGGGCTTGCGTAGGACCATGAAACCCGACTCGCAGCAGAGTTCGGCTCTTCCAGAGTAAGCAGACCTCCGCGGGATAACCCAGCTGATCACTGCGATTTATTTGGAATTCTGGGTAGGCAAAAGCACCGCTGCCTGAGCGTTCAACGGGATGTTCAGTTCTTCGGCGAGCAGGTGGGGATTGAACGGGCTGCACGAAAAATAGCGGCCATCGACGAGAATCGTGGGCACTTTGCGGCGACCGTTGTTGACGCGTAAAACCACTTCCTCGGCCTCTGGCATTTCGTCGATGTTCACTTCGGCGTAGCGGACTCCGCGCTCCTCAAGAAACTGTTTCGCGCGGCGGCAATCCGCACACCAGCGCGTTCCGTATATGGTGATCTGAGCCATTCCCCGACTCCTCACTCAGGTTTATCTACTATTTTCGATGAAAAAAATCCCTTCGCGATTCTGAACGCAGCGATCCGTGTCGATCGAGTTACGATCTCTAGTGCCCTGCGTCCGCACCCGCGGCGCCCGTTTTGGACGCAGCCTGCAAGCGGACCAGAGCGCGCTGCAGCGCCAGTTCCGCGCGCTGCCACTCTTCGTTCCCGGCGCTGGCTTTCGAAAGCTCCGACTGCGCGCGTTCCCGCGCCCGCCGCGTGCGCTCCACGTCGATTTCCTCGGCGGGTTCAGCCACGTCTGCCAGCACGATCACGCGATGCGGCAGCACTTCCGCATAGCCATTGATGACCGTGAGAAAACGCGTTTCGTTTCCTTTGCGATAGGAAAGAAGCCCAATGCCCAGCTCAGTGATCAGCGGCGCGTGGCCCGGCAAAATGCCCAGGTAGCCCTCTTTCCCCGGCACTTCCACGGATTCCACGGTCTCCTGCAGCACGTGCCGCTCGGGAGTCACGATTTGAAGTTCGATTGCGTCGTTGGCCATTAATCCGTTCCAGTGATCGCGCGGGCTGTGGACTACGCCACCGCGGCCATTTTCTCCGCGCGCTCCCGCACTTCCTCGATCGTGCCCACCATGTAGAACGCCTGCTCCGGCAGATCGTCGTGCTTGCCTTCGACGATTTCCTTGAAGCCGCGAATGGTGTCCTCGATTTTCACGTACTTGCCCTCGATGCCGGTGAACTGCGCGGCCACGAAGAAAGGCTGCGAGAGGAACTTCTGAATTCTGCGCGCGCGCGCCACGGTCTGCTTGTCCTCGTCCGAAAGCTCTTCGATGCCGAGGATGGCGATGATGTCCTGCAATTCCTTGTAGCGCTGCAGCACGGACTTCACCGCGCGCGCCACCGCGTAATGTTCCTGGCCCAGAATGCGCGGGTCGAGAATGCGCGAGTAGCTGGCCAGCGGATCGACGGCGGGATAGATGCCCAACTCCGAGATTTGCCGGCTCAGGTTGGTGGTGGCGTCCAGGTGCGTGAACGTGGCGGCCGGCGCCGGATCGGTGTAGTCGTCCGCAGGCACGTAAATTGCCTGTACGGATGTGATCGAGCCCGACTTCGTGGAGGTAATGCGCTCCTGCAGCTCGCCGATTTCGGTGTTGAGGTTCGGCTGATATCCCACGGCCGAAGGCATGCGGCCCAGCAGCGCCGATACTTCCGAACCGGCCTGCACGAAGCGGAAAATGTTGTCGATGAAGAGCAGTACGTCCAGGTGCTCTTCGTCGCGGAAATATTCGGCCACCGTTAGACCGGTCAATCCCACGCGCAGGCGCGCGCCGGGAGGTTCGGTCATCTGTCCGTAGATCAGCGCGCAGCGCGACTTTTCGGAATTGCCCGGATCGATGACGCCGGACTCCTGGAATTCCAGCCACAGGTCGTTGCCTTCGCGGGTGCGCTCACCCACGCCCGCGAAGACGGACACGCCGCCGTGTTTCATGGCGACGTTGTTGATGAGCTCTTGAATCAGCACGGTTTTGCCCACGCCCGCGCCGCCGAAGAGCCCGATTTTCCCGCCCTTGAGGTACGGCTCAAGCAAGTCGACGACTTTGATGCCCGTCTCGAACATTTCCAGAGTGGTGGACTGATCTTCGAGCGAAGGCGCCGGACGGTGAATCGGATAGCGCTTGTCGGTTTGGATTGGGCCGAGGTTATCGACTGGCTCGCCGAGCACGTTCATCACGCGGCCAAGGGTTCCGCGCCCCACCGGCACGGAAATCGGGCCGCCCAAATCTTCGGCTTTCATGCCGCGTACCATGCCCTCGGTGGGCTTCATGGCCACGCAGCGGACGCGGCCTTCGCCCAGGTGCTGCTCGACCTCTGCGACCAAATCGATTGGCTCGGGAACGTCGAAGCCTTCGCTGGTGATGCGCACCGCGTTGTAAATCTGCGGCAGGTGGCCCTCTTCGAACTCGATGTCCAGCACCGGCCCGATCACTTCCGTGACGCGCCCAATTTTTGTGCTATCAGTTGCCATTGCAAGCTCCCGTTAAATTCGTGACTCGTGATTCGTGACTGGTGACTCGTGAAAACCTAGCTCGCTGCGCGTTGTTTAAGCGATCGGCCGAGCGCGTTGATTAGTTGCCCGACGGAGTCACAGATCACAAACGCTCTGTCGATTTCCGGTCCGCTGCTATACCCCAAATCCTTGGAGAGCATCAAAAAGTACCGGACCTCTTCCATTTCTCCGGCCGCGATCTGCAGCGACCTCAGCAATTCCCGGGTGGTCCGTCGGCCAAACCCTTGTGCGATATTGGCTGGAACCGCTGCGGCGGCCCGCCGAATCTGCGCCGTCACGCCGAACCGCTCCGACGGCGGGAACAGTGCCGTGAGCTAATAAACCAGCAAGGCCAGCCCGTGTCCTCTCTGCCAAACTGTCAAATCCGAGAAGCTTTTGATTTTCACGAGTCACGATTCACAAGTCACGAATCACGACATTGCCGACGCGGCTCCGCTTACGATCTCGATCAGCTCCTTGGTGATGGCGGCTTGGCGAATCTTGTTCATCTCCAGCGTCAGGCGGTCGATCAGCTCGGAGGCGTTGCGCGTGGCCGAGTCCATGGCCGTCATGCGCGCGGCGTGCTCGGCCGCGGCCGACTCCAGCAGAATGCGAAACACTTCGGATTCCAGATAGCGCGGCACCAGGTGGTCGAAAATTTCGTGCACCGGCTCTTCGTAAATGTAATCGACCAGCAAGCCCTGTCCGGAAGGCGCCAACTCTCGCGGCAGCGACTGTTCCTGCTTGGACTCCTCGACAATTTCTTCGGCCTGCGATCCAAGTACCGCGGGGTCAATGGGCAGCAGTTTTTCCACGCGCAGGCGCTGCACCAGCACGTTTTTGAATTCGTTGTAAACGGCGTAGACGGCGTCGACATCGTGTTTGGCGTAGAGTTCCGCGATCTTTGCGGAAATTTCCTTGGCCTTTGAATATTCCACTTTGCTTGAGACGCCCAGATACTCGTCCGCCAGCTTCCAGCCGCGCTTACGCAGGGTGTCGCGGCCCTTTTTGCCGATGGCGACGCCTTCGATCTGCTTGGACGAGTTTTCGCGCGCGAACACAAACGCGCGGCGCAGCACGTTGGCATTGAACGCGCCGCAAAGGCTGCGGTCGCCGGTCAGAACAACGACCAAAATACGCTCTTCCGGGCGCCGTTCCAGCAGCGGGTGAACCGTCAATTCGATGCGGGCGGCCGCCGAGCGCAGCACGCGCACGATCTCATGCGCGTAGGGCCGCGCCGCGAACACGCCTTCTTGCGCGCGGCGCAGCTTGGCCGCCGCGACGAATTTCATCGCACGGGTGATCTGCTGCGTGCTCTTCACGGAGCGAATGCGGCGTCGGTAATCAAGCAGGGTAGGCATCGGCGATTACGATTAATCCGCGGCCGCGACGGTGGCCCTAAAACTTTCCTTGAACGCGCCGAGCGCCTCGATGATCTGCGCCTGCAGCGTATCGTCGATGGTCTTCTTTTCGCGCAGAGTCTTGAAGATGTTGGGATAGTTCGTTTCCACGAATGGATACAAGTCGCGCTCGAACCGGCGAATCTCGGAGACTTGCAGATCGTCGAGATAGCCCTTGCCGCCGGCGAAAATGATCAGCACCTGCTTTTCCACCGGCAGCGGCTGAAACTGTTCCTGTTTTAAGATTTCCACCAGCCGCTGTCCGCGGGCCAACTGCGCCTGCGTGGCTTTGTCGAGCTGTTCGGAGCCGAACTGCGCGAAGGCGGCTAGTTCGCGGTACTGCGCCATGTCCAGCCGCAAAGTGCCGGAAACTTTCTTCATCGCCTTAGTCTGCGCGTTGCCGCCGACGCGGCTCACCGAGATGCCCGCGTTGATGGCGGGACGAATGCCGGCGTTGAAGAGGTCCGCTTCCAAGTAAATCTGGCCGTCGGTGATGGAAATCACATTGGTGGGAATGTACGCGGAGACGTCGCCCGCCTGCGTTTCGATCACCGGCAGCGCTGTCAATGAACCAGCGCCGAGCTTGTCGTTCAATTTTGCAGCGCGTTCCAGCAAGCGCGAGTGCAGGAAGAAAACGTCGCCGGGAAACGCTTCGCGGCCCGGTGGACGGCGCAGCAGGAGAGAAATTTCGCGGTAAGACTGCGCGTGCTTGGAAAGATCGTCGTAGAAGCAGACGGCATGGCGCTTCGTGTCGCGGAAATATTCGCCGATGGCGGCTGCGGCGAAAGGCGCGATGTATTGCATGGTGGCGGGCTCGGAAGCGGACGCGGAAACCACGATGCTGTAGTCCATCGCTCCCTGGTCGGTGAGCGTTTTCACCACTTGCGCAACGGTCGAGCGCTTCTGTCCGATGGCGCAATAGATGCAGATCATGTCGCCGCCGCGCTGGTTCAGTATCGTGTCGATGATGATGGCGGTTTTGCCGGTTTGCCGGTCGCCGATGATCAGTTCGCGCTGGCCGCGGCCAATGGGAATCATTGAGTCGATGGCTTTGACTCCGGTCTGCATCGGTTCGCGCACCGGCTGCCGGTCCACCACGCCCGGCGCAATGCGCTCCAGGGGATTGCGTTGATCCGTGACGATGGAGCCCTTATCGTCAATGGGCTGGCCCAGTGGGTTGATAATGCGCCCGATCAGCGCGTCGCCCACCGGTACGGACATGATTTTCTTGGTCCGTTTGACGGTGTCGCCCTCGCGAATTTCCGTGTAATCGCCCAGCAGCACGGTGCCCACTTGATCTTCTTCCAGGTTCAGCGCGATGCCGAATACGCCATGCGGAAATTCCAGCATTTCGCCGGCCATGCAGCGGTCGAGGCCGTGAATGCGGGCGATGCCGTCGCCCACGGAAATCACGGACCCAACTTCGTCGACTGCCAGGGTCTGCTGATAATTTTCTATCTGCTCGCGCAGAATGCTGGTGATTTCATCCGCTTTGAGAGTCGCCATTAAAGCTCCTATTCCGTTTCGAGCTGCTCGCGCAGCCGCGTCAATTGCTCGCGCACCGAGCCGTCGTAAACCACCGAGCCGACGCGCACCACCGCTCCGCCGAGAAGCGATGCGTCCTCGTGGAAGCGCGCCTCGATTTTTTTGCCGGTGCGCCGTTCGAGTGCGGCGGTTAGCTCCACCCGCTCCTCAGTGCTCAGCGCTCGCGCCGAAGTAACTTCCGCGTCAGCGATTCCCAGCCGCGCATTCAGCGCCTGGTGGAACGCCTGCTGGATTTCCCGCAGCATTTCCGTGCGGCGGTGGTCGATCAATAGAAACAGAAAGTTTCGCACCGCCGTCGTCAATTCCATGCGCTGGGCGAGCTCGCCCACAATTTTCCGCTTCAGCTCCGGCGGGACGACCGGGGTCTCCAGCGCGTTGCGCAATTCCGCCGACTCATCAAATGCCGCCACGAACGCGTTCAGGTCGCTCCGCACGCGATCCGCGATTGCCTCGTTCATGGCCGCGTCGGCCAGAGCCGCCGCGTAGCGCGATGCAACCGCTTCGCTCAATTCGGGCCCCTTTCAAGTTCCGCCACGAACGTGCGAAAGAGCGCCGATTCATCTTGGGAGGTCATCTGCTCGCGCAGCATCGCCGCAGCGCGTTCCACGGCCAGCCGCGCGGCAGCCACTCGAAGGTCCAAGCGCGAAGCCCGCTGTGCCGCGGCGATTTCCGCCCGCGCGGCGCGCTCGATCATTTCCGCTTCCGATTTAGCGAGGGCGCGAATGCGCTCCGCTTCCACTTCGCCGGCGTGCTTGGCGTCCGCGCGCATGGCGGCCAATTCCGCGTCGATGCCCGCCATCTTGGTGCGGACTTCGCGGCGCAACTGTTCAGCAGCTTCGCGCGCGCGCGTGCCTTCCGCAATTTTTTGGGAGATTTCCGCGGCATGCGCCCGGAATTTCGGCGCCGCTTTCGAGAAGCCGTAAACCAGAATCGCCACGAGAAGGCCGAAGTTGATCCAGCGAAATACCCATCCGCTAGCGCTGTCCGCGCTGGCATTGCTGCCGCCTTGCGCCAACACGGGAGCGGCCAACAGGAGCAGAGAAATCACCCCGGCACCCAGGGCGGCGCAGGTCCGCAATACGTGTGACTTTCCCCGGGAACTGCGAATCATTGCACCACACCTACGCGCGTCGGCTCGGGACTCTTTAGAATCGTCCGGACGATGTCCCTGGCCAGCTCGGGAATTTCCGACTCCACTTGCGCCAGAGATTCGTTGAAATCTTCGGCGATGCGCGCCTTGGCGGCCGCCACTTCTTCTTGGGTGCGCGCGCGCATTGCTTTCAGAAACTTCGCGCGGCTCTCCAAGGCTGCCTGGCGGGCTGCTTCCTGCTGCGTGAAAATCTCCCCGCGGGCTTTCCGCAGAGCGTGATGATAAGCATCGAGTTCGTGCTTCGCTTCCGCTTCCACGGCCGCGGCTTCCGCGCGCGCTCCTTCAATGCGGGCGGTGCGCTCCGCCATGGTTTTCTGCAAAGGGGTGAAAAAGGCCCACTGCATGAAAGCGTAGAAAAGAAGGAAAAGAACGACCGTGGGCGCAGAATCAAGGAACAAAATTGCGAGCTGGTGGAGGATTGCCATCGAATAAACGCGCTGCTACCGTGCTCCTGGTTATTTTCGGTGATTCCCGGCGTGACGTCCGGTTTGCCCACCCCACTTCGAAGTGGTCGAGCAAAGCGAGAAATTATCGCATTGAGCCCATCCGTGCGTCAATCAGTTTGGTAATGCAGACGCGGATCGGCTTTCCATCATCATTAAGTTGTCATCATGAACTTGCAGCCGCCCCGGATGCCGTTCCGGAAAGAAGCGAGACCAATTGCGTCGGTTCGGTGATCGGCGGGTGGCATGTGGTTCCCACACAAAGGATTGCCTGCGGTTTCGCGGCATCCAGGTGCGGCAAGGTTTCGCGGAGCGCCGGCGGAAGCGCCTGTGCGGCGAGGTGCTGCGAGGTGATGCGCAGCACAATCTTGCCAAAACGATAGACGTCCAGCGCGCCGCGCTCGAGCCGCGCAGCCAATTCATCGCCCGCATTTCCTGTGACCACCACTTGCAGCGCGTGGCGCGAATGCAACAGCGCGGCCAGCGCGAAATTAGCGGCGTAGAGGCCGTACTGCGGCATCGAGCCGATGAACGCCTCGAGCGTTTTTTCCGCGAACTCGCTATAGCGCTGCTCGCCCGTTAGCGTAGCCATGCGGTCCAGCACCATCGCCGCCACGGAATTGGCGCCCGGTGTGGGCGAATCTTGCAGCGGCTTGCGGCGAACATCCAATCCGCCCAGCGGCGCAGCGTCTTTGGCGCGATCGAAGAAGCCGCCGCGATCGGGATCGGCGAATTGCTCGATGCAAAGGCGCGTGGCTCGCTCGGCGATTGCAAAATAGCGTTTATCGAGCGTGGTTTCCCACGCATCCAGCAGCGCAGCGATGGCGAAGACTTGATCCTCCAGAACGCCTTCGAGCCGCGGCCCGCCAAGGCGATGCAGAAATCCCTTGGACTCGTCCCACGCTTCGTCGAGGATTCGATTCATGGTTTTCAACGCAAACTCGCGGCAGTCGTCGCGCTGCAGCACGCGAGCTGCTTCCAGATAGGCGGAAATAAACATGGCGTTCCAGCCCACATAGTGCGTTGGATCGACCATGGGCACCGGCCGGCGCTGCTGCCGCGCGGCGAGCAATTTGCTTTTCGCCCGATCGAGCAGCACGCGCGCGCTTTCCTGGTCCATCCCCAATTTTTGCGCCAGCGCCTCGATGTGCGTTGCGACCCACAGCACGTTGCGCGAGGGATCGTGATGCATGTCGCCTTGTTCGGCCACATCGTAAAAGATTTCGATGGCGCGCGATTCCTCGGGCGAAAGCACCTCGCGCACTTCGGCCAGCGTCCAGGTGAAATAGTTGCCATCGTCATCAAGCGTCTGGTCCGCATCCTGGCTGGCATAAAAGCCGCCGCGCTGCCGGTCGGAAAGCACTTCGGTCACCCACGAAATGATCCCTTCGGCCACGTCGCGATAGAGCGGCTTGGACGTGACCTGATACGCGTGCAGGTAATTCTTCAGCAATTCGGAATTGTCGTAACTCATCTTCTCGAAATGCGGCACGCACCAGCGCTCGTCCACGGAGTAGCGATGGAACCCGCCGCCGAGCTGGTCGTAAACGCCGCCATGCGCCATGCCTTCGAGCGTGCGCTCCGCGATGTGGAGGAGCTGTTCGTCGCGCGTGGCCTGATAGCGCTCCAGCAAGAAATCGATCGCGCCGGCATGCGGAAATTTTGGAGCGTGGCCGAAACCGCCGTGAGTTTCGTCGAACTGCGCTTTTGCCGACTCGGCCACAACCTCGAAGATGCCGGGGTCGAAATCGCCGCGCGAGTCCTGGAAAATTTCCGCTTTGGCGACGGCCTGCTCCAGCGCGCGCCACGATTGATCCACTTCCGCGCGACGGTTTTTGTAAGCATCCGAAATCGCCAGCAGGATGCTCTTAAATCCGGGCCGGCCCATGCGGTCGTCGGGAGGGAAGTAAGTGCCGCCGTAAAACGGCTTGCCGTCGGACGTGAGGAAAGCAGTAAGCGGCCAGCCGCCCTGGCCGGAAATTGCGCTGATTGCAGACTGGTAGCGCGCGTCCACATCCGGACGCTCGTCGCGATCCACCTTTACGGGAATGAAGAGCCGATTAATAATTTCAGCGATCTCCGGATTTTCGTAGCTTTCGCGGTCGATCACGTGGCACCAGTGGCACCACACCGCGCCGATATCCAAAAGGATGGGCTTTTCATCCTTGCGTGCTTTGGCGAAGGCTTCTTCGCCCCATTCGTTCCAGTCGATGGGTTGATGAACGGCCGAGCGCAAGTAGGCGCTGGCGGAATCTTTGAGTCGATTTTCGTGAGTTTGGGTCATGAGCGTGAACCTGCAATTTAGAACCGAGATAGCGAGGCGCCGGTCCAGCGGCAGACAGAGGAGGCGAACGAAACTCTTTAGCCCAGCCTGTACGCAACCTTCCTGCGCAACGAGCCTCAATTCCACCCTAACACATCTCGCGAGTCTTGGCAGACAAGGCGAGCGCGATGCGGGTAGACTCTGAAAACGGCCGCATATCTCATTCCAGGAGTTTTACATGATCACGATCCTAGGAGCCGGTGGCGCCATTTCGAATGAGCTGGTAAAGCGGCTCGCCGCGCGGAACCAGGAATTTCGGCTGGTCGGTCGCAAGCCGCAGAAAACTCCCGGAGCCACCGAAGTGATGGCCGCGGACGTAGCCGACCGCGACCAAGCCATTCGCGCTGTCGCGGGATCGACTATTGTTCATCTGCTCGTCGGGCTGAAATACGATCACAAGGTCTGGGCGGAGCTGTGGCCGCGCATCATGGCCAATGTGATCGAAGCGTGCAAGCGCGCCAGCGCCAAGCTGATCTTCTTCGACAATGTGTATATGTACGGGCGCGTGGATGGTCCGATGACCGAGGAAACGCCGTTTAATCCCTGCAGCCAAAAAGGAGAAGTGCGCGCGCGAGTGGCGCGGATGCTTATCGAAGAATGGCAACGCGGCGAGATCACTGCGATGATTGCGCGCGCGCCGGACTTTTACGGCTCTCATGTGACCAACTCGGTGCCGTATGCGCTGGTATTCGACCAGCTGGCGCGCGGCAAGAAACCGATGTGGTTTGCGAACTGCAACCTGCCACACTCGTTCACCTACACTCCGGACGCCGCGGATAGCTTGGTGCGACTCGCTGATTCGTCAACGGCATGGAATCAGACGTGGCACGTGCCCACCGCGCCGAATCCGCCGACGGGCAAAGAATTCATCGCCATGGACGCCAAGGAATTTGGGGCTCCGCCCAAATGCCGCAAGGTGGGGAATATTACGCTGCGATTGGTCGGGCTCATCAATCCCACGGTCCGCGAGATGCGCGAAATGATGTATCAATACGATTCGCCTTACATTTTCGATTCAACGAAATACGCGAAAGCCTTCGGATTTGATGGCACTTCATATGCGAGCGGCATCCGCGCCACTGCCGAATCTTTCAAGGATGAGATATCGCCTCGATGATAATCCGCTTATCGGATGGGGAGGATGTAGGCTATCCTACACGCCGACTTGGTCCCGCTGATGGCGATCCGCCGCGTTTCTGGCTGCCAGCCAAGTCCTACAAAAATCCGAGGGGCGTTAGGCGTTGGCTCGAATACTCGTGGCGGACGATCAGGCGCTGGTGCTAAACGCGATCTGCAATCTGATCTAAAAATCAGGTGAAGAGTGGCACGTTTGCTGCAAGGCGATGAACGGGCAACAGGCGATCGCGTACCACTCCGTAACATTCACGGGCGGATTGTTGCAGCGTGTGATGGTTCACCACACGCACCGCGCCGGGGACGTATTCGATCGCTCGAAGGTCCTGCAGACGGCCGGCGGCAACCGTCACTGTGGGCCGGTCCGTCCCAAGCACGGTAGCCAGAAAGTCGTGCGTGACGGGAAGCAAACCCGCGTAGACCCGGTCGACCGCCATCAATAGCCACCGCGCCAGCCGCTGCTCGATTCCATGCAGGCGGTTGCATGCGGCCGTCTGAGCGATTTGCAGGCCTTGAATTACCGCGTATCGTGTCATCGCGAATCGGAACTGCGGCAGTCGCGCAAGCAGCTCGTCCAGAGCGGCGCGGTCCAGGCGATATCCGTCGCCTTCGATCTGCACAACCTGCTGTAGCGGGGTGGATCTGAGGTTCACGGCCAGTGGAACACCAGTGCATCCCTCGCTTCCTACCAGTCCAGCCTCGACTGCTCCGCCTCCCTGCATGGAAACGACTGTCGATATTAGTCCGCGGTTCGGGAAGCACGCGTAGTCGAGTGGCCGTCCAGGATGATGCACGATGCAGTGGTGTGGCAATTCCATCCATTCGAGGCGCGGGCGCAGTAGCGCGAACTCTTCTTCCGGCACGTTGAGCAGAATCCGATTCGAAATAGCCTTCCCATCCGGGCTGGTCCGTTCGCCAGGCTGTGTTAGCGAAACGGTTTTGGGCGTCACGCTAGACCCTCAGGCATCTCTGCCCCCTTTAAAAACGTGGGGAAACCCTCCCATCCTGGCCGGATTTCTTCCGATGCAGCATTGGGTAACTACCGGATTTGCACTGCATGCGACACCCGAAACACCGACTTTAGCCACCGCAGACCAGGAGTAGCCGAAAGATATGCGCAGCAGCCCGCGGCGCGATTTTGGGGGGCGGGGTTTCGTTCCAACCGGTGTGACGCAGATCACCAGCGGATAGGTTGGCTGTCACTGATAGCGATTCGCGGATTGCGCGAGCATAAGCTGTACGCCAGAGGGTTGGCGAAGGCAGCATACGCCCGAGGGGAGGCTTCCATGTTTGGAGCCACGCCGCTAAATTGTTTGTTAATCGCGCTGGGAGTAGCTACGGCCGTTTTAGCAGTCTTGGTAATTTACGGCAACGCGCTATCGACGCGCGAAGAGGATCAGCTGTACTTGAACACCGCCGAACAGTCGATCATGGCGTCCGAACAGAAGGTGCTCATCGCCAAGATGAACCACCTGCGGAACGCGATCGTTGTGCTCGCGGTGATCGCCGGCACGCTGGCGCTCGCCAGCGGAGGCGTGTGGCTCTACGTCGGGCTCACAAGCTAAGCTCGATCCGCTCTGGCGCGCCGCATGGCCGGAAAGCCGTCCGGCGCGATCGAGCCGCTCTCTTTTATACAGCCAGCCCGGTTAATTCGCCCCGCGCGCGGTGGCGGACTGGCGACTCGCTTCAATCCATCAGGCGAACGCGCGCACGAAGCCGGCCATAAAATCGCGCGTGCTGGAGTTCGTGAATCTGCCCTGCGCCGCGGTCGAGCCAACAGCGTGTGCGCTGAATCTCCGGCTGACCGTTTGCATCTCATCGAGAATCCCGCGAATCGATCGCGGTGCTGCGCGTGCACCAAATAGGGGAAAGGAGAGCGGCGATGCCATACGTGACCGTCGGCAAGGAAAATTCGGGAGATATTCAGCTGTATTACGAGGACCACGGCTCGGGAGCGGCAGTGGTGCTGATCCACGGGTACCCGTTAAATCTCGGTTCATGGGAAAAGCAAATTCCGGCGCTGCTGAACGCCGGCTATCGCGTAATCGCTTACGACCGTCGCGGCTTTGGGCGTTCGAGCCAGCCGACTACCGGCTACAACTACGACACGTTCGCCGAGGATTTGCACAAGCTCATCAAGCACTTGGGCCTGCGCGATTTCGCGCTGGTGGGATTTTCCATGGGTGGCGGCGAAGTGGCGCGCTACGCCGGAAAATATGGGACCAAAGGCATGAGCAAGGCAGTGATCATCAGCGGCGTTCCTCCGTATCTACTTAAGACGCCGGATAATCTCGAAGGCGTGGACGAGAGCGTATTTAAAGGAATCGAGCAAGCTGTGGCGGCGGACCGCTACGCGTTTTTCACTGAGTTCTTCAAGAATTTCTACAACACAGACGTGCTGATGGGCAAAGCTGTCAGTGAACAAGCAGTGCAGGCCAGCTGGAATGTGGCGGCGAGCGCCTCGGCCACTGCGAGTCTGGCTTGCGTGCCGACCTGGCACGAGGATTTTCGCGCGGACGTGGCGAAGATCGACGTTCCAACGCTGGTGATTCACGGCACGGCGGACCGCATCGTCCCGATCGATTCCGCCGGACGCCGAACGGCGAAGATGATCCCCGGCGCGCGCCTGCACGAAGTGAAAAATGGCCCGCACAATATAGCTTGGACGCACGCCGAAGAAGTGAACGCCGAGCTTCTGCGCTTTCTCGGAGAAGGCACCGCCAAGAAAGCTTCCACTTCGCAGAGGTAATCGCAGTCCTGTGCGCCGCGTCCTGACGCTCAGGCGCGGCGCACCAGCAGGCTCGCCGCAAACACCAGCGCCGCGAACATCACCGTCACCGGCGCAATCGTCGAAAGATGGAATACGTATGTGTTGAAGAAAAATCCGGCAAGGATGGAGCCGACGCTAATCGCCGCCGAGGTGACGAAAAACAGCGAAAGCCGGTCCGCAAACTGGCGCGCCGCTGCGGCCGGCAAAATGATGAGCGAGCTCGCCAGCAGCGCTCCCATAAATCGCAGTCCGATAAGCACCGTCAGGCTGAAAACCAGCAGGTAAAGCAGGTCCAGCTTGTCCACGCGGATGCCCGTCGACGCGGCCAGCTCAGGCGAGAACGTCGAAAGCGTCAGCCGGTCCTTCATCAGAAAAATTGCAACCACCACTACCGCAGACGCCACGGCTCCCAGCGCGAAGCCAATCCAACTGACGCTTTGCAGCCCGCCGAAAAGCGCGTCGATCAAGTCACCCTTGGGCGTGACTGCCGCGCCGATCGCCAGCGACGCCGCAAAAACCACGCCGATCGAAGCATCCGTGGCCAGCCCGGTTTTTTTCTGCAGCTGCCACACCAGCATCGTTCCCAGGAAAAGCGTCGCCGCGCCGCCGTAGAGCGGATTGGCCTTGAATAGATACGCGATGCCCAGCCCAGGCAGCGCCAGATGCGAGATTACGTCGCTCGCCAGCAGCATGCGCTTCATCAGCGCGAAGCAGCCGATCAGTCCGGCGGCGATTGCGAAACAAATAGCCAGGAACAGGAGCAGAATATTGCCTTCGTGCATGCGCTAGTGCGGGGTTCGCGGGTCCTTTCGCTTCGTCTATTGGTGATCCATGTGACGATAAAACTTTGACGGCCCGCCATAGAGTTGTTCCAGCATCGCAGGCGTCAGCAGTTCCTTTGGCGGACCCATGCACCGCGTGCCTCTGCTCAGGCAAAGCACCATGGTCGCGTAGCGATACACCACGCTCAGGTCGTGCGACACGAAAATGGCGGTCATGTTTTTTTTCTGTTGCAAGCTATGCAGCAATTCGTAGGTGTGCTCTTCGGCCAGTTCGTCCAGGCTTGCGGTTGGCTCGTCGAAAAGCAGCACGTTGGGGCGCCCCAGCAGCGCGAACGCGATCAGCGCCTTCTGAAATTGCCCTCCGGATAAATGGCCGATACTGGTGTTGAAAATTTGTGGCGAAAGCCCAACCTCACTGGTCACCGACGCGATATCTGTTTCCGCCAACTTCTGCACCGCCGCTTTCGCTGCCAGCAAATCTCCCAGCCGCAGCGGGAGCTGCCGGTCGGCGGCCACCTTCTGCGGCACGTATCCCAGCCGCGCGTCCGGGCTCCAGCGAATTTCGCCTTGATAGGGAATTAGGTGCAGCAGCGCTTTCAGCAGCACCGTTTTTCCCGCGCCATTTGGGCCGATCACCGCCAGCGTCTCGCCCGGGCGCACTTCGAAGCTCAGATCGTCGATCACCGTTTGGCGGCCGAAGGCGACCCGCAGGTTCGCAACCGACAGCATGGGCGTTGATGGTGGCATTTGGATTCGGACGTTTGATGCCCGCGAAAGTCGCCCCGATTCACGGGGCGAAAAACTCCTCACAAACGTGACGGACGACCTTAGCAGATTGCGACTTGGATGGCCAGAAACAGGGAAGAATTAGAGAGCGCCGCCGGTTATGCGGTCGTCTTTGTCAGCCTGCAGGCGCGGAACGGATGGCTCAAAACGGTCCGCCCGCAAATCGGGCAAGGCAGCCTCATCAGCCGATGCCACTTCATGGCGATCACCACCGACCAGAGAAACAACAAGACGAAACCAGGCCAGAAGGGAGGTTCTCCGGCAAACAGCCGTTTAAATGAAATTGCGGAAAATACAGCGGCGAAAGCCCACCCGATGTAAAGAAACAACATTTCGCGCCGATGGCTTCGATATCGCCGCAAATTTTCCTGAAGCGTCGTTTCGGACAAGTTGCCGGACACGGTTCGTACCTCTGCCGTAATTGTCGCCGATTTACCGGCAGAGGTGCCGAATTATGAACCGGAATGAAACGTAAAAGTAATGGCCTTCGATTGCTTCGGATCCACCGTGACGGTCTGGTCGAGCGTCTGGTGCGGCTCGTGCCACGCCTCAATGGTGTACGTGCCGGGCGGAAGATTCTTAATCGCAAAGGTTCCGTCGGTGGAAGTCACAGCGAAATACGGCTGATCGAACGCGAAGACGTACGCGCGCATCCACGGATGAATATTGCACAGCACGGGAATCGCGAATTCCGGCCGCTCGAACGTGGACTTGAGCGGCACTGAACCCACCGGCTGCGACGAGCTCCATTGCCGATTGTGCCGCGCCATCACGTGCACGTTGTGCATCGTCGGATCGCTATTAGCCACCGAAAACGGCTGGCCGACCATCAGCGCCACCACATGCGGCGTATACATGCAATTTGTCTGGTCCAGCACGATGGGATTCTGCGGCGTGGGATAGCGATAATTTCCCAGCCCCGATTTCACGTACACGACTACATTGGCGAGCGCATCGTTCGGTCCGGTGACCACTTCGGGCGGCACCACGGGCGTGGGATTTGCTTTCACGCACGCGGGCGCCGCGCTCATGTCAATCGGCTTCAGCACAGGTGGAGTCCCGGCGAACGTGACCGTCCCGGTAATCGTCGCGGCGGTTGCGGGATCAACGGGAGGGGCGAGCGGCTTGTTGCTCGCACTGTTGCCGCAACCAATCGTGGAGAAAACACACGCGAGCGCGACAAGCGAAGCGATTCGTCCGAAGAAAACTTTTATCACGGCTAACTTCCAAATATCTCGAAGGTCGGAATCGAGACGGCGGCCGTCACCACTCCCAGCCACAGAATGATTTCCAGCAGTCCCATGTACTTTCCGATGCTCAGAGTGTCCGCCGTGGCGCCCCACACGCGCGATTTCTGCTGGTTGATGATGTGCACCACCAGCGCGCAGGGAATCAGAATGCCGAGCTTGATCAGAAACGCGGGATTCACCACATACTTCGTGGCCGACGCCGAAAACAGCATGAATCCGCCGCAAATCGCGATGAAGAAGCCGGTCCAGTTCCAGGCGAAAAGCGAACGGGAAAGCTCAGCGGCCGTCTGCCGCTTTTTCCCCAGCCCCAGCAGCCGGAAATCGAGCGCGAGATTGGTGCCGATCCAAAGCGAAAGCCCGGAAAAATGCGTCAGCTGCACGAACGGATAGACCCAATCCGAGCCGCTGATCCACTGCGCCCAGTGCGTGTCCTGCAGCCATTTTGCCAAAGCCATCAAAGCGGCGCTCATTCGCGTGCACCCTTTGCTTCACCGCTCATGTGTTGCGTGTCGCGCCCCATGTCATTCATCCACATTCCCCGCCGGCTCATCCCACACCGTTGATCGCCGGCACTTCCAGCGCCGCCAGAATCGTCGCCACCCAAAGCAGCAGCGAAAGCAGCGCCACGGATTTCGCGCCCAGAGACATTGGTCCGCGCTGGTCCCAGCGCGGCACCTGCCACTGCACCACGATCCCAACCACTAGCGCCGCGACGAGCAACAGCATCTTGACTCGAAACAGCGGAGCACCGTAGAAATCGATCGCGTCTCCCGTGAACATCAGAAATCCCGAAATCGTCGCAAAGATCAGTCCCGTCCACATCCACGGAAAAAGCTGTTCGGCCATCGCCGTGGCCGTTTGCCGCCGTCCCGCGATTCCCAGAACGCGCAGATCGACCAGCGCAATCGAGCCGACCAGCAGGAAAAATCCCGCGTAATGGCAGACCTCGAAAAACGAGGTGATCGCGATCGAGCTGTTCATAGCGATGAACCAGGAATTATGCTGAAGCGCTTGGACGAAATGAAGCATGGCCCTCCTTCCCCGACGCGGATACTACATCGCTGATCGGGGATGTCAACCATGTTGTGAAAGTTACCGGCGCTGCTTCGACTCCGCTTCAGGCTGGCGAACGCCGTAATGGAGGGAATTGCGCACAGCGCGCACCCACGTGCCGGCTCCCGGAATCACTTTCTGGCGGTGCGGAGCGGGGACGCCATCCTTTGCCGCGAGCAGCTGCACAATGTCCGATGTAGGTACGCGAGACGCGACTTCGTCCACCGAAACGTAGCGCACCACGCGGCCAGGATCGATCACGAACACCGCAGGCTTGGCGATTCCGCCCTTTTCTTTCGCGTTGTAGACGCCCCACTCGCGCGCCACTTTTCGCTGCGTGTCGCACAAAATCGGAAATGTGAGGTGCAGCTCTTCGCGCACTCCCTGCGATTTTTCGGGGCTGTCGACGGAAATAGCAGCCAATTTCGCTCCGGCCGCCCGAATGTCCGCCTCGTGAACGCGATAATCCGCCAACTGGCGGAGACAAAATGGTCACCAGTGCCCGCGGTAGAAAACCAACACCAGCGGATTGCTCGCGCAAAGATCAGAGAGCCGCTGTGGAGTGCCGGTCGAGTCCGGCAACTCGAAATCGGGCGCGGTCTCGCCCGCCTGCAATGCTTCCTCGCGAACAGGACGCGGTGAAGATGACATGTCGCTCCTCAATCTAGCCGATTCGACGGCATCGGATTCCAAAAGTTTCATCGCGGAGGAGAATTACCGCCTGGGCCGCTCGCGCGCCCCGATGCTACTGGATAGGATTCTGGAAACCAGCGTCGCGCGGGTCGATCGGCTTGCGCCCGGAAAATCCTTCATCCATCGTGTGATAAAACCGGATGCGATCCTCGCCCAGCCGCCAGCAGAGAAACACTTCCTGCCCATCGATTCGCGATGGAAAATCCAACAATCCCACTTCGATGTCTTTCACCACGCATCCAGTGGCGTGAATCCGCTCCACCGCTGAACGAATCGCGGTGGCCAGATGATTGTGCTCCCGCCTCCACTTCGAAGCGAGCTCGTATGGGGGAAGCAACCCGCCGGAACGCTGGATGCGCTCGGAGAGTTCATCCAGTTTCTCGTCCACCCCTTCGATCTTGCGGCGCGCTTCGATCGCCTCAATCAGCAGAGGTTCAATCTGGGTGCGAAGGCTTTCCGCCTCGGTGAGGGAAAAAAACTTGGGCTGCTCCTCGTCTGCCATAAGTGCCTCTTTTTTTGGATCGTGCGGATGGCCGGCGAGATTCAGCCGCCGATGGACACCATGGTACGCGAGGGCGGCACGAATCCCGGCTCGTTGATGCGGTGGCCCTTTTCTTTCTGCGCCACGATGGCGATGATTTCATCGCCAATCTCCCGGTCGGTCGCGCCGCCACGCAGCAGGAATTTCAAGTCGTGATCTTCCTTGCTGAAAAGACAGGTGCGAAGTTTACCATCCGCTGTTAGCCGGATTCGCGAGCAGGCCCCGCAAAACGGCTGCGATACCGGAGAAATCAGCCCGATCTCGCCGGGCCCGTCCGCGAAACGGAATTTCCGGGCGGTTTCGCTGCGCTCGTGAACCGCCGGAACCAGCGGCCAAACCGCCGAAATCCGCCGGTGCACTTCCGCGCCGGTCACCACCATGTCGCGCGTCCAGGAACGGTCCGCGTCCAGCGGCATGAATTCAATGAAGCGCATGATCAGGCCGCGCTCGCGCGCGAACGCGGCGAACGCTTCCACTTCGTCGTCGTTCACGCCGCGAACCAGCACCGCGTTCACTTTTACTGGCCGAAGTTGCGACGCCTGCGCGGCCTCGATCCCCGCCATCACTTTATCAAACGATTTCGTTCGCGTGATCTTTTCGAATTTCGCGCGGTCCAGCGAATCCAGACTGATGTTAATGCGGTCCATGCCGGCTGCCACCAGGCGATCGCATCGATCCGCCAGCAGATGCGCGTTGGTGGTCATCGAGAGGTCCTGCACTCCCAACGCCTTCAGCCGCGCGATAAATCCCTCCACGCCCTCGCGCACCAGAGGCTCGCCACCCGTCACGCGCACTTTGCGAATGCCCATCGCCACCAGAATTCGTGCCAGCCGTTCGTACTCGTCCCACGAAAGCAGCTCGTTCGACGGCATATGGTTTTCAGGATCGGCCGAGCGGCAATAGACGCAGCGGAAATTGCAGCGGTCGGTGACGGAGATGCGCAGGTCTAGGATCGGACGCCCGAATTTATCTGCCAGCGGCATTGTTTTCTCGCTCTCCAGCAATTCGCTAAAAACAAAAAGCCCAACTCCGAATTTGGAATTGGGCGTAACGCAACGCCACCTGCGCGCTGGCTTTTATTCCCCTTTCCAAAATGCGAATGGGAGGCCCGGGCGTTTCCACCCGAACCCTCGGCTCCGGTCTCGCTGGAGCTTCGCCGCCGCGCCATAGGATTTCTCTCCTGTTAGGTCGCAGCGGTCGGAGAATTTCTAAACAAACTGTACACTGCAAGCGCGAGGGAAGCAAATCGCACAGGATATATGATTATCAATGAATAAGAATGTAAATCCGACCCTGTTCCAGGCGATTCGCGCGGCTACGCGCGGCGGCTGATGTTGCGGATTTCCTTGCGGTAATCGGGCGCGCTGATTTCCACCGTGCGGCACATTTCATACAGCCGCGAACGAATCCGCCGGCCCACGCGCTCCGTCAGCGAATCGTCGAGTGCCGGCGCGCGCATTCCCGCAATTCGTGGCGCGGAGGGAGCCGCCGACGCCGCGTCCGTATCCAGAAAGTTGGTCGTCAGCACCGTGACGCGCTTCTCGTTGTAGCGCGTGTTCAAAATGTGTCCCACCGTTTCCAGCGCCCACATCGATGGTTTGCTCGATCCCAAATCGTCGAGCACCAGCATCTCGGCTTGGAGCACCGGCTCCAGCACTCCCATTTCGGTGGACTGGCTCTCAGCGTTGTAACTGTCTTGAATCTCCTTCAGCAGCTCGCGGTAATCGTAGAAAAGCCCGCTGTGTCCGCGATGCACGATTTCCTTCAGCGCCGCCACCGCCAGATGTGTTTTGCCCACGCCGCACGGCCCCATCAGCAGCAGCCCGTGTTCGCTACCCACCGGAAATTCCGCGGCGAATCGCTGCACGATCAGTTTGGCTTGCGAAAGGCTGCGATTCCAGGTCGCCTGCTGCTCGCGCGCAGCAGATTCGATCTCGTTATCCGTCTCGAAATTTTCGAAATCGCAATGCCGGTAGCGTTCCGGGACGCGCGCCTTGGCCAACGCGCGGTCCGTACGGTCGCCCGAAATGCAATCGCACGGCACCGCCCAAACGAGTTTCGGCTCGCCGGCCGAAGATGTGCCGGGCTTATCCGCGGCAAGCGCCTGCGCGCCCTGCGCAGTCCGTTCTACGGTTTTCCAGCCGCTGCCATGGCAGGTGGGACAATCCGCTCTCGCCATGCAGCAAGAATATGCGCAGACGGAAACGCGCGCAAGCGCATGCGCTGTGCAAAGTGTGAAGACCTGTGGAATTTAATTCGAGAGGGAGCGTATTGGGAGATTTAATCACGCGAGCCGGGCATAGAAAAACGAGAGAAGTCCCTCGACGCCTTTCAGCGGCTCAGGATAACGACGCTCGTCGCGCCGTCATTTCTCCACACGCTCGATGCGAATGGCGTGGCGCGGGGCGGCGCGCACGATGGCGTTGCGCACGCGCGTCTCGCCCGCATTCGCAAAATTCTTGGCCACTTCGCTTCGCACGAACTTAATGAACTGCTCCATCTGCTCCTGCATATCCGCCATCTTGTCGCGCATGTTCAGGATTATTTCGATCCCCGCCAGATTGACGCCCAACTCGCGCGTCAAATTCAGGATCACTTCCAGGCGCTCCAGATCGGAGTCGGTATAGAGCCGCGTGTTGCCCTCCGAACGCGACGGCGTCAGCAAACCCACGCGCTCGTATAGCCGCAGCGTCTGCGGATGGATCTTGTACAGTTCGGCCACGGCGCTGATCATGTAGCCAGCTTTCGCCCTTCGCCTTTGCCGTGCCGCCATGTGCGCCTCCTTCGTTCCTTACGTTTACCTGAGATTTCCTAAATACGCGCTGTCGTTCCGAGGAGCGAAGCGACCAGGAATCTGCTTTTCGGTTCGCTGCCGCGAAACACTTTCACACCGCCGCCCGCGCGAAAAGTTCCTTGCGCGGGTCTTCTTGGTCCACTTTGCCAAGCTCGCGCAGCAGATTGCGCACTCGCTCATCCTCTGGCTTGGGGACCACCACTTGCACTTCGATAATTTGATCGCCGCGCTTACCCGGTTGTCGGGTCGATGGTGCTCCCTTCTCGCGCAAACGCAGGCGCTTGCCGCTATTCGTTCCCGGTGGAATGCGCACCTGCGCGCGCCCGTCGATCGTGGGCACTTCCACTTTCGCGCCCAGCGACGCTTCCGGCACCGTGATCGGCACCGTGGTGTACAAATCATCGCCGCGCCGCTCAAAAAATGGATGCGGCTGTACGTTAGTAATGATGTACAGATCGCCCGGAGGCCCGCCATGCATCCCGGCATTTCCGCGTCCCGCTACGCGCACGCGTGAACCAGTCTGCGCGCCGGGTGGAATGCGTACTTCCAGCGTATCCACACGCGCCACGCGGCCTTCGCCGCCGCAGTTGCGGCACACGCTGTGCAATTTTCCACTGCCGCCGCACCGCGAGCACGTCACTTCGAATCGCATTTTCCCGCTGACCTGCGTCACGTGCCCCGAACCTCCGCACGTCGGGCAAGTCTTCTCATCGCCCGGTGCCGCACCGGTTCCGTGGCACACGTGGCAAGTATCCAGCCGCGTAAAACTCAGCTTCTTCACGGTTCCGTGCATCGCCTCGCCGAAGCTGATGTCGATCGAGTACTCCAGGTCATCGCCACGCTCGCGCTCCGGCCGCCCCTGCGCCGCACCCGCGCCGCGGAAAAATTGGCTGAAGAGATCGCGAAAACTCGTGCCGCCGCCAGCCTCGCCTCCTCCGAAATCGAAGCCCCCGAAATCGAAGTGAACGTCTCCTGGTGAGCCGCCACCGTATCCCGCTCCTGGAGGCGGAGCTCCGCCCGGCCCCGGCGTGTTGAATCCAAACTGGTCGTACATCTGCCGCTTCTTGGTGTCCGAGAGGACTTCGTACGCTTCCTGAATCTGCTTGAATTTTTCTTCCGCGGACTTGTCGCCAGGATTCAGGTCGGGATGATATTTGCGCGCGAGTTTGCGGTACGCGGCCCGGATGTCTTTCGCGGACGCCTTCCGCGGAACGCCGAGCAGTTCGTAATAATCGGTTTTGGTTGCGGTTGCCATAGGCTAGAAACTCGCCTTTGCGAGTACATCGACACATCACCCAATGAGCGGCGCAAAAGGGGCGGCCGATCAATCGCGGTCCCGCCCCGTTTGCACTCGTCACTTAGTTAGGTTTCTTGCTTTCGTCCACGTCCACGAACTCGGCGTCCACCACGTCGCCCTGCCCGCCTTGTCCGTGCGGAGCATTTCCTCCGGGCGCACCCGCGCCGCCGTCGCTGCTCGTGCCGCCGGGGCCGCCCGGACCACCTTGTCCGCCGCCCGCAGCTCCTGCCGCAGCCTGCGCCTTGTAGAGCGCTTCGCCCAACGAGTGCAGCGCCTTGGTCAGATTGTCCGCGGCGGAATTAAGCCGCTCGACACCGCCTTCGGAAAGGGCGCGCCGAGCATCTTCGAGCGCTTCCTCTCCGGTTTTGACGTCCGCTTCCGGCAGCTTCTCGCGGTTTTCCTTGATCAGCTTTTCGCCTTGATACACCAGGTTGTCGAGCTTGTTGCGTGACTCGACTTCCGAAAGCCGCGCCTTGTCCTCATCGGAGTGCGACTCGGCTTCCTTGCGCATCCGCTCGGCTTCTTCTTTGCTCAAGCCGGTGGACGCGGTGATGGTGATCTTCTGCTCCTTGTTAGTCGCCTTGTCCTTTGCCGACACGTTTAAAATGCCGTTCGCGTCGATATCGAACGTCACTTCCACTTGCGGCAATCCGCGCGGGCCGGGTGGAATCCCCAGCAATTGGAACTTCCCGAGCGAGCGGTTTCCGCTGGCCACCGGCCGTTCCCCTTGCAGGACGTGAATCTCCACGGACGTCTGGTTATCGGACGCCGTCGAGAACGTCTCCGACTTGCGCGTCGGAATCGTGGTGTTGCGCGGGATCAGCACGGTCATCACGCCGCCGAGTGTTTCCACGCCCAGCGAGAGCGGCGTCACATCCAGCAGCAGAATGTCCTTCACTTCGCCGCCCAGCACGCCTCCTTGAATGGCCGCGCCCACCGCCACAACTTCGTCGGGATTCACGCCCTTGTGAGGCTCTTTCCCGTTGAAGAGGTTTTTCACGATGTCGACAACGCGAGGAATGCGCGTCGATCCACCGACCAGGACCACCTCGTCGATCTTGTCCGCGGTCAGTTGCGCGTCGCTCAACGCCTTTTTTACCGGCTCCACGGTCCGCTGCAGCAAATCTTCCATCAACTGCTCGAGTTTCGATCGAGTCAGCTTCATCTGCAGGTGCTTCGGCCCGGACTCGTTCGCGGTGACGAATGGCAGATTGATATCCGACTCCATCAGCTGCGAAAGCTCGATCTTGGCTTTCTCGGCGGCTTCTTTCAGCCGCTGGATGGCCATCTTGTCCTTGCTCAGATCGATGCCTTGTTCCTTCTTGAACTCGGCAACCAGCCAATCAACGATGCGCTGGTCGATATCGTCTCCGCCCAAGTGCGTGTCGCCGTTGGTAGACTTCACTTCCACAACGCCTTCGCCCACCTCGAGGATGGAGATATCAAACGTGCCGCCGCCCAGGTCGTAGACCGCGATCGTCTCTTCCTTCTTCTTGTCGAGTCCGTACGCCAGGGCAGCCGCCGTCGGCTCGTTGATGATGCGCAGCACTTCCAAACCCGCGATTTCGCCGGCCTGCTTGGTCGCTTGCCGCTGGCTGTCGTTGAAATATGCCGGGACGGTGATGACCGCTTTGCTCACCTTTTCGCCGAGGAAGTCTTCCGCCGCGCTCTTGAGCTTCTGCAGAATCATCGCCGAAACTTCCGGCGGGCTATACGTTTTGCCCGCGATTTCGACGCGCGCGTCGTCGTGCGGCCCCTTCACTACTTTGTAGGGGATGCGTTTGGCTTCTTCCTGCACTTCGTCGTAACGCCGCCCCATAAACCGTTTGATTGAATAAACTGTGTTTTCCGGATTAGTGATCGCCTGGCGCTTGGCCACCTGGCCCACCAGCCGTTCTCCCGATTTCGTAATCGCCACCACCGAAGGGGTGGTCCGTGCTCCTTCCTGGTTTGGGATGACGACGGGTTCGCCACCCTGCATCACGGCCACCACGGAGTTGGTCGTCCCCAGGTCTATGCCGATAATCTTGCTCATGGAATCCGCTCCTAACTAAGCTGTTACTCGTCGCGCGCCAGATCACTTCCGCCGCGTACCTCGTCATAATAGAGCTTGAGTGTGTTATTGTCAAGTTGTTTGATATTGCCTTCTATGAGTCTGCTCTTATGGGACTTAGCGGCTCCATCATGCTCCCTAGCCCACTCTCTAACAGTCGCTGGCTGACGTCCCGTTAGCGTCTGAGGTGCCCGGACTGCGGTGGCCGGCTCTATGCGCGTACCGGTGGGCTCTCGCCGGGAACTCCGAACGTCGCGATCACCCGATTGACTAAACCGGACAGCAAAGCCGATCAACCATCTTTCTTCCCCGGAGCACGATGCGTGAGAGATTCTTCTCGTGCTGCGCCTTCGGCACTTTCAAAAAGCATCTCGGTTACGACGCGGATCCACGGCGAACCCGTGCTTTCTTCTCGGCATCATACTTACACAGAGCGTTACCTGTTTCGTGGTAGGCGATCCAACATCTCAAAGCACAGTCAGACGTTTCGCGTTAGAATCCACGTTCGCAGTTGGACGATAAATAGCGTTCCAGGGGGAGGCGCCATTGCAACGTCGTAATCATTCGCGGCAGGGATTTCGCGGCCATTGGCCGGCATGGATTTGGAAGTCGGCTGTTGCCGCGGCGGTGCTCTCGATCGTCGTGCTCGGCACAACGCTGCGCGCGGAACCTCGTGTTGCCGCCCCGCAAGTGAGTCCATTGGTCCCAACCAGCGACGCCCTGGAAACCTACGGCTCCAGCAGCGCGCCGATCACCATGGTCGTGTTCACCGATTACCAGTGCCCCTCGTGCCGCGTTCTCTACGAAAACACTTTGCGCCCGATGATCAACGACTACGTCGCTTCCGGCAAGGTCTACCTCGTCCACCACTTTTTCCCTCTGCCCATGCACAAATATGGCTACGAAGCTGCGCGCTGGGTCGATGCCTCCGCGCGCGTCGGTGAGTTTGCCAATGCCGAGGCCGCTCTCTACGACAACCAGGATGCCTGGGGCGCCAGCGGCGACATTGCGAAATACATCTCGGCCGCGATGCCCGCCTCCGATTTCCGCAAAGTGGAAACGCTGATGAAGGGCTGCTCTTTCAGCGATCAGCCGGGCAGTTGCCCGCTCGACCAATCCATCAATGCCGATCAGGCGTTGGGCGAACAAATCCCGGTGAGGGCCACGCCCACCTACGTAATCATATACAAAGGCCACCGTCTTCCCGCCGCTTCTGGCGCGGTTTCCTGGCCCATCCTGAAGCAATTCTTCGATTCGCTTTTAAGCCAGTAGGCTCGCGCGAATGGACACGCTGGGCGCAGCTCTAAACTGGCTTGCCGAGTGGGGATTCATCTTCGTCGTGGCTGGCGCGATCGCAGCTCTCTGCGTGCGTGATCCCGTCAAACGCCGCTCGCTGGTGCGGTCGCTTCTCATCGTCGGCGGCATCGTCCTCGGGTCGATTTTTCTGGCTGCCGCCTACGGCAAGCTGAAGCCGATCCCCGGGTTTCCGTGGAGCTGGGCGTCGATGAAGACGTCCATCGCCCTGTTCGCCATTCAGGTCGAGTCGTACAACCTGCTTTCCCCCGGCGGCGCCAACACCGTTGCGCACATCCTGCCGTTCGCCGAGCTTTTTCTTGGCCTGTGGCTGATCAGCGGAGTCTGGCGCCGCTATTCGTCGCTCCTGGCTTCCCTGGTGTTCGTCGGCTTCATGATTGCAATTTATTCGGCGTACCGGCGCGGGCTGAAAATCGACTGTGGCTGCGGCGTCGGCCCTCCAGAAGAAGCCGGCCCCGCCGCTTTGCTTCGCGACGGCATGCGCTTCCTGCTTCCCGCGCTGATCGTCACCACCGGCGCCTTCTGGCTCCGCAAGCAATCGTCCGCGTCGCCCGCTGCAGCAACGCCAGAATCCGCCTCTGCCGTCCGATAATTCTGATCGTCATCCCTTGTTGCCAGCTCGGCCGCACGCCGCTTGATTCGCCGCTGGCGGGCGTATAACCGGGCTAGATCGCGGGAGTGAAACCCATGTCCATCGAGCAACAAGTTCCTGAGAAACTGCGCGAGTTGCCTCCTGAAAAACAGAAGGAAGTGCTGGATTTTGTCGACTTCCTAAAAGAAAAGAATTGGGAGAAAAAGCCGCTTCGCAGTTTGCGCGGCCTTTGGAAAGATTTGGGCTTTCAGATCGCAGAAGACGATATCGCCGAAGCCCGCCGGGAAATTTGGGGCAACTTTCGATCACTCAGGTCTTAGCCGTTCGCTCGAAAGAAGGCGCTCTCCCAGAACATAAACGGGGCATTGTCGTTTACCATGCGTTGGACGACTAGACATTTTTGCCGACGGTTTTCACAAACGCGTACCCCGACAAGAACAACGCGCACGCGGCTGAGCCGATCAGAAAAATCGAACCATCGTTAGGATGCCTCACGCTATACGGGACATACAGGTGATTTTCATTCAAATCGCACGTCATCGTGGAATAGTCGAAACTACCGTGGCGCCCAGACAAGCAATCATCCACCATTCTCTCTTCATGGAAGTATCTGTGCGCGACGAATATCGGGCCGAGCGCGGCTAACCCCGCCGCAGTCAGCAAAGCTGCCCTAATCTTCTTTTTCATTTGGTAGGGGGTGAGCCAACGCCGCGTTCAATCGCCGTTAGAAGTGGTTTCCGTCGGGCTGGTGCGGCGCAGATAGGGCCAGGGATTTACGGGTGTGTTGTAAATGCGAATTTCGTAGTGCAGGTGCGGACCGGTCGAGCGTCCGCTGTCGCCTTCATAACCGATCACATCTCCAGCCTTCACGTGCATGCCTGGCTGTACGTTAAATCCGGAAAGATGCCCGTACCAGGTCGTGACGCCGAAACCGTGATCGAGCACGATCAAGCGTCCGTATCCTCCGTCGAGTCCCGCGCGGAGGACGATCCCATCCGCCGTGGCGTGCACCGGCGCGCCGTACGTTGACGCGATGTCCATTCCCGAGTGAAACGCGCCTTCGCCGCTGAACGGGTCCATCCGTTCGCCGAATCCAGCGGTGATGCGCCCCGCAATTGGCCAGAGCGTCGGCACAACCCCCAGAGCGTTTAGTTGCGATGCAGGCAGCAAGAGCTCGCCGCCATTGGTCATGGCCACCGCTGTCGCGTTCTTTTCCAGATAGCTGAATTCGTCCACGGACTCTTGGTAATCGGCGGCTGGCTCGGCGTCGTCGCTATTCAGATTGAAAGGAGTGGCGTGAAAGCGCGTGATTCCGTAAGCCATGGCCACTTCGCTGGCGAGCGACTGCAGCGAATGAAGACGCTGGTTCGTGCTCTTCACTTGCGTTTGCAGCGCGACGTATTGCTGCTTCAAGTTCTCTTGATCGCGGCGCAGCGAATTGTAATTCGCCGCCTTCCACAGCAGCCGCGAATAGGATCCCATGCCCGCTACAATCGTCACTCCACCCACAACAGTAAGCAGCACAAGCACATGCAGAAAATAGAAGGGCACACGCACACGTTTCATGTCGCCCGAGGCGCTAGAAGCAATAAAAAACGTGTAAGATTTGCCCTTCATTTTGAGTTCTCGACTGAGTGTTGCTTACTTCGGATGGGATGAAGACGCTCGCCCCAATATGCGTCTCACCGCGACTGCCACTTCGGAATTGAAACTAAGAGTCTGAACCGAGAGCTTTGGTTCGAAACTCGGGGCATTTTAGCCGCCGCCTGCCGGGGCGTCAACTCCAATCCACTCCGCCCTCGTTTTTCACGTCTCGCGTCTGCGTGCGCGGGAACTTATAATCCACACGAGCAGGCCCAAACAGAACTCTAGCCTAAACCGGCGTTAGCAGACAACTGTACTAAAGGACAGGATGGCCTCGGAAGATCAACTGATCGCGCGCATCGGTAAATCGCTGCCGTCAATCGCCGGAGGCCGAAATCCGGCGGCTCGGCTGAACGGCCTGCGCGTCCGGTTGGGAATCGGCGATGACGCCGCCATTCTCTCGCCCGGCGGCAAAAGCGATTGGATTCTCACCTGTGACGCATTCATCGAAGGCGTCCATTTCCTGCGCGACATGCATCCCTCGGATTCCGTCGGCTACAAAGCGCTCGCGCGCGCCACCAGCGACATCGCCGCGATGGGCGGCGCTCCCCGCGCATTTTTGCTGACACTCGCGCTGCCGCAAGATTGCGTCAGCCGCTGGCTCGACCAGTTCCTCGCGGGCATGAAGCGCGCGGCCCGCAAACTCGACCTCCGACTGATTGGTGGCGACACCACGCGCACGCCCCAAATCTTCATCAGCATTACCGTGCTGGGCGAAGTCGCGCGCGGTCTCGCCGTGAAGCGGTCCGGCGCGCGGCCCGGCGATTTGATCTACGTCAGCGGCCGCCTGGGACGCGCGCAGCTCGGCTTAGAGTTGCTGCGCGGCGGCATCGTCAGCGCAAAGCGCGTCCGCATCGCGAACGCAGCCAGCAGCCGCAACCCATCCGGCGCACTCATCTCATCGGCCGCGCTGTTGCAGCCGCATCTCTATCCCGAGATTCGCGTGGAACTAGGCGCGTGGCTCGCGCAGCACCGAATCGCCTCGGCGATGATGGACATTTCCGACGGGTTATCCATCGACCTCGCGCGCCTGTGCAACGCGAGCGGGGCTGGCGCGAAGCTCGACGCGCGGCGCATTCCTTGCGTGCAGATTCCCGAGCGCGTCGCGCGCCGTCTATCGCCTGCTGCCGCGAACACGCCGGACATCGCTCTGCAAATGGCTCTGCATGGAGGCGAAGATTACGAGCTGCTCTTCACCGTGTCGCGGCGCAACGTGTCGCGTCTGCGCCAAGCTCCGGCATTTTCGCAGCTCACCGCCATCGGCGAAATCACGCGCGAACGGAAAATTTTGCTGGTTGATGAAGCGGGACAAGCGCGAGCCCTTCAGCCGGGCGGCTGGGATCCATTTCGCGCTCGCAAGGAATAGCAGCGATTAGTGCGTTGCGGTAGCGGACGCGGGCAGCGCCCGAGCCGAAGCCGCCGGCGGCATTTTGGCTTTCGCTTTCGGCAGCGGCTGTGCGCCGAGTTGTTTCTGCGCAGGAGCGTTCTTCTGCGCTGGCGCGCCAGCTGCGGGCGTCACATCCGCCGCAGCTCCAGCCGGTGCTCCGGCCAACGCACCCTGCGGGGCGCTTACCGGCGCAAATCCCTGCTCGGCGGAATCTGCGGGCGGCGCGGTGTCCGCCGTATCCACTTCTTCCACATGCTCCGGCGCTTGCTGTTCGAGCGGCACCACATTCGGGAACTGGTCCACCGACTTATCCTTCAGCGACTTCTGCATGAACTCCAGCCAGATCGGCAGCGCCGCGCGCGCGCCGGTTTCCTTGTCGCCCAGCGAGATCGCCGGATTGTCGTTGCCCACCCACACGCCGCACGTGAGCCGCGGCGTAAATCCGATGTACCACGCGTCGGTAAAATTATTGGTCGTGCCGGTTTTCCCAGCCGACGGACGTGCCAGCTCCTTCGCGCGCACGCCGGTGCCGAAATTCACCACATCCTCAAGCATGGCGACCATGGTGCGCGCCACCGGAGGCGGAATCACGTCGGTAACCTCCGGCCGGTGCTCTTCCAGCAGCGCGCCATCGTACGTGCTCACCCGCGTAATGTCGTACGGCTCGATGTGAATGCCGTCGTCCGGAAACACGGTGAACGCCGAGGTGTGTTCCAGCAGCGTCAAATCCGCGGCCCCGAGCGCCAGCGGCAGATACGGCGGCAGAGGGCTGACGATCCCAAACTTGCGCGCCAGCTCGATCACGTTCTCGATGCCCACATGATTCAGCAGCCGCACCGCCGGGACGTTGCGCGAATCGGCCAGCGCGCGCCGCAGCGTGATGCGCCCTTCGAATTTGTCGTCGTAGTCGTGCGGCGAATAGTCGATGTTGCCCACGCGATACGTCACCGGCTCGTCCATCACCGTATCGAACGGCGTGGCGCCCTGCAGCAGCGCCTCGCTGTAGACGTACACCTTGAAAGAGCTGCCCGTCTGCCGCATCGCCTGCGTGGCCCGGTTGAATTTCGATTGCGTAAAGCTGTAGCCGCCCACCATCGCCTTGATCTCGCCCGTGGCGTTGTCGATGGCGATTAGCGCCGCCTGCGCTTGCGGAATCTGCTCCAGCTGCACATCCGCCACATCTTCCTTCATGGCGTTGATGTGGACGTTCACCAGATCGCCCACCTTCAGAATTTCCTCGGGAGATTTGAACCCGGTCCACGCCAGATCCGCCGGAGTGAGCTTCGCGTGGTAGCGCCCGATTTTGACGTCCGCGTACGAGTGTTTCACCGCCGTCACCAGGCCAGTGACATACTCGCCGTCTTCGATCGGCCCGTCCCAATCGTCGCTGTGATATTTCGCCAGCGTGCCCAAGTGGTCGGTGAAAATATTCGGCAGGTTGCCGCGCCAGCCATGGCGCCGGTCGTATTCGTGCAGCCCGTCGCGCACCGCCTGGTCCGCGGCCTTCTGCATATCCACATTCAGAGTGGTGTAGACGCGCAGGCCCTGTTCGTGCACCGCTGCCGTCCCGTAGGTATGCTCCAGATATTCGCGAATGTCCTCGATGTAATACGGCGCCAGATTGTCGCGCTGCGGCTCGATGTGCAGCCCCAGCGGCAGCTTGCGCGCGGCATCTTCCTGCGCGCGCGTGATTCTGTGGTCGCGGTGCATCAGATAGAGCACCAGATTGCGCCGCGCCAGCGC
>DATLSB010000190.1:0-14865 GCA_035534415.1 Candidatus Dormiibacterota bacterium | reverse complement strand
CGCTGCTTCTCCAGCTTCCGCCATCGGGCGGGCCGTTGGTCGCACCAGCGCCGCATCTGTTACAAGGCTGAGCACACCGCCGTGGGCACCAACCTGCGCTTCCTGATCACGAACTGCTCGGGCCGCGCTGCGGAGGTCTTCCACTGGTGTCGAGGATTAGCCTCGTGACATCGTCCTTGTCTGGATCGATGAGCGGCTGATTGAGAATTTCGCCAAGCTTGATTTCGGAGAGCCGGCGCTTCGCGGCGACGCGCTCTCTCTCCGAATGTGCCGCGATCCCCGCCAGCTGGTCACCGGACTTCTCCTCGTTGGCCTTGGCGAAGATCTCACGGAGATCGACGAACTCGTAGTTCTCGTGCATTGCTAGTCGGCTCGACGTTGACAAGAAGTCATGCGGGACGCTTTGTGAGGCCGGCGCTGGAGCGCTCCCCTCGACTGCGGAAATCATATCAAAGGCAGTTGCTACTCTCGGCCACCTTCGCTAAGAACCGAGCTGTCTACTTTGAAGGGCGCTTTGTTGCCAGAGCAGGAAAACATCGCCAACGATTACCTTGCTTGCATCACGAATGACTCGCGATGTGGCGGATTGTACCACTCTGAATTGACCCTCGTCAGGGCCTGTCTTTATTGGGGAAATCCGAAATCTTGGTAGCGATACCGGGATTCGAACCCGGATTTGTGCCTTGAGAGGGCACCGTCCTAACCCTTAGACGATATCGCCAAACGGTGAGGAAACCACAAGACGCGCGACAATTTTCGCACGCCTCACCAGATGGCGCAAGCCGATGCCACGCCGACGCCAAGGTAACGCGTCTTCGCCGAGAACGGCCGATCCTATCGGCTACGCCTTTTCTGTGTGCAGCTCCTGGCCGTTCGTTTCGCCAGCGCCGAAACTGAGGGCGGAGAGCACATCGGTTTTCGTCACGATTCCTAGGACGCGCCGATCTTCGGACGTAACAATAAGCATGTGTTGTCCATGCGGCGCCATTAGCAGCCGCAGCGCATCTTGTAGGTCGCAATTCGGCGCCACCACTTCCGCTTCGCGGTTCATTACATCTCGAATCAAAAGGCGGTCCCACTTGTCTGGTGAAACCGCGCCTAGCGGTACCATCGAGATCGTCCCCGCAAGCCGTCCTTCGTCGATGACGGGATACGCGGTATGCGGCAGCCGCTCCCGCGTGAAATCAACGAACTCCCCCACGCTCCACCGCGCGTCCGCCAAAATAACGCGTTTCTGCATCGCGCTGCTCACACGAATGTTCGAAAGCTCGGCAATCCGAGCGCTCTCATGCACGCGCTGATCGCCCGACATCGACGCTTCGCCCGACACCGCGTATGCCACCGCCGCCCCGATCAGCGTAGGCACGATAAACGCATGGCCGCCTGTCGCCTCCGCTACGAAAACCACTGCCGTGAGCGGCGTCTTGTATCCGCCCGCAATAAACGCCGCCATTCCCACCGCCGCGAACAGATCGATCGACGAACTGTGCGCTATCGACTGCGCGAATGCCGCGCCGAACGAGCTCCCGGTCAAGAAAAGTGGCACAAATGCGGCGCTGACGCCTCCCACACCCAGGGAAAACAGAGTCGCCGCCAGCTTCATCACTCCAAAGCTCACCAGTTCGACCGAGCTGTGCGCTTGCTGCAAAATCAACGGCACCGCTTCATAGTTCGGTCCAATCGGAATCAAGCTTCCTTTGAACACGCTCACGAATATCAACCCACAGACCCCGGTCAGCAGTCCGCCCACAGCCATCTTGATCCAGTGCGGTATTTTCGTACGTATCGAAAACCCCCGCACCCGACGGAAGGTGATGTCGAACACCATGGTGATCGCTCCGCAAATCGCGCCCAGCAGCGCGGACCAGAGCAAATCTTCGCGCGTATACAGCGAGCCGGTGACGAAATCGAACAGCGGCCGCGCACCCACAAACGCTGCCATGGTTGCGAACGACGTCACCGACGCGATCAGCGATGGCAGAAGAGCCTCGTGCGCCAGATCGTCCTTGTACGGCATCTCCAGCGCAAAAACGATTCCGGTAAGCGGCGCGCGAAACACCGCGGACATTCCCGCCGCTGCCCCGCTGATCAGCATGATCCGGCGGTCTCGCTCTTCCAGTCGTAGTTTGCGCAGTTTTTTCCAGAGCCACGAACCAATCGCACCGCCGCCATAAATGCTTGGCCCTTCCAGCGCCGCGCTGCCTCCCATTCCCACCGTGGCAATGGCGGCAAGCAGCTTTGGTACAACTGGCCGCATCGTTACGCGTCCCTGATGTTCATGATAGGAACGGATAATTTCTTCCGTGGAATGCTCGTCCGGGTCAGGCGTCAGGAACTGCATCAGCAAACCGGCCAGCACGAAACCAATCACCACGCCCGGCACGATGGCGCCCCGGTGCGCCAGGTAGAAATGCAGCAGCGGCGGCCACATCCAGTACAAGATCACCTTTACCAGCAGAGTGATCAGCAGGCCGGTGAACACACCCATGATCGGCGCGATGATCAGCCACTTATGCAGATCGCGCGAGAACGTTTGAGACAGATCTTCGCGTACCAGCCCGATGTAGCTATGCAGCTTCGGGTATCTACCGAGCGTGTTCTTTGCCGACAACTTGCTCTCCAGCCACACCATGAAAGCTGTGAAATTGTTTCGGTCAGCGCTTTCCAGTTTTGTTTCCAAATCGAGGAACCAGCTCCAGCGGATCGTGCTCTCGAATTCGCTGCAATTCCTTTCGATGCTCCGCCGAGAGCTTCATCAAAATCGCGCGCCCTTTCGGAGTCAGCACTACGCGCACCACTCTCCGGTCGGGCGCGCTGGGTGATTTACGCACCAGTCCGGCTCGCAACGCGCGGCTCACCAACTCCACCACCGCGTTGTGCCGCTCCTGCAAAAATTCCGCCAGTTCGGAAATGTTGGCCCAGCCGCGTCCCGTAAAGCCCGCCACGCCGAGCATCAGTTGATGCTGCTGCGGCGTCACGCCTGCCGCGCGGGCTGCCTGCTCGCTGAAGCGCAGGAATTTCCGCACCTGATAACGAAATCGCGCTAATCGTTCGACCATCTTGAATTCCGCAAGCCGCGCTTTTGGCCGCCGACCGGTCAGCTCGCCCATGGTCTATATTATATCATGATACGATATATTTCTGTGGACGTGCAGTGCGATCCCGGCACATTTATGCGGCGCTCCATCAGATTTAATTTACTGTATTCGCCGCGCGGCTGGACGCCCTCTTCCTGTTAGAAGCTTAGAAGCTGGCAGCTCCGCCGTCGACCAACATGTCGATTCCGGTAACGAAGCTGGCTTCATCGGACGCAAGAAATAGCGCGGCTCGTGCGATTTCCTCGGGTTCGCCGAGGCGATGCATGGGTGTGTTGTTGATCATTTGCTCGCGCAACGCAGGGATGGCCTCGGGCTGCAAGCCCGGAGTGCGATTGATGATCGGCGTTTCCACGCAGCCGGGTCTGACGACGTTTACGCGTATCCCCCGCCCGACCAGTTCGGCGGCAAAATTCCGGCCGAGTGCGCGTACGCCCGCTTTGCTGGCGGCGTAAACCGAGTTTGTGGGGATGCCCATCCGGCCGCCGATCGACGAGGTGATCACGATCGATCCGCCCGTCTTCATCATCGGCAGCGCTTTCTGCACCGTGAAAAACACCCCTTTGAGATTCACTCCCATGATCTCTTCCCAGTTGCGCTCGGTCACTTCTTCGATGGGAAGAAATGCGCCGATTCCCGCGTTGACGAAGAGAACGTCGATGCGGCCGTGGCGGCGCTGAACCTCCTTCGCTAGAGAATCGATCTGCTGAAGATCGGTGATATCCGACTGGATCGCGACTGCGGCGGGGCCGATCGCTTGGGCGGCGCTCTGCAGCGTGGCGGCATTGCGCCCGCTGATCACAACATGCGCGCCTTCGGCGGCGAACGCCTTCGCTGAGGCAAGACCAATGCCGCTGTTGCCTCCGACGATTACCACCACCTTCCCGGTGAATCTCGGGTTCACGTTTTCTCTCTTTCGTTCGGGCATAAACGGGCTAGAACATCGTATTCGAATGCAGCATCTTGTCCGGGACGGGCTGAGAGACCTCCCAATGTTCGACGAGCTTGCCATTTTCGAGACGAATGATGTCGGCGACCGCAATGCCCGGCGTGCCGGGCACGATGACAACGTGGCTGTGCACGATCACGTGATCGCCGTCCGCAAAAATGCGCTTGATATAGGTTTTGGCGTGCGGCGTTTCCACGCGCGCTTTTTCCAGGAATGCGCGCAGCCCCTCGGCGCCATCGGTAGCGAGCGGACTGTGCTGGATGTACCGCGGTCCGAAGAACGGTGGCGCTGGCGCAAAGTCCATCGGGATCAGCACTTTTTCGAAAAATTCCAGTACGACTCTTTTATTCAGCGCTTCGGTCTCGACTTTGCTCAGTGGCAACGCTGCCTCCTTCTGGACGCCACTCGTTAAGACGGCCAATCAAATTTGTGCAGGATCGAAACTTGGCGGCTGAGGGGCACACCAACAACATAAAGACTCCTTCTCAAAATCCGCTTTCTGGACGCACATTCTATCCATGTTTCCACGATTGTCCAGATTCGTTTCCCCGGTTTCCCGGCGGCGCCGAAAGGAGTTGCAGGGCTCTCTTTTGCGAGCAGGCGCATCGCCCATTGCGGACCATCGCAAGCGTTGCAGTAGCCGAATTCTGTAGAAAAGTGGTGCGCCAAAGAAAGTTGATTCTAGAGGCTTTTAGAACCGTTCTGCGAGAGTTTGTGTCGGTCCTGCTGCGGATCGATACCCGTCCATGGTTGGGGCTGTAGGATGCCCACACGGGGCAAATGTTAGCCGACTAACAAAGAGAGTTACGATTCGCTCATGAACTATCCGGCGAATTCAAAATCTTCGAGATAGCTACGCTTTGGCGTTTCTTTGTGTGTACTGAATAAATCGACAGTTCCAACACCCCAAGCGCCGGAGCTGGCGCCGATGAATGCTCTTGTTTATTGGACAAGTTCGTGAGGGCGATTACTCAACATGTCGGTATAGCGATATAATCGGGGTGAGCCGATACTTTTCACAAAGGATGTGTCGGCGTCTCGCCTGAACAGGAGGTAATGTGGCCCTGAAAAGGTACTTCCGGGCAGTGGATATTTTTGCCATTCTTTTGGCGGTGTGCACCCTATTCGCGTCGTGGGTTGTTTTTGAAAGACCGTACCGCTCGATTGGGACGATAGCGGCAAGCATTGGGCCGTTCATTTCATCGTTTGTCGCTCTTGGAATCATCTTCGCTGCGGCTGCCTTGACACGCAAGCTTCTTCGCCCATCGAATTATCCACGCATTGAGCACCTTCGAATTGCGGGAAAATATCAGGCTGCGAGCCGCTTTGGAGAGGCGGGTGTCTCTCCGCTCCACCTGAGAGGATAACTTTCCATCTCGCTGTACGGCCCTAACCGCCCAGACTCCTGATTAACGGGCTTACCGAAATGAGGCTTCAAAGTGCACTCGCAGCTACAAATTCATTTACGGTGCCGAGGCGAATTGAGAACGAAACACCAGGAGGCCGACTCCGGTGAGTCTTGGCTTGTGCGCGAACCCTGAGCATCGGCCTCCTGCTCCCGAACCAGATTCGAGCGCCCGTTGAAATCTATTGAATTTTGTGGCCTCCAAGTGATTCCTGTTGAAAGCGTTGGCACGCTCTTGCGGGAACTTGCGGAACCCTGTTGAACTTTGAGGCATTGACAGCTACGATTTTATCTACACGCGACTGCGCGCTACGCGTGGCATCCGGTCGCTGCCATGCCTGTACAATCCAGTTCTGGCGGACAGGTCGAATGAACAAGCCCCTTAGCGACGTGACGCTGTGAACTTTGAATGGGACCCGCGCAAAGCCGCGCAGAACCTTCGGAAGCATGGAGTCTCATTTCAGGAGGCCGCCACGATCTTTGGCGACCCTTTGTCAGTGACGTATCAAGACCCGGACCATTCGACTGCGGAGCAACGATTTATCACGGTGGGGATGTCCAGCGTCGGTCGGATCTTACTTTTGGCCCACGCCGACCGTGGTGAAAGCATCCGAATCATAAGCGCCCGCAAGGCAACGCGGCGCGAACGGAAACACTATGAAGAAAAGAACTGAAAAACGAAGGCAGGACGAGTTACGCCGAGACTACGATCTATCTAAGCTGAAAGGCGGAGTCCGCGGCAAGTACGCAGCGCGCTACGAAGCTGGAACGAACCTGGTGCTCCTCTCGCCGGACGTAGCCGAGCATTTTCCCGACGACCAATCCGTCAATGCAGCCTTGCGCCGATTGATCCGGACCGCAAAATCCTCGCTGCGTCGTGCGCGCTGATTCTTGATCCGCTGCCCGCTCCATCCTCAAACCGCTCGCGGGCCGAAGAATCGATCACGCCGCCGTCTTGCCGCCCGAAACGCGTGGTATAAGTCCCGCCCATGGTCTGTATATTCCTACTCTGGCTCGGTACACTCACGCGCCTGTTCCGAAGCCGCCGCGATCTCGTCCTTGAGAATCTCGTTCTCCGGCAGCAACTCGTTGCGCTGAAACGACGACATCCGCGGCCACAGCTTGGAACTACTGACAAGTTGTTTTGGCGGGGCGTTCGGCGCCTCTGGCCCGGTTGGAAAGAGTCTCTCATCATTGTGGCCCCCGAAACAGTCGTGCGCTGGCACCGGGCTGGCTTCCGTTTGTACTGGAAATTGATCTCCAAGGCGCGACGGCGAGTCGGGCGGAGAAGATTGTCGAAGGAAACGCGGGATCTCATCTTCAAGATGGTGGTCCAGAATCCAACCTGGGGAGCGCCGCGCATTCATGGAGAGTTGCTCATGCTCGGATTCGATATTTCGGAACGGACGGTTTCTCGCTGGATGAGGCGCGCGCCGCGAGACCCGGAACCAAGCAGACGCTGGCTGGCTTTTCTACGCAATCACCGAGAAGCGATTGCCGCGATGGATTTCTTCACCGTTCCGACGATCGCCTTTCGCGTGCTGTACTGCTTTTTCGTCATCAGCCACGACCGCCGTCGCATTTTGCACGTCAACGTCACCGAGCGTCCCACCAGCGGGTGGATCGTGCAGCAGTTGCGGCAGGCTTTCCCGTTTGATTCCGCTTCCCGATTCCTGATCTTCGATCGGGACGCGAAATATGGGATCGATGTTCCGGCAGCCATCCGTTCTCTCGGGATAACTCCCTTGCGAACCTCGTTCGAGAGTCCTTGGCAAAATGGCGTCGCGGAACGCTGGGTCGAGAGTTGCCGTCGCGATCTGCTGGATCATGTGATCGCCCTCAACGAGAAGCATCTGAAGCGGCTCTTGGCTGACTACGTCCGATATTATCACGAAGACCGTACGCACCTGGGGCTCGCGAAGGAGACGCCTGCGGGCAGAGTTCGATCAGCACCCTGTGGTCGTATCCTCTCTCATCCGCGACTCGGCGGGCTGCATCACCGCTACGAGAGAGCCGCTTAGCTCGGGCAGAATTTGATCTGCTTTGCGGGTGTCCATGTGAGAAGTGTGCCTCGTTTTTCGTCGCTAAGGAATCTCCGTATCAAAACCCACGCTCTTGAACGTGTGCGACCTGATTTTTCCACTCGGCGGAATCAGCCCCCGCACCGGATTTCGGCGCGGACAGCAATTTGGCGAACGACAACCTGAAGTGGCTCAGCCGCCGGATTACACGAGACGAAAGGTTGTCTCGCACTGTACGGGATGGGCTATCGCGCGGCATCTGTAAACAATTATATCACAGCGTGATATAATTCTAACTTGACGCATCCTGTGTCCTTATCTGGCGCCAGTGGCACTGTGACTTTTGTCACAGTGCATTCCGCGTTCCCAAAGTAGGCTGGCGCTAGGATGCTGGCGGAGTTCACCCACGCATGAGGGCACACGTCGTTGATCCGAAGCCAGGAGGCAAGGAACGGCCACCGCAAAAGCCGAACGTATGCACACCTCGCTTACTCGTGTGTGACAACTTCGAGCAAGGTCCGGGGCACCGAATGCGAGGAGATGGAGAAGACGCCGGGCATCGGTTGTTTGTGCTGAGGCTATCTAAAGCTTTAAGAGGGCACGTGGCCCCCCAATCGAGCCCGCTAATCAAGATGAAAACAGAGGTGAACCACCATGGCACAACCGCAGAGAAAAGAATCACAGCCGCCCTCCGTTGGACACGAGTCTATTGACGGGACGCTGAGCGGATCAGTGCTCCAATTTAACCTAGCCAGCGAACTCGCCCAACTGCAGCGGGATGAATCGTGGCTGCCCCCCACGGGGCGAAGTTCGAAGACGCTTGTAAAGTACCCGGATCTCCGCATTGTGCTGATCGCGATGAAGGCGAATACGCGCATGCATGAGCACACAGCGGCAGGCAGAATCTCGGTGCACACGCTTAACGGCCATATCCGGCTTCACCTGCCCGAGCAGGTGGTGGATCTCCCCGCTGGGAACTTGCTCGCCCTGGATCAGTGCGTTTCTCATGATGTGGAGGCCTCCGAGGACAGCGCCTTTCTGCTGACGCTCTCGTGGCCACCGGAAACAAAGATTGTGGAGACGAAGCCGCGCGGGAAGGAGACTACCCGTCCTAAACGAAAATAGCGGGAAGTCGCCATCGCTCAGTCTTGAGTAGCTGAAAATACCTGCCCGTACGCGCGAACCGTGGTCCGGAAATAGCAGTACGAGCCCGACGAGAAGTTGCGCTGAAATGAGAACAACATTTATGGACATTCTAGAAATTGTCGCGATCGAGATCCCATGTAGCGCTTGCGGGGGGCGGTACGAGGTGACCCTCAAACAGATCGCGCTCTCACAACAGATGCTCCACGAGGGATGCCCGGTCCAGGTAGTAGATGAATGCCCGCCTCTTGCTTACTCCGACCTGGTGGATCAAAAACTAGTCGAGGAGCTTCAAAAAATCTGGATGCGCCTCGAAGAAAAAGCACGTGGGGCCAGCGGAGAACTGAAATTGCATTGCCGATAATGGAGCATGTGCTGATGGAAGCGAGTTGGTAACACAAGACATTGATGGCGGTGGAGGTGGTCAAAGATGAGTTCACAACCGGCACAGAGCAAGCGGGAGATGCCCATTGCGGAAGTCGTTCGCTTGATCGACCTCGTGAATTACCAAGAAGGAGCCGTTGTCAGCCGGACGCTAATCAACCGAGGGACGGGAACCGTCACGCTGTTCGCTTTCGATGAGGGCCAAGGCTTAAGTGAGCATACAGTTCCGTTCGACGCATTGGCACATCTCCTGGAGGGCGAAGCGGAGATCGCGGTTTCGGGCAAGCCACTACGGACGAAGGCAGGCGAAGCGGTACTCATGCCCGCAAATCAGCCTCACTCGCTGAAGGCCCTCAGTAGATTCAAGATGCTGCTGACGATGATCCGCTCGTGAGCGACGCGGACCGGAGGACTGGATTGATATGAAAGAGCCAGAAATGCCCACTCTCTTGACCATTGGGCATTCGAATCGCACGTGGAAAGCATTCCTGGATCATCTGCGGGCGCACCGCGTCAAGCGCGTCATCGACGTACGCAGTATCCCCCGATCAAGGCACAACCCTCAGTTCAGCCGGGCGACCCTGTCGAGAAAGTTGCGGGCCGCGAGGATCGGCTACGTGCATTTGCGAAAACTGGGGGGCTTGCGCCATGCGCGCCGCGATTCGCCAAACATGGGCTGGCACAATGCCTCATTTCGCGGCTTTGCTGACTACATGCAGACCTCCGACTTCGAAGCAGGGTTACACCGATTGATGAAATTGGCCACGCAGAAGCGGAGCGCGATTATGTGTGCGGAAGCGGTTCCATGGCGTTGCCACCGTTCGCTCATCGCCGATGCGCTGACTGTGCGCGGGATTCAGGTTGGCGACATTATGAGCGTGAAACGTTCCCAGGTTCATTCGATCATTCCTTTTGCACGCGTGCAGGGTCAACGCATCACGTACCCTATCCGGAATCGCGGCGGCGGGCGATTCCCCCTAGTTCGTTTTCCAAAGAGTTTACGGAAGAACCGAAAAACCAAGGTTTAAGAATGAGTTGAATAATGCCTCTTGACTATCCATTGTGGCTGCGGGCGGCGCACTTCTTCAATTTTCTTCTCCTGTCGCTTCTCGTTCGGAGCGGTCTTGAGATCTTGAGCGCACATCCGAGACTTTACTGGAACGATCACTGTACGCCGGGCAGCGAATGGCTCAAGTTTACGAAGAAGCAGCGACCTGAGGACCGTCTCTGGACCGCGAGTGACGAGGAAACCTCATTTCCATCCGCGATTGCCTTGCCTGGCCACGAAAATCTAGGTCTGGGACGGCACTGGCACTTTCTCGCGGATCTCGCCTGGCTGCTGACAGGTTTGACATACGTGGTGATGCTTTTCGTCACGCCGGAATGGCGACGATTAATCCCGACTTCCTGGCAGATTGTCCCGGACGCATGGCACGCAATACTTAGTTATTTGAGCTTCCACGTCGTGGAAACGCCAGGAGGATATAACGCCCTACAGCAGCTGAGCTACGCAGCGGTGATATTCCTTCTTGCACCGTTCAGCATTGCGACGGGAGTAGCGATGTCCCCGGCCGTCGCCGCACGTTTTCCGTGGTATATCAAAATCTTTCACGGGAGGCAAAGCGCGCGGAGCCTGCATTTTTTGGCGCTTTGCACCTTCATCGCATTCTTCATCGGACACGTCACGATCGTGGCTCTTCACGGATTCCGGACAGAATTATCAATGATCGTTCTAGGGGAGACGCACAATCCGCATCTGACGCTCGCTCTGATGGTCTGGCTAACCGGCTTGGCTGGAGTGGTGATCATCCATATCGTAACAACCGTGTGTTCGCATCGCCGCCCGCGGTTTGTCCAGAAAGCCACTCAGTCGATCACGGATCCGGTGCGCACACTCCTTTTCGGTCATGAAATGTCCGCGCAGCATTACTCCCATGCAGACATCTCGCCATACTTCTGGGTCAATGGCCGGCCGCCGAAAGAGGAAAGTTTCCTGGCGATGGCACGCGAAAACTTTGCGAACTATAGCCTGGAGATCGGCGGATTGGTCGAAAGGCAGTTGCATGTAACGCTGCCGGATCTCCGCACAATGCCGAAACGAACTCAGATTACCAAACACTGTTGCATCCAGGGCTGGTCAGGCGTTGCAGAATGGGGTGGTGTATCCCTTCATCACATCGTCGGACTTTGCCATCCCCTTCCCGCCGCCCGTTACATCGTTTTCTACGCGTTCGACAACAAGTCCACATCGGAGCCACACGCCCAAGGACCGGGATACTTCTACGGCACGATTCGCTTGGAGTTGGCGGAAGATCCACAGACGATTCTTGCCTACGAGATGAATGGCCAGCCGCTGCCGATTCTGCACGGAGCACCCCTCCGACTTCGCGTTGAAACGCGGCTTGGATTCACGATGGTGAAGTACATCCGCGCAATCGAGTTCATCGAGGATTACAAAACCATTGGCCAAGGCCAAGGCGGTTGGCGGGAAGATTACCAGTATTTCAGCCAGGAGGCTGGGATCTGATTCACGAGGTGCGGCGGTTCCCCGAAGGAAACGAAGTCAGGATTTGATCGAGTCACGTATCGGAAGAAGAACAATTATGAGCACTGCTGCGGCGTCACACGGCTTCATCTGCAAGCTGAAAGATCGTAAGGAAGTTGCGGAAGGCACCATGGCCTTCCGTTTCGAAAAGCCATCAGGATGGACATTCAAGGCCGGCCAGTATCTCGATATGACTTTGCTTGATCCTTCCGAGACAGATTCCGAAGGGAATGTGCGCAGTTTTTCGATCGCCAGCGCCCCTCACGAAGAAACCTTGATAATGGCCACGCGGATGCGCGATACGGCGTTCAAACGCGTGCTGAAGACGATGCCGTTTGGGACCGCTGTGAAGATCGAAGGGCCATCCGGGGATCTGATTCTTCAGAATGATTCCACGCGAGCGGCCGCATTCCTCGCTGGCGGGATTGGCATCACGCCGTTTCGAAGTATTGTCCATTGGGCAGCGAAGGAGAAGTTGCCCCAGCCTGTTTTTCTCTTCTATTCCAACAGGCGGCCAGAAGATGCAGTGTTCCTCGCAGAGCTTCAGAGCTTGGAAAGAGACAATCCGAAGTACAAGTTAATTGCCAGCATGACGGAAATGGAGAAATCGCATCGACCTTGGAACGGTGAAACCGGTGTTATCAATCAAGAGATGCTAGGACGGCATTTGAAGGATGCAACGTCGCCCATCTACTACATTGCTGGCCCGCCCGCCATGGTGAAAGGTTTGCACGAGATGTTGAGCAAAGCAGGAATCAAACCCGGCGACATTCACTGTGAGGAATTTGCAGGCTACTGAGCGATCCATTGCTTTCGCGGACCATGGCTAAGTGGGTGAATTCATGGCTGCTGACGGAGGGGAGGCCGAGGAGGTGCTTGCGAAGTTCGCTAAAGCGGGCATTGAGTATGACAAGCTCGGCACTGATCTCCAGCGAGAAACCGCCAAGTCATTTGTGAAAGACTGGAACGAGATGCTTGCCTCGATCGCATCGAAGAGCGCCGCATTCAAAGCTGCCGGGTAGGTCCGGCTTCTGTCCAGCAGTCCTCTGCCGGACCATTTTGGAAATGGAGGGTGCGATGTCCGATGCGTCTCCGCTTGCCGGCCAAAGACCTGTTTGGTTGGACGACAAGACAAAATCAATCATGGCCCGTGCAATCGCGCGTGAACAATCGCTTTCGCGCATGCTAATGACTTATATCGTTACGGGGCTGGTCTTCATGCTGCTCCCGGGAACATTTCTCGGTGTGTGGAATCTCATCAGAATCAGTAATCGGGAGGCGGCCGAATCCATCGCTCCTGCTTGGATTCAGGCGCATGGCCATGCGCAATTGTTCGGCTGGGTGGGTACTTTCATTCTCGGGATTGGCTTCTATTCAATCCCGAAGCTGCGCAAGCTGAAGCCGTTTGCGCTCTGGGAAGGGTGGCTATGTTGGGCATTTTGGGTCGTCGGAGTGACCACCCGGTGGCTTTCGGATATTTATCCCTGGCACTGGCGCATTCTGATGCCAATGTCAGCGGTACTCGAAGTACTCGCGTTCTTGATTTTCTTTCAGGCTGTTGCGAGTCACCGGCCGTCAAACGGCGTGCCGAAGCCGTGGGAATCTTGGATTTTCGTTGTAATTGCGGCAACTCTAGGTTTGCTAGCTTCGCTGGCACTCAATCTGGGAGCCTCCGTTCAACTGGCGCTCTATGGGAGTTCACCGGCGTTCCCGCACGAATTCGACCAGCGTTATTTGATTGTTTCCACCTGGGGCTTTCTCGTTCCCATGGTGTGGGGGTTCAGCTCGCGTTGGCTCCCGGTCTTCATGGGGCTGCGACCCCTGCGAGGTTCTTTGCTCCTGGTAGCCGCTGGTTTGAACACGGCAGGTGTAGTGGCCGGATTCTTCGAACGTTTTACGGCTGCTAGCGTTCTCTTGCTGGGAGGAGCAGCAATGGCAATCGTTGCAATCCGCTTCTTCGAGCCTGCTGCGAAGGCGGCGAAGACGATCAATGTTCACGGAAGTTTTCCCACATTCATCCGGATTGCCTATGGATGGCTGCTGATAGCCGCGACACTCGGCATATGGGCGTCGCGCGCTGGGGAGGCACCAGGAATCTGGGGGGCATCGCGACACGCGCTCACTGTTGGATTTATCGCGGCGATGGTGTTTTCCGTTGGGCAGAGAATTCTGCCGTCGTTTTGTGCGATGCGTGTGTTGTGGAGTCCGAGGCTAATGCTAGTGATGCTGGTGCTGTTAATGACTGGCTGCACTCTCCGCGTCACGTCTGAAATCCTCGCCTATCAGAATTATGCAGCCTGGGCATGGAACGTTCTACCTGTTTCAGCGCTGATCGAACTGGCGGCGGTTACGTTGTTCGCCGTCAATCTGTTTGTCACCTTTCTTCGGCCACCCGTTGTCGTCACCATCCCGCTTAGCATGACCACCGAGTAGCCTCGAACAAAAGTGCAGCCGCGCCCGGAATGCATCCGTTATCACGTGAAGTCCCTTCTCTTACCGATTTTGCTCGGCCACTTTCACGTCTGAGTCTTCACTAGCCTCAGCGCCTCGCCCTTATGAATCGCTACGTGATCAGTTTTGTCACTCTTGATGAGGTATTGAGGTTCTTTTTTCGATGCATGGTGCACATAGCCCTTGATTCGTACGTCTGAAACAACCTTCTTAAAAATCACGCCTCTGACTCTGCCGGCTTCTGAGTTCCATTCAACGTGGTCACCGCGCTTAAAGGTCTTGGACATCGGACTCACCTCGATTCAGGATCATTCGCACGTGGAGATTTAGGTTCGAATCGCTCATTTTGGTATACCACGCCAATTTTCCCTACGATGCGATAATGACCAGTAGTTCGTCCATCATTTGAATTTGCGTATCTCCGTGAATCTTAGGTTGCGAGAAATACCAAGTCAACGGGTGCCGAGGCGACAGTCTACGTCTCTGAGAGTTGTGTCTTCTTCAATAAAGCGCCGGAGGGGAGCCTGAGGTTCTTTGCCAATAGCACACTTTGGGTGCAGGATTGGGTGCAACTAAAGAGAGAAGAATGGCTCCGATTCTTATGTAAGCGACACCAGACGCGGCACTTAGATTTTCGACCGCATCGGCTGTTAACCGAAATGTTGCAGGTTCGAGTCCTGCCCGGGGAGCCATTCTTCCTGCTCTTTAGTTTCAAACCATTATACGGAAGTTGTAGCTGCCAATAGACATCCCGGACAGGTGGGGTATTCTCACAGCCCACCGCAGGAGGTTCGGGATGAAGAATCCAGTTTACGAGCAGATCCAGGCTAGGAAGGTGAAGGCCAGACTGCGCATGCTGGAGCATGCGCAGC
>DATLSB010000189.1:0-10670 GCA_035534415.1 Candidatus Dormiibacterota bacterium | reverse complement strand
GCTCCGCGTAGGCCATCGACGCCGTAGGTTACGGGATTCAGGCGCAGAGCTCCTTCTAAGACTTTCGGCAATCCCGTCATGGGGAAAAGCGCGTCCGAAAAAAAGAACAGCGGCATCACCAGGAAGTTCATAACCAGCGGGAAGCCCTGCATATCTTGCAGCACGGAACCGATGGCCGTACCGATGGAAGTGAACAGCAGCGAAATCAGGAACATGAAAACGAGGGCCACTGGGACCAGCGCCCAGTTGTGAATGCGGAAGCCGAAGGCCAAGCAAACAAGGAACACCGCGAAACCCTGAAGCATGGCGACAATCGCGCCGCCGAGAACGCGGCCCAGAACGATCTGCAATCGCGATACAGGAGCGACTAGCGTCTCTTTGAGGAAACCGAACTGGCGGTCCCAAATAATTTCGATGCCCGAAAACACGGCGGTGAACATGATGCCCATGGCGATAATTCCGGGCGCGACAAAGCTGAAATAGTTCCCGGCGCCGGCACGTTTGAAAATCGAGCCTAGACCAAAGCCCAGCGCGAGCAGGAACACCACCGGCTGGCCCAACGAGCCAACAATGCGCGCGGGCGAACGGACGTAGCGCTTCAGTTGCCTCAGACAAAGAATGTAAATGGCTCTCATCGGCGGCCTCCTCTCCAAGCGGCACGCATCATGCGCATGCGGTCGGTGGCATTCGCTTCTTCGTCGCGAATGGCGTGGCCGGTGAGGGCGATGAAGGCGTCCTCGAGCGTGGCACATTCGGTTTGCAGCTTCAGCGCAGCGGGCGTATCTTGCGCCACGATTTTGCCATGATCGATTACGGCCACTTCAGCCGCCACACGATCGGCCTCTTCCATGTAATGCGTGGTAAAAAATACAGTCACGTTCTGCTCTTTGCTGAGCGTATCGATGTAGCCCCAAATGTGATTGCGCGTCTGCGGATCGAGCCCAATGGTGGGCTCATCAAGGAACAAAATGCGCGGGCGGTGCAGCAGCGCGCGAGCCACTTCCAGGCGGCGCTTCATGCCGCCGGAATATTGTTTGACGAAATCATCGCGGCGCTCCCAAAGGCCAACGAGTTCTAATAGCGACTGTGCGCGTTTCATGCGCTCGGCACGCGGAACACCGTACAATGCGCCGTGCAGGTCCATGTTTTCGAGGGCGGTGAGTTCGTCGTCGAGGCTGGGATCCTGAAACACGATTCCGAACGAACGGCGCACCTGCTTACGTTCGCGAACCGGATCGTGGCCGTTGACGCGCAGCGTGCCGCTGGTCGGCTCCAGAATCGTGGTGAGCATCTTGATCGTGGTGGTCTTGCCGGCGCCATTTGGACCCAAGAAGCCAAAGATAGTGCCTTCCGGCACCGTAAACGAAATATGATTTACGGCGCAAAAATCGCCGTAATTTTTGACGAGGTCCTGCACTACGATCATGTCGCTCATTCGAGCCCTTTCGTCCTAGCGGGACTGACTTGCGCGACTCCACCCAGTAGGCAAACAATGCAACGCTGAGCACCCGACTGCCAGCGGCGAAACAGGATACGATGTAAGCGGTGGCGCGAGCAATTACTTACCACGAGTATAACGGGCGCCGGGCGGGAAATGTTACGCGGAATTTGTGGTATTGGCGCGCCCGGGCGGAGGATCGAACACGTGACAACGGTGCGAGAAGCGACTTACGAGGTGCTGCGCGATCTGGGCATGACCAAGATTTTCGGCAATCCAGGGTCGAGCGAGCTGCCGTTCCTGAAAGACATGCCGGCGGAATTCCAATACGTGCTGGGCCTGCACGAGCGCGCTGCGGCGGGAATGGGACTCGGGTATGCTTTGGCGCGCAACGATGCGGCATTCGTCAACCTTCATTCGATCGCCAGCGCCGGCAACGGGCTATCGGCGCTGATCGATGCCTACTATCTGCATGTACCGCTGGTAGTTACCACCGGGCAGCAAGACCGGCGGCAGATCATGGCCGAGCCGTTTCTGGTGAGCCGCGCGGTGGAGGTGGTAAAGCCGTACGTAAAGTGGGCCTGCGAGCCGCTGCGTCCCGAAGACGTACCCGCAGCAATTGCGCGCGGCTATCATTTGGCGATGCAGCCGCCGCGCGGGCCGGTCTTCATCTCGGTTCCCATGGACGACTGGAATAAGCCGTGCCAGCCCGTGATCGCCCGTCGCGTGAGCCAGACCACTGAACCAGACACGGCTGCTCTCGATGAAGTAGCGCGCGCGATTGACGGCAGCCGCAAACTGGCACTGATCGCTGGAGCCCAAATCGAAGAAGACGCTGCGTGGACTGAAGCGATCGCCTTGGCGGAAAGGCTGAATGCGGATGTGTACGCGGAGCCAATCGCGTCGCGCTGGGCGTTTCCTCGCAACCATAGGCTGTTTCGCGGCGGATTACTGCCGGCGCAGAAGCCCCTCGCCGACCAACTGGCGCAATACAACACCGTGGTCGTGCTTGGCGCGCCTGTGTTTCTCTACTACGCTTATGTGCCGGGCGACCCGATCCGGCCGGGCACGAAGCTCTTTCAAATCACCAATTCGCCGCAAGATGCGGCCGCAGCACTGGCCGGCACCAGCATGGTCGGAAACATCGCCACGGCAGCAAAGTATTTGTGCGACCAGGTAAAGAAAGTAGACCGCGATACGCCTCCGCAAGCGCCACCGCCCGACCCCAAAGCTGAATATCCGATGACCACCGCCTATCTCTTCAGTACTCTCGCCAAGCTGATGCCGCGCGACGCGATCATCTGCGAAGAGTGCCCCTCGTCGAAGGGCGATCTCGACCGCTATATCCGGCTTGACGAGCCGGGCTCGTTTTATTCCGTGCGCAGTGGAATATTGGGATTCGGATTGCCCGCCGCGGTTGGGCTGCAACTCGCGCGGCCGGAGCGGCGCGTGATCTGCGCGGTGGGCGATGGATCTTTGCAGTATTCGGTGCAGGCGCTGTGGTCGGCGGTGCAGTCGAAAGCTCCGGTCGTCGTCATCGTGATCTGCAACGGCAATTATTCCGCGCTGAAGGGCTTCCGCGAATTCACAAAGGTCGGCAAGAATGTGCCGGGAATCGACATTCCGGGAATCGATGCGACGCTGATCGCGCGCGGATACGGAATGCAGGCGAGCGCGGTGGACCGCCCGGAAGATCTAGAATCAGCGCTGCGCGAAGCGCTGGCTTCTCCTTGCGCAACGCTTGTGAGCGTGAATGTTCAAGAGGGCGGGCAGAAAACGATGGGCATGGACCAGTCTGTGAACCCGCCAAATTACGGGTGAGATTGCGGAATGGCCGAAACTTGACTCCCGACTCGCTCCCGACTGTCGCAATCAAGGTTGGAGGAAGTCGATCAGAGCGGTAGTGAATTCGCGCGGTCATTCGATATTTGAAATGTGAGCGGCGGGCAGATGCAGCACGCGCACACCCGGAATTTCACGCACCAAGATCTCGCCGTGCCCCTCCCATGGCGTGGCGACATCACGGTCGCCGACAATTACCAAGGTGGGCGTGGTGATTTAACACAGCACTGCTGTGAAATCCATATCGCGAATGGCCGAGCAGCAACCCGCGTAACCCGCGGGAACGGTGCCCAGCAGAGTCTCGCGCAGCGAGCTCACGTAAGGATTGCCTTGGGCCAAAGTTTCCGCGGTGAAAAATCGGCTCATGGCGACATCGACGATAGCCTGCATACCGCCTTCGAGAACCATGCGGCCGCGGTCATCCCAATTCGACTTGGGCGCAAGTTTCGGCGAAGTGTTCGCGAGCACAAGCCGTGTAAGCCGATTGGGAGCATTGACCCCGAGCGATTGCCCGATCATGCCGCCGAGCGATAGTCCGCAAAAGGTGAATTTGCCGATGTGCAGTGAATCCGCGAGCGCTAACACGTCGCGACCGAGCCGTTCGATGGAGTATTCGTCGCGGGGCGCATCGGATGCGCCGTGGCCGCGCGTGTCGTAGCGGAGCACCTGAAAGTGCTGAAGCAGGTCCGGCATTTGCTGAGCCCACTGGCCGTGATCGGCGCCGATCGAACTGGAAAGAAGCAGGACGGGCAAACCTGCATTGCCTTCGAGGCGGTAATACAGGCGCGCGTTTTCGACGTTGATGAACGCCATGAGAGAATCTTCCGCTTACTTATCTTCTTTTTGCGCACCGGATGACGCGAGTAGCCGCTGGCGGAATTTTTCCGCGACGCCGAGGTACGATTCTGGCGTTTCCAGGTCACGCAGCGTGGCGCTATCGATCAACTGCGTGACCTCCGGGTTTTCCGCCAGTACATCGCCTAGTTTGCGTTGCTGCAGTTCGCTTCGCCGCGCGGCTTCCTGCAGCATTTCGTGCGCGCGATCGCGACCTAGCGTCGGAGCCAACAACATTGCGACGCGCTCCGCAAACACGGTGCCATTCGCGGCGGCGATATTTTCGCGCATCTGCGTCGGGTTCACGTCGAGACCTTCCGCCGCTTCGGCCATGCTTGCAAGCGCAGCACCAGTGGCCTGAATCACACCACTAATCGTGGACCATTCGGCTTGCCAGCCGCCGACTCCGCGCTCGTGCTCCTGCGGCATCCCGGCAAGAAATGACGCTACCAGACCGGGCACGCGGTTCGCAGCCGCGAGTGCCACCGCCGATCCGATGGGATTGCGCTTCTGCGGCATGGTGGACGAACCGCCGCGCCCGTCGCCGACCGGCTCCGCTGCTTCGGCGACTTCGCCCTGCATCAGCAGAGCTAGATCGCGCGCCATTTTTCCCAAACAGCCGGTGAGCACACCACAGGACACCACTAGCGCCGCCAAGCGGTCGCGATGCGCGTGCCACGGCGCGTCAGGGTCGGCCAGTCGCAGATCCTGCGCTATGGCACTGCCGACTTCGATCCCCTTGTCGCCGAGAGCGGCAAGCGTGGCGCTTGCGCCGCCGAACTGCAGAACGAGAGCTTCGGCGCAGGCGCTATCAAACCGCGCGCGGCTGCGGCGAATGGCGGCAAGCCAACCTGCGACTTTCAGGCCGAACGTGACCGGCGGCGCAGCTTGCAGAAGAGTCCGGCCGAGCATTACTGATTCGCGGTGCTTTTCCGAAAGCGCGGCGAGAGCATTTTCCAGTCGCGCGAGGTCCGCGGACAGAATTGGGTGCGAGCGCTTGAGCAGCAGCACGAGGGCGGTGTCTGCGACGTCCTGGCTGGTTGCACCCCAGTGGACGAAACGCGCGGCGTGTTCATCGGCAGCGCGGACCTTGGCGGTGAGCGCTTTCACCACCGGAATTCCGGGCGTGCCGGCGCGAAGAAATTCGGCTGCCATTGGGGCGGTGTCGAAAGCGGCCGCGTTGGCAGCCGAAACAATGGCGTCCGCGGCGGCTTGCGGGATGATTCCGGCGCGCGCTTCGGCGCGCGCCAGCGCCGCTTCGAAATCGAGCAGCGCCTGCAGCACGGATTCATCGGAGAAAATTTCAGCAAGCGGCGCTGTGGTGGTGAGGCTATCGATCAGCCGCGGCGGCACGCGATTCCTCCTTGCCAAGCTCGAGCAAATTGCAAAACGGATGGACTACGGCGCGTCTGCAGTCTAAACGTCGCAAAATACCGTTTCCTGACTACCGCCGATGTGCACTTCGAAACGCCACGCGCCGGCCTCGTCCGCGATCGGCTGCGCCATCAATGTGCTTCGGCGCGCCTTTGGAACCAGCGCAAGGACTTCATCTTCATCATTCGCGCGATCGCCGGCGAAATAGATACGCGTCGCCAAACGCTTCAGCACGCCTCGCCCGAACACGGAAACTTCCAGATGAGGCGCTTGCATCGACTTGCCCGGCCCTGGCACGCGTCCGGGCTTGATGGTTGCGAAAACGCAGATGCCTTCGCAATTGGTGGCCACGCGCCCGAAGCCGAGAAACGCCGGATCGACCGACTTCGGCTGGTTGTCAGCGGGGTGATTGTACTTTCCATTCGAGTTAGCCTGCCAGATTTCTATCATGGCGTCGTCAACCGTAGCGCCGTCGCGATCGAACACCGCACAGACCAGCTTCACGCGTTCGCCGCGCACGCCATGTCCGGCGATGCAGGAAATCTCGCGCGAACCGCTCATTCCGATTTGAAAATATGGGCCGACGGTTTGTGACGGCGTTGGCACCAGATCCCTTTTGCGATCACCGTTTCTTTTCAAAGGGGGTCTCCCGCGGGCCGCGCAGAACAATATCGAAACGGAAGCCCAGCGACCAATCCGGCTTCGTAAGGTCGATATCGAATTTCGAAATCAATCGCTGCCGCGCTTTTTCGTCTGGAATGGAATTCAGAATCGGATCGAACGGGAAAAGCGGATCTCCGGGGAAATACATCTGCGTGACGAGACGCGATGCAAAAGCGGTTCCGAAAAGCGAAAAATGAATGTGCGCGGGACGCCACGCGTTGGGATGATTGTTCCACGGGTACGGTCCCGGCTTGATTGTGGTGAAAACATAGCGGCCTTGCGCATCGGTAAGCGTCCGGCCCGCACCGGTGAAGTTCGGGTCGAGCGGTGCGGCGTGCTGATCGATACGATGGGCATACCGGCCTGCGGCATTGCACTGCCAGATTTCGATCAGCGCGTTGGGAACAGGCCGGCCGGTATCGTCCAGCACCCGTCCTGAGACCGTAATGCGCTCGCCGAGCGGGTCGCCGGAATGCTGACGAGTGAGATCGTTATCAGTTTCGGCCATTTTCTCGTGACCAAAGACTGGACCTGTGATTTCAGAAAGCGTTTGCGGTAGCACGATTAGAGGCTTTCGTGGCGAGCGGCGAGCGGTGGCTTTGTAAGGTGGATATAAATACGGCGGCTGCGTATTCGCGGGATACCGGCGATACCCCTGCGGAACGGGCCGCTTGTCGGTGTTTTTTGAGCCTCGCCCGCTGGCGCTCGACGAGCCGACCATGCGGGGCGTTGAACGGAATGAAGTCGGCATGCGGCGGAACCCTCCCCCAATATCCCAATTCTGTGCAATCCGCGCGGGCAAAATCTCAGTCTTGTAGTTCGTGGCGCAGCCTCTCAAATGTGGTCGACAACTCTTCCGGTTCGACGCGCGTTTCGCCCGTGACCGTCATGAAATTGGCATCACCCGACCAACGCGGGAGCACATGCAAATGCAAGTGACCGGTGACACCCGCGCCCGCGGCGCGCCCCAAATTCATGCCGAGATTGTAGCCCTCGGGCCGATATACACGTCCGAGCGCGCCTTGCACCCGCTGGGCCAGGCGCATCATCTCGGCGAGTGTCTCTGGATCAACCGCGGAAAGATCGGCAATGTGAGCGTACGGAACCACCATGACGTGGCCGCTGGTGTAAGGGTAGCGATTTAGAATGACGAAGTTTTTTTCGCCGCGCAGAACGACGAGCGTACGCGCGTCGTCATTCGCGGCGAGGGCATCGCAGAAGATGCAGCGGTCATCCTTCGAGGCATTGGCGATGTAGCGATACCGCCAAGGCGTCCAAAGATAATCCATCCGGCCTAGCTCTGAGTGCCGGAAGACGGGGAACCCTCCGCCTGAGGGTTATTGACGTAGTCCTTGAGTTCTTTGCTGGGTTTGAAGAATGGAATTTTTTTCGCCGGAACTTCAACCTTGGCACCGGTTTTCGGATTTCGTCCAGTGCGCCCGCGGCGTTCGCGAGTACGAAAGCTGCCGAACCCGCGGATCTCGATCTTGTCGTCAGCCTGAAGCGCCGAGATGATGCTGTCAAAAATTGTCTCGACGGCGGATTCCGCTTCCTTACGCGATAATTCCGCCACTCGTTCGACCTCTCCGACGAGGTCGGCCTTGGTCATGGTCTGATTCGAATTGGTTTCGTGCGCTCCCGCGGCGTCTGTCATCGGTGGAGAGCCTCCTCTCGCAACTTGTTATGAACCGGGCCTATTGTGCGCCGGGGCGGGGCGCCGCACGACCTGTGAGTATCATCAATCAACGCCGAGGTAAATACAATCCCGATCAGAGCGCCTGCCGCTTGGCTAGAAGCGCATCGCCAATAGTGGCGTTAGGGGAGGAGCGCGACGACCGGAACGACTCCATCTCCTGCCGTTCGGCCTGCTTCTGCGCGGCGCGGTAGCTGAGGCTAATTTTGCGCTGCTCGGGCTCGATTTTCAGGATCTTGAAATCATGCTCCTGGCCAGCCGCAAGAACGGAAGTGACGCGCTGTTCGCGCGAGAGCTTCGAGCTGTCGTGATCGCCCTTGGAACGGCGCTCCTCAATTTCAGAAATGTGACAGAGGCCCTCGATGCCTTCGGCCAATTCGATAAACGCACCGAATTCCGCCGTGCGCGCGACCTTGCCACGGATCACTTCTCCGGCTTTGTGCTCGCCGAACCACTTGGCCCAGATGTCGTTGACCTGCTTGATGCCGAGCGACAGCCGGCGGTTCTGCGTGTCGACTTTCAGGACGCGCGCTTCCACCATCTCGCCCTTTTTCACTTTTTCACTTGGATGCTTCACGCGCTCGGTCCAGCTCATGTCGCTGATGTGGATTAGGCCCTCGATGCCTTCCTCGATTTCCACGAAGGCGCCAAAGTCGGCGAGGTTTCGAACGCGGCCACTGACCAGGGTTCCCGTCGGATATTTATCGGCAACCGCTTCCCACGGATCGGGCAGCGTCTGCTTGAGGCCAAGAGATATACGGCGTTGCTCCGGCTTCATTTCCAGCACCACAACCTCGACATCATCGCCAACTTTCACGATTTTGGAGGGATGCTTGGCGTGCTTTGACCAAGTCATCTCGCTAACATGTACCAGGCCCTCAATGCCGGGCTCGATCTGCACGAACGCACCGTAGTCCGTGACGCCAACTACTTTCCCGGTAGCGCGGGTACCGACCGCGAACCGCTCCGGAACCGTGGCCCACGGGTCGGGAAGGAGCTGCTTTCGTCCAAGCGAAATGCGCTGCTTTTCTTTATCGAACTTGAGTACTTGTACCTGAATTTCCTCACCGGGCTGAACCACCTTCGAAGGATGCGGCACGCGGCCCCAGACCAGATCGCTTACGTGCAGTAGGCCGTCCATTCCTCCAAGGTCGACGAAGATTCCGTAGTCGGTGATGTTCTTCACGCGACCCGTAACCACGGCGCCTTCTTCCAGAGTCGAGGCAAGAGCGTCGCGCTTGGCATTCTGCTCTTCTTCAAGGATCGCGCGCCGGCTGACAACCACGTTGCCGCGCTTGCGATTCAGCTTCAGGACACGTACTTCAATTCCTCGGTCTTTCCAGGCATCCAGGTCGTGCACCGGCTTCAGTTCGATCTGCGAGGCAGGCAAAAAGGCGCGAACGCCGATATCCACAACCAAGCCGCCCTTAATCCGCTCTACGACCTTTGCAGAAATGTTGCTGTGCTCACGGGACGACTTCTCGATGCGCTCCCAGCAACGCCGCCGGTGCGCGCGCGCATGGGAAAGGAGCACGTATCCGTCTTTCTGTTCGTGCAGCCTTTCGACCTCGATGGTCTGGCCAGGTCCAAATTCGATCGGCGCGCCGGAATCGAGAAATTCCTGAGCGGGAACCAAGCCCTCGAATTTTCCGCCTACATCCACAACCACGCCCGCATCGGTAACAGCCAGCACATGACCATCAAAAATCTCGCCTTCGGCCGCGGCTTCGGCAGCTGGAAACTGGTCGAGCATGCGATCCATGCTCTCGGCCATCTCGGCGGCATCGCTTTGCGCCGCGGCATTTTGTTCTCGGCCAGGTTCCACTGCGCCTGGGTTTTTGCCGTCCACGGATTCATTTCGAGCATTCTCGTGAGTTTCGGAGGGGACTTGCTGATTTGCGGTGGGACTCATCGAAATCTCGGGTTCCATGGGAATGGATTGTTCGGGTACGCGGGCGACGGCGGTAGCGGCGCCAGCACTGGTTTGCGCGTCTCCCGAAGCGGCAGGAGATGCCGTCGCCGATGGCTCGACAGACGATTCAGCCGAAGAAACTTGCGCGTTGGGGTTTTGTTCGGGTGACATGAAGAACGGCCTCCGTACGGGTGCGTGCCCTGTTTGCCGAGGGTCCGACCTCGGTTACTCCATCCTGCTCGGGGGATGAAGCAATGAAGGGGATAAAGCGTCGACGTGAGACGCCGTACCGAAGAAATGATACGCGTGCGGTTCGCGGCTTGTCAACCGGACGGGCGCTGGTCGCCTACACGACGAACGCGCAACTCGCTTGCGCGTTGGTACAAGCAGGCTCGGCCGGCCGCTCGCAAGAGAAACACTGTGATACAGTTGCGTGCCGATGCGCATTTTCGTCCTCGGGGCCGGCGGAACGGGCTCGCTGCTTGCACAACTGCTGGAGCGTCAGGGGCATTCCGTCCGGTGCGGCGACCGCGACGTGGAGCGTGCCCGGCGCTTCCTGGGCAGGAAAAGCGGGATCCGGATCGTTGAGGCGAACGCGCGCAATATTTGGTCGATCGTTCGCGCAGGGCGCGGAGCGAACTTAGTCGTCAATGCCTCACCCGCCGTTTATTACAAGATTATTCTCCGCGCGGCTCTTCGGCTTCGGGCCCATTACCTGGATTTAAACTCGCACCTCACCACAAATCCGTTTCGACCGGAACAGTTCCAATTTGCTAGAAGCTGTTGCACAACCGTGGACAAGCCATTGAAATGATGGTGGTTGAGTTTTTGAAAATGAGAGATAAGCAGAGTCAGCAGCGCCGAAGGAGGGCCGATGGCGCGATCCGGTCCATTGCTGACCGAAGCGCAGTGGA
>DATLSB010000188.1:0-19461 GCA_035534415.1 Candidatus Dormiibacterota bacterium | reverse complement strand
GGACGGTCATTTCACTGGGAACACGCTTGCTTCGCGATTCTCCGATCCACGATGGCGCGAAACAGTTTGGTGTGCGCAGCCGTGCTTCCGCAGCAGGAGCCTACAATTCTGGCTCCAGCATCCAGCAGTGGGTCAAGACCTGCGGCCATCTCCTCGGGCGACTGTTTGTAAACCCATCGGCCATCTTCCAGCTCGGGCTTGCCCGCGTTTGGCTTGGCCATCAAGGGCAAGTCGCAAGCGGTTCGGTAGCGCGCGAGAATCTTTGCCATCCAGCGAACGTCCACGCCGGCGCCGCAATTCGTGGCTGCCACGTCGGCGCCTACAGCTTGCATGAACGCAGCGGCCTTCTCGGGCGTCACTCCCATCATCGTGCGCACGTCGCGGCCGTTGCGTGTGACATCAAAGGACACGGAGGCAATAACGCAGGGCGCGCCTGCGGCGCGAACCGCCTCGATCGCCACGCCGAGCTCCTCCAGCGACGTCTGCGTCTCTATGAGAATTGCATCCACGCCCGCCGCAATCAGCGCTGACGCCTGTTGCCCGAACGCGGCTCTCGCCTCGTCTGCGCCTACCGTACCGAACGGCTTCAGCAGACCGCCAAATGGACCGATATCCCCAAGCACGTATCCGCGGCGATCACCGAACGCGCGGCGTGCGATTTCGACTCCGGCCCGGTTGATCTCTTCCACCGAGTCGGCCAAGACGTGTCGGGCGAGATTGATCGACGACGCACCGAAGGTTTGGGTGAGCAGGCAATCGGCTCCGGCCTGGAAGTACTCGCGCTGAATGGCCAGCACGCGATCCGGATAGGTCACGTTCCATTCTTCGCCACAGCCACCGAGCGCAAGCCCTGCCGCGTACAACTGCGTCCCCATGGCGCCGTCGCACACCAAGGGACGTTGAGCGATTGCATCGAGCAAGCTCTGAAGTTCCTTATCCTGAATCATCGATTCAGATTTAACACAAAAACTGAAGTCAAATCGCTAATTTGTCGAGGATGAGTGGCACTTCGATTTACTTTTATCGTGGCTTTCGATATGCAATCTGAAAAAGATTTGAACTTCTGTCGCTCGTATTCGCGGCGCGCCCCCTGGCTCGGGCGATCAACTGGAAAAGATCCCGCCATCAAGTCGCCTCTTCCGCCGACTCCGATTTCGGAATGTAAAACATGCGCGGATGCTTCAACCACGCCGGATCCACTTGATATGCGACAGCGCCACATCGAACAGCGAGGCCGGAAGCATTTTGCCGGGAATTAGGCCGCCCTGATGAAGATGCAAACCCCGCGGACGGCCGGAGACCACGGACTTGCTTGGCTCAATCGCAACCGTCCCCCAAGGCGCGCAGATAATCGTCGCGATGCAGCAGCTCCCAGAGTCTTCGAGCACCCATGTCGGCGAGGCTGTGTTCGATTCCGGCACTTCCTCGAAGCCTCTCGATATCTTCTGCGGTGTAATGGTGCTCGATGCCGCTCCAGCGTTCCGTGGCCCAGGCTTTCTTTATCTCCTCGACACCGGGAAGCGCAGCCATGATTGCTCCGGTCCTTGCCGACTTCTCAGTTCTGTTTATCGTGCGTGGGTCCCACCGACGCCTAAGATGAGCGGTACGACTTCGGCGGTCGAAGATCTTCGCGAACTTGGCCCTCACACCGTGACTCGCGTCACCGTGCTTCGTGACTGAAGTCACTGCCGCCGGTTGTGGATTTGACCTAGCGTGGCATTCGTTGCGGTCTAGGAGTCCCCGCATGCGTCTGGTGGCCGAAATTCACGACGAAGGTGTTCCAAGGCTGCAATTCCCGGAACCATTCAACGCAGCGGAATACTTTATCGACCGCCACCTTGCCGAGGGACGCAGCAGCAAAGCTGCCATTCGGACGCTCCAGGGGGAAGTAAGCTTCGCCGAGTTGGCCGACAAAGTTAACCGGTTCGGAAATACGATCAAAAGTCTGGGCATTAAATCGGGCGACCGAATGTTGATGGTGGTCAGGGACTGCCCGGAGTTCTTTTATGTGTTCTGGGGAGCGGTAAAGATTGGAGCAATGCCGGTTCCCCTGAACGGCTTGGCGCCCGCCAGCGATTTTGAATTCATCATTCAGCATTCGAAATGTTGCGCGCTGTTCTATTCCCGCGAGTTCGCGCCCACGATTGACGCCGCGCTGGCGGTGAGTTCCCCGAAACTGAAGGTGGTGATGGCAGTCGATGGACAGCGAGAATCGCTGTCGGACCTGGCTCGCAATGCTTCGTCGCAGCTGGGCGCCGTGTTTACGCGCGCCGAGGACGATTGCTTCTGTCTCTATTCTTCGGGCACGACCGGCCTGCCGAAGGGCGTCATTCATGCGCACGGCGACATTGCAGTGATCAGCCAGTTCTATACGGTCGAGACGCTGGGGGCCACCGAAGACGATTCGTTTTTCAACGTGGCGCGACTCTGTTTTTCGTACGGCATGAACGTCGGGATGCTCGGTCCGCTATATGTGGGTGCGACAGCGATTCTCGACGACCGCCGACCGACTCCTCAAAGCGTTCTCGACGTGTTTCGCCGGTGCCAGCCTACGATCTTTGCGGCCGTGCCCACGTTTTACGCACAGTTCTTGGCTTCGGGACTGTTGAGCCGAAAGGACAATCCACGGCTCCGCCGGTGTATTTCCGCGGCCGAGGCGTTGCCTCCTGAACTGCATCGCGAGTGGCTGGCAACGACGGGGGTGGCAATTATCGAGGGAATCGGCTCGACGGAAGTGGGCCACATCTATATTTCGAACCGCGTCGACGACATCCGGCCAGGGGTGACCGGCAAGCCGATACCTGGTTACCGAGTGCGGTTAGTAGATGAGGCTGGGAACAGCGTTCCTGACGATATACCTGGACGGCTGCTGGTAAACGGACAATCGGTTATCCGACGCTACTGGAACGATCCGGAGAGAACCGCCAAAAGCATTGTCGACGGGTGGTACGACACGGGTGACACATTCCGTCGTGACGCACACGGTTACTATACCTACTGCGGGCGAAGCGATGATGTATTCAAGGTTAGCGGCCGTTGGGTCTCGCCGTACGAAGTTGAGTCCGCACTCGTTCAGCATTCTCAGGTGCTTGAGGCGGCGGTGATTAGCCGAAAAGACGAGCATGGCCTGGTCCACGCCGATGCCTGGGTGGTCTTGAAAGATTCGACGCTTCCCGGGAACGAGATCGAAGAAGAACTTCTGCACTACTGCGAGACAAATCTTCCGCGCTACAAGCTGCCGGGATGGATCCATGTGGTCGACAAGTTGCCGAAGACAGCGACCGGAAAAATACAACGATACAAGCTGCGTGTCGCCATCGCTAATCAGGACCGGGTATCGCAAAGGAGAAAGGTTCAGGCGATGGTCGCAGTCGAACGCTTCGGTCGGATCGTCGTCGCCACGTTGTCCCGTCCCCCGGTCAACGCTCTGAACGATGAGTTGATAGAGCGTCTCGACACGGTGCTAGACCAAGTGATCGAAGACCAAGAGGTTACGGTGCTGCACATCCGCAGCGACCAGCAGGCGTTTTGCGCAGGAGCAGACTTGGCGCTGATGCAGTCCTGTTTTGGAACACTCGAGGGCCCCGACGTCATGTTGGATTTGGTGCGTCGGATGCAGCGCCTGTTTACGCGGATCGAAGCCGCACCGCTGGTTACTCTGGCGGAAATCGGCGGCCCGGCCATGGGTGGTGGTCTGGAACTAGCGCTGGCTTGCGACATTCGCGCAGCGGCAGTCGAAGCGAAACTCGGGCTTCCGGAAGTGAAATTGGGGCTTTTGCCCGGCGCCGGCGGCACTCAACGACTGACGCGGCTTTGCGGTCGCGGTATAGCTGAGCGCCTCATCCTTGGGGGCGAAGTAGTTGATGGAGCTGCGGGGGAACGGCTGGGCATCGTTCAATGGGCGCGTCCGGCGACGGAATTGGCCGAGTGGACCCGAGAGCTTGCAATCCGCTTTTCTCAGGCACCAAGGCCAGCTCTGGCTGCGAGCAAACGATGCCTTGCCGCATTTGGCGACCCGCACCTCGACGGCTTTGCAGAGGAACTCGCCGCGACGCGGAAGCTCTACCAGCACCCGGAAACGAGGCGGAGGGTGGCTGAATTCCTCGAAAGAAGCACTAAGAAGCGGCAGACCAGCAGGCTTGAGACGTAAGGAGGAATCATGAAACTGGAGGGCAAAATCGCGATTGTCACGGGCGCTGCTTCGGGCATCGGCTTGGCGACCGCCGAAACCATGGCTGAAGCCGGAGCACATGTGGTCATAGCAGACATTGCAAGAGACAAGGGTGAGGCCGCTGCTTGCGCCATTCAGAAGAAGGGACTCAAAGCGGACTACGTCCATCTGGATATCACCGACGACTCTTCCATAGCCGCACTCGCCCACACCGTGGAGAGCAAGGTCGGAGCGACCGATGTGCTTGTAAACGGCGCGGGATGGGGACTGATCAAGCCATTCTGGGAGATGCCGCTCGAAGTCTGGAGCAAGATCGTGGACCTCAACTTGGTGGGTCCGATGAAACTGGTCAAAATCTTCTTACCGAAAATGATGGAGCGCAACAGCGGCAAGATTGTCAACGTCGGCAGCGATGCCGGACGCGTTGGCAGTTCGGGCGAGACAGTCTACGCCGGAGCAAAAGGCGGCCTTATTGCCTTCACCAAATCGCTGGCCCGCGAAGTCGCACGCTACAACATTAATGTGAATTGCGTGTGCCCCGGGCCTACCGAGACTCCACTGTTGTTTGCCGTTCCAGAGAAGCATTTGGAAGCCTTCAAACGAGCCATCCCATTCCGAAGGTTCGGAAAACCTGAAGAAGTGGCCGATGCGATTCTGTTTTTTGCGAGTTCGCGATCCGACTACATCACGGGCCAAGTGTTGAGCGTGAACGGCGGACTCACAATGGTTGGCTGATGCGGAGACAAAGGAGAAATTCATGAAGAAAATTCAATTGGCAAATTATAAAGCTAGCCATTTTGAGTGGAACGTCTGCGGTAAGGTGGCTACGATTACGCTCAACCGGCCCGAACGGAAGAATCCCGTCACATTCGAATCCTATGGTGAGTTAGGCGATCTATTTCGTGAACTGGCTTACGCGACAGATATCAAGGCGGTGGTATTTACAGGAGCGGGAGGCAATTTCTGTTCCGGCGGCGATGTACACGAAATCATCGGCAAGCTTGTGAAGATGGACATGCTTGACCTGCTAGCGTTTACACGAATGACTGGTGATCTTGTGAAGGCGATGCGCTCCTGCCCGCAACCCATCATCTCCGCGATTGACGGCGTCTGCGCCGGTGCCGGTGCCATGATCGCTTGCGGATCCGACCTCCGCTTTGGCACGGCGCGAAGCAAAGTGGCGTTTTTATTCGTGCGCGTCGGGTTGGCGGCAGCCGACATGGGCGCGTGCACGCTGCTACCGCGACTGGTTGGGCTCTCCCGTGCAGCGGATCTTCTCTACACTGGCCGCGCAATGAGTGGCGACGAGGCCGAGCGATTCGGGTTCTACAATCGCGTGGTTGAACCGGAGAAATTGCTCGAAGAAGCGACGGCGCTGGCCAAAACTCTCGCGGATGGCCCCACGTTTGGCCATGCGATGACCAAGACCATGCTGTACCAGGAATGGAGCCAGGGCCTTGACGAGTGTATCGAAGCGGAAGCGCAGGCGCAGGCGATTTGCATGCAGACGCAAGACTTCGAACGCGCTTACAACGCATTCGCAAACAAGAAGACGCCTGTCTTCGAAGGAAACTGATGGCGGATCAGAGTTTCCTGACATGGCCCTTTTTCGACGAGGCACATCGCACGCTGGCCGGCGAACTCGAACAGTGGGCCCGCGTAGCTCTGCCGCCGTTGCTCAAGGGATCCGAAGAGAGCCTCGACGCCGTCTACGCATGCGTTCGCCGGATCGTTGAGGAATTGGGCCGAGCCGGGATGCTGCGCGTCTGCGTTCCCGGCGCGTATGGCGGTGCGCGCGAGAACCTCGACGTGCGGAGCTTAAGTTTGGCCCGCGAAATTATGGGCCGAGCGTCCGGACTAGCCGATTTTGCATTGGCTATGCAAGGACTCGGCAGCGCACCTATCAGCTTGTACGGAAACGAGGAACAGAAACGCTCGATACTGCCCCGGGTCGCCGCCGGCACTGCGCTGGCGGCCTTTGCACTCTCCGAACCGGACGCTGGCTCCGACGTCAGCGCCATTACCACAACTGCGAAACGTGACGGTAATTCCTGGCGACTCGACGGCGTTAAGACGTGGATCTCGAATGCCGGTCTCGCCGCTTTCTACGTCGTGTTTGCCCGCACCGGCGATGGTCCGGGGACCAAGGGGCTATCCGCATTTGTTGTTGAAGCGGACTCTGCCGGCCTGGACGCCTCAGAGCGCATAGACGTGATCGCTCCGCATCCCTTGGGCACGTTGCGTATGAGTGGCTGCCGCGTTCCAAACGATTCCCTGCTGGGACGGCCAGGTGAAGGCTTCAAGATTGCGATGGCCACTCTGGATGTGTTCCGCACGACGGTAGGCGCCGCCGCACTGGGCTTTGCCCGCCGCGCGATGGATGAAGCGACTGAACGAGCATGCCAGCGGCATATGTTCGGCCGCTCGCAAGCGGAGTTTCAATTGACGCAGGAAAAACTCGCGGATATGGCGGTGTCAATTGATGCCGCCGCGCTGCTGATATATCGTTCGGCGTGGACCAAGGATGTGTTGGGCGGACGCGTTACGCGCGAGGCCTCCATGGCCAAGCTGTTTGCCACGGAATCCGCGCAAGAAGTAATCGACGAGGCCGTGCAGATCTTCGGCGCCCTTGGAGTCGTGCGTGGGGTGACGGTCGAACGACTGTACCGCGAAATCAGGGCACTGCGAATCTATGAAGGCGCGAGCGAGGTATTGAAACTGATTATTGGTTCCAAGGTGATCGAGGCGGCAGGCACGAAAGGCGCTTCGACTTCTAGCGCATAAGCCCGTTCATCACAGCATCACCAGGAATCATCGAGGAGCCGGTAGACGGTTTCATGGAAATTGACTCCAAAGCGCCGCTAACCAATCAACACGCTGTGATCACCGGCGGCGGCCGGGGAATCGGCGCTGCGATCGCCGCAGCGCTCGCGCGATCAGGCGCGTCCGTTTCTCTTATCGGCAGGAATCAGGCGGTACTTGACGGCACGGCAAATCGCGTTCGCGCGAGTTACGGCGTCAAGGTCGCGACTGCATCAGCCGACGTAACGGACGAAGCCGCCGTGCGAAACGCCGTCAGCAGCGTCAGTCAAGTTCTCGGTGCGCCGAGTATCCTCGTGAACAACGCCGGCGTGGGCTTGTCTTCTCCCTTTCTAAAATCGGACGCAGCATTCTGGCGAAAAATTCTTGATGTAGATCTGATGGGCGCCGTTTTTTGCACGCGGGCGGTACTTCCTGCAATGGTCGAATCCAGGTGGGGCCGCATCGTTAATATCGCTTCCACAGCTGGAATGACCGGCTATGCCTATATCACAGCCTACTGCGCCGCGAAACACGCCGTAATTGGCTTTACCCGCGCACTCGCTATGGAAACGGCGCGCACGGGCGTGACCGTCAATGCCATATGCCCGGCGTATGTAGACACCGACATGACCGCCGAAACGATTGCGAACATCGTGCAAAAGACCGGCCGAAGTCGCGAGGAAGCAGTGGGGAGCTTAATCGCTCGAAACCCACAGGGTCGTCTCATCCAACCCGCTGAGGTGGCCGACGCGGTGGTTTGGCTCAGCAAGCGCGACGCGGCGTCCATAACAGGGCAAAGCATCATCATCGCCGGCGGCGAACTCATGCCCTGAGAGATCGTTGACCAGCGGCACTTACGACGATTACTCGTCGTTTGCCGTCCAGAGTTCAAGTCTTCCCGAACGTCCGTTGTTAGGTGTAAGCGGGGATACCCGTGATGCGCTCGCCGATGATTAGCCGCTGAATGTCGTGCGTGCCCTCGTAGGTGTATACAGACTCGAGGTTATTCATGTGGCGCATGACGCAGTAGTCTTCGACGATGCCATTGGCGCCCAATATCTCGCGGGCTCTGCGCGCCACCTCAATCGCCATCCAGACATTGTTCATTTTCAACATGGAGATGTGCGAGGGGTGCACGCGGCCCTGGTCCTTCAGCCTTCCGACGTGCAGCGCCAGGAGTTGCGCTTTCGAAATTTCGGTGATCATCCATGCCAGTTTGTCCTGCACGAGTTGGTGCGATGCGATGGGCTTGTTGGCGAATTGTTTGCGCGATTTCGCATATTGCAGCGCGGTGTCGTAACAGGCCATGGCTGCTCCGATTGCACCCCACCCGATGCCATAGCGTGCCTGGGTGAGACAGGATAGTGGTCCCCGCAACCCATCCACGCCCAGGAGCAGATTTTCTGCGGGTACTTCGCAATCGCTAAAGGAAAGTCCTGACGTCACCGAAGCGCGCATCGACAATTTGCCGTGCACGTCATGCGTCGTCAAGCCCTTCGCTCCTTTTTCAACCAAAAAGCCGCGTACGCGTTCATCCTCGCACTTGGCCCAAACCACGCTGATGTCGGCGACCGAGCCATTGGTAATCCACATCTTCTCACCGTTGAGCACGTAACGGTCACCTCGACGCACCGCGCGCGTCAGCATTCCGCCGGGATTCGAGCCGAACTGCGGCTCCGTGAGTCCGAAGCAGCCGATGGCTCGTCCGCTTTGCAGCTGCGGAAGCCACTTGTCTTTTTGCGCTGAAGACCCGTAAGTGTGGATGGGGTACATCACAAGTCCGCTCTGAACAGACACAAAACTGCGGAGCCCCGAATCACCTCGCTCCAGTTCCTGCATGACCAGACCGTAGGCCACATTCGACATCTCGGCGCAACCGTAACCCTTCAAATTCGAGCCGAAAAACCCGAGTTCGGCGAGTTGCGGCAGTATTTCGACCGGAAAAGTCGAGTCGCGAAAATGACGCTCGATCACGGGGATGACCTGTTCGTCCACAAACTTTCGCGCGGTCGCCCGCGCAAGAAGTTCCTCATCGTTTAGGATCGAGTCGAAATCCAGGTAGTCCACACCACCAAATGCGGGCATCACGCCCTCCTCTGTTGGCACCGCCGACGGCCCAATTCCACCCTTCGTATCTATACGACGCGCAAAAGCTTGCCCTAGTCTAAACAATTCGCGCGTTTACTAGCTGTGACGATGATCACTGCTCTTGGCGTCGAATGCGTCCAGACTCAGCGCGGTCTGAAGCCGATTAGCGTGAGTTAGAACACGGATGGAGATGATGTCAGGCGCAATTCCGAAAGGCAGCCTCGTTGCCGTAGTTGGAAGCGGAACGATGGGAGCCGGCATCGCCCAGGTGGCCGCTGCCGCAGGGCATCCGGTACTCCTTTATGACACACGCACGGACGCAGTACCGCTGGCCATTCAAAGCGTTTGCCAAACGTTTGAAAAGCTCGCGTCAAAGGGCAAGGTTTCCGCAGAAGCAGCGGAAAAGGCGGCAGCTCTCCTGCGCGCCGCGACAAAACTGGACGAACTCCGCAGCGCTGGAATCGTCGTCGAGGCGATCGTTGAGGATCTCGACGTCAAACGCCACTTGTTCTCCGCGCTTGAACGCATCGTCGACGAGCATTGCATTTTTGCAACGAATACGTCTTCTCTGTCCATCGGCGCTATAGCGTCTGCTCTCAAGGAGCCCAGTAGACTCGTTGGGATGCACTTTTTCAATCCGGCTCCGTTAATGGAGCTTGTGGAAATTATCGGTGGCACGGCGACTGACGCCAATCTCTTATCCGCAGTTCACGCAACAGCTGCGGCATGGGGAAAGACGCCGGTTTACGCAAAGTCCACTCCCGGTTTCATCGTGAACCGCGTCGCTCGTGCATATTACGGCGAGGCATTGGTTCTATTGGCCGAACAAGCCGGTGGCCCGGCCACTATCGACACTGTGATGCGAGAAGCCGGCGGGTTCCGTATGGGCCCGTTCGAACTCATGGATCTTGTCGGACTGGACATCAGCCTCGCGGTAAGCCAGTCACTCTTCACTGCGTATTTCGGCGACGCACGCTACCGGCCTTCCTTCATCCAGCAGGACATGGTTCGCTCGGGGTACCTCGGAAGAAAGAGCGGACGGGGATTCTACCAATATGGTGAAGGCGCGCCTGTCGTGCAGCCTGAAACCGAGGCACCGGCGCCAAAGCCGGAGCGCGTGACGCTTCCGCCAACTGGTCGTCTGGCGGACGCATTGGAGAAACGCTTGGCTGGCTCAGGCGTGGCAGTGAACCGCGCTGCGTGCGACGGGACCGGTGGGGAGTGGATTGTTGTTGGGGACGCCACCATCGCAGTCACCGACGGGCGCACTGCAACGCAGCGCGCGCATGAAACAGGGCGACAAAATTTTGTGGCGGTCGACCTAGCCCTCGACTACATGACGGCCACGCGCGTTGCAATCGCCATGGCCAGCACGTGCGACCAGCGAGCCTATTCTGCGGTCGTAGGTGTATTGCAGGCCGCCGGTCTGCGCGTGTCTTGCTTGAAAGACGTGCCCGGACTGGCGGTGATGCGAACCGTTGCCATGCTCGCCAACGAAGCTGCAGACGCCGTAAACCAAGGTGTGGCAACTGCATCGGACGTCGATACCGCCATGCGCACGGGCGTGAATTATCCGCGTGGGCCGCTCAACTGGGCGGATGACCTGGGACTGCCAGCCATTCAGGCGGTGCTGGGAAATCTGGCCGCCCATTACGGAGGCGAGCGCTATCGCGTGTCTCCAATGATTCGGCAGCTGGTGTGGGCGGGCAGGAAGATTCACGAAACGGTCGCGGTTGCAAGTCGGTCAGAAAAGTAATGGACGCCGCCTCGCGGGGGCTACGCAGGATTGAGTGGCCGACTGCCAATCGCATGGAAGACGCGAGTGGGTCGAAGGCGCAATCGTGAGAAGTCGATCGACAACACAACGTTTCGCTGAGCAAGCGATCTCATCCGGCGGTTGATTCAATAGATATATTATGGTACTATAATGCTTGTTTACGAGATACAGGGGGGCTCTTATGGATACTTCAGCGCGTGTCGCAGACGAATCCTTCAAGCATTGCCATGGCGCACGAGTGGTGCGCGATCTGGTTCTGGAACAGCCAGATGCCGCGCGAATCTTTGAAACTTTTGGCATCGATTACTGTTGTGGAGGTGGCCAGACGCTCGCCGAAGCTTGCCAATCAGCCAAGTGCTCCATCGAGGAAGTCATCCGAGCAATCTCGAAATGCGATATGCCGGCTCCTGAACGGGATTGGCGGACCGCGCCGCTCGGTGATCTCGCGCAGTACATTGTGGAGCGGCACCACTCGTTTGCGCGCGCCGAGATCAGCCGGCTCGCCGGTCTGATTTCCAAATTGGTCTCCGCACACGGAAGCAATCACCCGGAATTGCTTCGCGTGCAGAGGATCTTCGAGGGCCTTTCCGGGGAACTGCTGCAACATATGGACAAGGAAGAGGGCCTTCTCTTTCCTTACATTGAGGAATTAGAAGAAGCGGCTCGCTTTTCGCGCCGCCCGCCAGAACCCGTGTTTGGGACCGTGCAGAACCCAGTCGCTGCGATGATCATGGAACACGAGGCCTCGGGGCAGGCGCTTGACACAATGCGCGGAGCAACGAGCAACTACGCTCTGCCGGCAAGCGCTTGCGTGAGCTTTAAGGCCCTCTATCAATCACTCCCGGCATTTGCGGCAGACCTGCATCAGCACATCCATCTTGAGAACAATATCCTGTTTCCTCGGGCCGTTGAGCTCGAGAACGACCTAGCTCAAAAATGGAGATGAACAAGTCATTCTCCGCATTTCTTTCGGGGCTTTGAGACAACTTTAGAACGCACGGAGAAGAACATGAAAACCTCAGCTGCGGTGGAAAAGACGGCGACGCCAGAAGTGGCGGGGCCGAATGTAGATGCCGTTATGCGCATCATGGACGCAATGGAAAAGGCCTGGAGCGATAAGGACCTCCCGAGGCTATTCAGCCATTACTGGCAGAATGACGGATTCGTTTTTTTCACTTCTCGGGGCGCGTATTACGGGTGGGAATCTGCAAAGGAAATGCTGGAACGATATTTCGACAACTTAGATGAAGTTAGTCTGAAGTTTGGCCCGCGAAAGATACGAGCTTTCGGCGACGTCGCCACCGTCGTCTACGAATGGCGCACGGATGCCCGCTCGAAGCTAAATGGAGCTCGTCTGCTGCGAGAAGGCTACGGCACCGACGTCTTTCTTCAAGAACATGGAAATTGGAAGCTCTATCACAATCACGTATCCCTCGGACGCTCCGGAAGCAGCCGTATACAGGACCACCCGTGGTAGCCACGGGAGGCCACGCGACTTGTCTTTCCTGGATAGCAGTACTATATTGCAGGTTTTAGGGAGGGCGACGCCACGGCAAATATTTCCATCATGAAATCCCGAGCGGCTTCGAAACCGGTCGAGGGGCTTCTCATTCGGCCGGCGGTCAAGTCGGACTTAGCGTCTCTCGTTTCCTTGGACGAGGAAGTGACCGGCCTTGCCAAGCGGAAATACTGGAAGGACACATTCTTGCGTTATCGCTCAAACGACCAGGCGGGGCGCGTCTTTCTCGTTGCGGAATATGATCATCGCATCGAGGGATTCATCATTGGCGAGGTGCGCGCCTGGGAGTTTGGGGAGCCTCCGTGTGGATGGGTATTCGCCATGCAGGTCCGGCCCCGGACTCGGCTGAAGGGTATCGGAACAAGGCTATTTGAGGCGCTCTGCGACGCATTTCGGCGCGTTGGAATTAAAGAGATGCGAACCCTGATGGCCCGCGACAATCATCTCGTGCTCTCTTTTTTCCGCAGTCAAGGAATGATGGCCGGTCCGTTCATCGAACTTGAGACTACGCTCGATTGACAGTTGCGAGGGAAGATCGTATGAAACTTCAAAAGGCGAGCTGCTTTGCGATATACGCGGTGCTGGAGCTCGCCGCGAATCCAACGCATCAGCTTTCAGGAACGGAAATTGCCGACAAATATGGCATCTCGGCCCATCACCTTGCAAAAGTGTTGCGGGACTTGGGGCGCGCCAGAATCGTGGACGCCGTTCGCGGAGTTGGCGGAGGATACCAACTGATAGCCAATCCGAAGCGGCTCACGTTGCTCGACGTAATTGAACTTTTTGAGCCCATCGGGCGGCGCGCACGCGCAACCAGCGACGCGAAAACAACCACGGATGCGAGCGCCGCTCTGCGCCTCGTGCTTAATGAACTGGATGACCACGCCGTCGCCACCTTTCGGTCGATCACAATTTCGACGATGTTGAAGCTGATGGCGCGTCGCCCCTGGGCGAACGCGACAAGCGCGTCGCGACCGGCCCGAAATGTTGTAGCCCATCGCTAACACGAAGCCCCCGAGATCCACATTCGTTCCCCGGCGACTCAATACAAGCGCCGTGAACGGGCTACGCCCTATTATGGTATTGTAATACCAGAATACTATTGACACGATTTCAACAGAGGAGTAGAGTGGGCCCATGAAGATCTTGCGGAACTCAGCCGCGCAAAACGGCCGTACGTGTTTCCGCTGCGGACGCCGCATGGCATCTTTGGGCAACCGAAAACTGGCCTGAACCTGCGGAGGCGCCGTAATTGGAGGTAAAGGTGGCTACCACTCTGGTTGAAGAAATTCCACAGCTCGACTCGATGCTGGCTTCCTGCCGGGAGATTGCTGAAGACTCCGACTTCGCCACCGCCAAACACTGGCTCGAAGAGCACCCGCAAAAAAAAGCAATCGGCTGTTTCCCGATTTACTGCCCGGTCGAATTGATCCACGCGTCAGGCATGCTGCCGCTCGGCATTATCGGCGCCGGCAACCAAATCGAAATCACACATGCCGATTCCCGGTTCCAATCCTTTGTTTGTTCGATTGTAAAAAGCACGCTCGAACTGGGCCTGACGGACCGCCTTAAGTTTTTGGACGGCATGTTGTTTCACTCGATCTGCGATCCCACCAGGAATCTTGCGAGTGTTTTCCAGCGAAACTTCCCGGGTTTGTTTGTGGAGTACATCCATTTCCCGCAGAATTTCGCCTCGCCTCTGGGTCGAAAGTACTTGGAAACGGAATACCGCCGCCTGCTGAACAGACTGCAGGAGCGGTCGGGCTACTCGCCCACTCCGGCCGACCTGAACCGCAGCATCAGCCTGTATAACCGGATTCGGTGCGCCTTGCGCGAGATTTACCGGATCCGAACGGAAACGCCTCATTTGCTTTCGGCGGCGGAGTCATTTGTTCTTGTGCGGGCCGGCACTTTAATGGCTCCCGAGGATTTCTTGCAGATTCTCGAAAAAGTCCTCGCGGAAATACCCGGACGCGCCGCGCGGCCCAAGGACCGTATTCGCGTCGTATTAGAAGGTTCATTCTGCGAGCTTCCGCCGCTGGGCTTGATCGAGACGGTGGAGCAAGCAGGTTGTTACATCGTCGAGGATGATTTTCTGCGCGGCTGGAGATGGTTCACCGAAGATGTGCCCATTCAAGAGAATCCATTGGCTGCGTTGGCGGAGAGCTATTCGGAGCGCGCTTATTATTCCGGCACGAAGCATGATTCGCGCGAAACCAAAGCAGCACATCTGATTCGTCTGTGCAAGGAAAAGAAAGCGAACGCCGTAATATTTCAGGCGGCTAAGTTTTGCGAGCCGGCGCTCTTTGATTACGCGCTCTATCGCAAGGCTCTAGAAGCGGCCAATATTCCGCATCTTTTGCTGGAATTCGAAGAAAAGACATGGAGTTTCGACCGCGCGCGTTCCGAGGCGGAAACGTTCGTGGAGTCGCTGTTATTTGATTGAAGCCGAATTATTGACTGGTGAAGGAGTTCCCGATGGCGCAAAGCACAGCAAAGACCGACTACCAGGGGCGCATTCACAATCTTCAAAAGGACATGATCGGGCGCTACTACGCCAGGTTGACCGCAGCCGCGGAAAACAGGGGAGAGAAAGCGGTTTACATGCTGATTAGCGGCAACCCTGTCGAGTTAATCGAAGCCTTCGACATGATCCCGGTCTACCCGGAGGTGAATGCCCTCCAACTGGCCGTGAAAAAGCAGTCGCTGCCGCTCATCCTCGCAGCGGAGGAGATGGGCTACTCGACGGACAACTGCGCGTACGTGAAAGCCGATGTCGGAATGTACTTTGCCGGACGCAAAACGCCCTTCGCCACCATTCCCGAGCCCGACCTACTGCTTTGCAACTACGTCGGCTGTAATGTGTACCTGCAATGGTTCGAGCATTTGCAGGAATACTCCAAAGCTCCGATTTACAACCTCGACGTGCCGTTCTTTCGCACCAAGGCCATTGATCCCTCGGAGGAGGACGTCAGCTACGTAGTGAAGCAGCTGGAAGATCTCGTCGAAATCCTGGAGCGCATGAGCGGCAAAAAACTTGATTACCAGAAGCTGCAGCGCATCGTGGAACTTTCCGGAGAGACGGGGGCGTTGTGGTCGGATATCAAGAGGCTCGCGCAGCGGCGCCCGACTCCCTATGATGCCTATTTCGACTCTGTGATGATGATGGCTCCTCTCTATTGTCTGCGCGGCACCGAAGATGGCCTGCGGTTTTTCCAGGAGGCGTACAAGGAGATGAAGCAAAGGGCCGATAACCACGAGGGCCCTCTTCCGGAAGAGAAGTTTCGCCTGGTGATGGAAGGTCCTCCGCCATGGCCCTATTTGCGCCAATTTCGCGACATGTTCAGTCGGTGGGGCGCCGTAGCGGTGGCTTCCACGTATTCGACGGTCGGAGGCATTTGGGAGTTTGGCTTCCGTCATGATCCGCAGAGGCCGCTTGAGAGCATCGCCCGGCACATGCTGCAGTGGAATGTATGTAACCGCAATTTCATGCAGCGCTACCAGCAAATTAAGGACTATGTGGACGATTGGGGCGCCGATGCGTTGGTCATCCATTCCGTGAAGAGTTGCCGGCTCTTTTCGGCAGGCCAGGGTGATATGCGCGAATACTTTACCAAGCAACTCAACGTGCCCACTCTTCTAATTGAGTCCGATATCGAGGACCCACGATATTTCTCCGAAGCCCAATTGCGAAATCGTGTGGACGCGTTCTTTGAAGCGCTTGAGCACCAGAGAATGCTGGTCAGCAAGTAGAGCGAGACCCAATGAGCATGTCTTGGGCAGGCAGTGAGGAGAAAGGCAGGGCGAAATGCTTTACGGAGGCGGAGTAGACGTCGGATCGACTCAGACCAAAGCGATCATTCTGTCGGAGGATCGCACGATCATAGGCCGCGCCTTGATCAATACGGGTGCAAATGTCTCTATGGCCGCCGAACGGGCGTTCCAGGAGGCGGCAACATCCGCCGGAATCCCCCCCGAGACCGTGGCTTACGTTGTGGGAACAGGCTACGGGCGCTACAAGGTGAATTTCGGAAATGCTCAGATCACCGAGATCTCCTGCCATGCCCGTGGCGCAAATCTACTGTTTCCGAAAACGCGTACGGTGATCGACATGGGCGGGCAGGATGCGAAGGGCATTCGCGTGGGCGAACAGGGAGACGTCAAGGATTTCGTTATGAACGACAAATGCGCCGCCGGCACCGGCCGATTCCTGTCCAACGCGGCAGAGACGGTGGGGCTCAGTCTGGATAAGATCGGCCCGATCTCCCTCGATGCGAAAAAACCCGTGCGCTTGAGCACGGTCTGCGCCGTGTTCGTGGAATCGGACATCATGTCTTATTTGGCCGAGGGCAAAACCGTGCCCGATATCCTGGGCGGGGTGCACAGCGCCATTGCCGCGCGCACGGTGGCCTTGATTCGTCGTGTGGGAATAGAGCCGGAGATCACCTTTACAGGAGGAGTATCGCGGAACGTCGGAATGGTGAAGGCTCTTGAAGAAAGATTGGGCTTCCCAGTGAACGTCTGCGACGACTCGCACTACATCGGCGCTATTGGCGCCGCAATCTTCGCGCTCGAGCGAGCCTTGGCCGGAGAAGCTTCGGCAGGTATGTCCGAAACCAGCAAGTTGACAGCACCGGTGCCCTCTCGGCCAGGCGCCGGAGCGCAGTAGAAACGTACTCGAATTGATGGATGAAACAGAGGTGTCCTATGGCTTACGTAGCGGGAATCGACATCGGATCCAGGAGCACGAAGGCGGTCCTGCTGGACGAATCCCGGCATATCTGCGGTACCGCTCTCGTGAAAACGCGACCGGACTTTCCGGGCGTGGCCAAAGAGGCGATGGAGCAGGCGCTCGCCAAAGTTGGCGGCCACCGGGAAGATGTGAAGTATATAGCTACCACGGGGCTCGGACGGTACAACATTCCCTTCCGCGACATCCAGATAACGGACATCACATGTGCGGCGCGAGGAGCGGAATTTCTCTTTCCCAATACCGCTTGCGTTCTCGACGTCGGCGGGCAGAGCACTCGAGCCATCCGTCTGCGCGATGGCGGCAAAGTCAAGGAGTTCAAATCGAATGACAAGTGTGCCGCGGGTTCTGGAGGCTTCCTCGAAAGAGCCGCTCATTATTTGGAAGTTCCTCTGACCCAACTTGGGCCGCTTTCGATGGACGCGGACAAACCTACGACCATTAGCAGCGTGTGTGCAGTGTTGGCGGAATCCGAGATCATCAATCACGTCAGCGAAGGACAGAGCGTTCAGAACATCATCCGCGGCATCCACAATTCCTTGGCTTCCAGGTCGAAAGCGCTGCTTTCTCGTGTGGGTCTTGAGGAAGAGGTCACTTTCGTTGGCGGCGTGGCGCGCCAGAGCGGGATGGTGGCGGCGCTCAAGCAAACGATCAACCGTGACGTGAATATCAGCGACGAGCCCGATACCGTCGCCGCCTTGGGCGCCGCCTTATTGGCTTACCAGCGCCTGCAAAAGCTTGGTGGAATCCGGAGCGACGAACAGGATCCAGACCTCAACGTTGGTTAGAACCGCGAGCTGATCGGGCATATTCCCCTATTACGATGTGATTTGGTATGCGACTTCGAAGCCGACACCAAAGAAGCGCGGGCCTTTGCCGAAGACATCCACGGAAAATTTCCGGGAAAACTGCTGAGTCATAACTGCTTGGCCGTCACCCGCTCGTCAGGTCCGGCCTGCAAACCGGCGCGGCGATGGCGTTCGCTTGCGCGAACGAAGGAGTGGCACGGCCGCGACCGTGATTCCATCGGCCGCCTGTGCAATGGTCAGCCGCTGGTTGGGGCTGACGCAAAGAATCTGGCAGCGAACGTCTCAGCCCGCTGCTCCCTTCCGCAGATAATGTACGTCTCCCGGAATGAAGTCTTTCCGGGAAGGTGAGAAGAAGAGGACGGCCATCGCGTCTTCCAGCGCGACGACCCAATGAGGGACGTTCGGCGGGACCACAAGAACTTCGCCCGGGTTGACTACAACTTCGCGGTCGTCGAAGACGTATTTCACCACACCGGAAATGATCGACGAATATTCTTCGCTGCTATGGGAATGGCGGGGCGCCCCGCCGCCGCGTTTGATAAACACCTGCGTCAAAGTTCCGTCAAAAACCGCTTGGCAAGACAGGGATTCGGATAGCTTCTCCACCTCTGTGCTCTTCCACGAGATCTTTCGAATTTCGCTCATAAAGTGCCCCCCGAGGTCTTGTCTGTCAGAAGTCCAGGGCGCAAACAATCATTTAGTTCGTCAGGGACCTCAAAGGATGTGCGCTGGGTCACTGATGGATGTGAGGGTCAGCACCCTTCTGGCCGTGCCGAACTAGACATCGGGCCGGTCGGGTCGCACTGTTCACGTTTTTCCGAGAAGGGTCGAAGTCTTGGAAGTTGCGCGAGCGCGCGAGCGTACGCCCGATGATTCGGCCTGCTGCTAAACGCATCGCGCCGGGGTGAAACGTCAATGCGGACTGGCGAGAAGATCGTCGAACGAGATCACTCCGTCCAACGAGCGACGGCGAGAATTGAACGCAGCTTAACTAACCGGCCAGCGCACAACAACGGCGCAAAAACCGCTAGACAAGCGATACACAGGGCGTCTGGAATCCGAGCAGCCGGGGCGTCCGCCCCATGTGATGAAGTTGCGATCTAAACTTTCGCAGTTGCCGCAGTACAAAAAGTCGGTCTAGTTAGTTTTCTCGGGTGCCGTCGCCAGATTAGACCGAATGCTATTGGAGACGAGGGGAACGATGCAGGCCCCACTTCGCGCAAGAGGCCGACAGCTTTCGGCGGTTCACGACAAGCAACACGATTTGATTGCGTCGGAATTTTGACGTAGCCAGCGTGCTAGCCTGTCGCCAAGCTGCACGACCCAGTCCTTGCAATGATTCGGTGCGCTCCGCCATTTGGGCCGGAGAGCACTTCACCCGAGTCGATTAATCCAATGGCGATGATGCAGCGGGACGGGGCAAGTTGAGAGTGCGGGCTCGTGCCGGTTATACGGTGGCAACCAGCTCGATCTCGGGTTCCCCTGGCCAGAGCGCGGATCAAACGGAGAACGGCTCGCCATGACGACCAACGCGGCCAACACACG
>DATLSB010000187.1:0-10183 GCA_035534415.1 Candidatus Dormiibacterota bacterium | reverse complement strand
GTTCAGGCCCGCGCGAAAAACCTGGTACAGGTCGACGACTGCTTGCACCGCTTCGTCCTGCCCCACAATCTTTCGCCGCAATCCCCCCTCGAAATCCCGCGACTCCACGCTCCGCAGCGTCGGATCCAGTTGATATGCTTGTCGAACCGCCATCGCGCCCCCCAGCCGAACATATCGGCATCTGGTGCGGCATTAATGACGGACCGTGTCGCAGCGTCTGCGGGAACAGCAGACAGATGGCCAAAGCCTTTTCGGGTGCTTGTTGTTTAATGCTCTGAAAACACATTACTTACGATTCCCGAAACGGGAATCATGGACAATGGCGATTCGTAGACGTTTCAGAGACACTAGAGCGGTTCGCTATGGAACGATGTTACGGGCGCATTAAAACTGCGGCTGCCGCCTATGCGCCGCTTGCGCCCACGTGGGCATTTCTCGTATGTTGTGGTGGACTCCTAAAATACTCATGAGACGAATCCTGGTTATCGAAGACGACAAGGATATTGTCGAGCTGGTCAGATACAACCTCGAAAAAGAGGGATTTCAGGTAGCCACGTCCGCGGACGGCACCACTGGTTTGTCGCTGTTGCGCAAGTCTCCTCCCGACCTGCTGGTGCTCGATTTAATGTTGCCGAAGTTATCCGGTCTGGAAATCTGCAAGGAAATTCGCAAGGACGTGACCCTCAACCGCCTTCCGATCCTAATCCTTACGGCCAAGGGAGAAGAGGCCGATCGCGTCGTGGGCCTTGAGCTTGGCGCCGATGATTACGTCACCAAGCCGTTCAGCCCGCGCGAATTGGTGGCGCGCGTGAAAGCGCTGCTGCGGCGTACGGAACCGGTATCCTCCGCGGAAAAGCCCATCGAGATCGGCGATCTGCGGATCGATCCGGCCGCCTACCGCGTCACGCGCGACGGCCGCGCCGTAACGATGAGCACTCTCGAATTCCGGCTGCTCTATTTTCTGGCGACCCGCCCGAACCGCGTCTTCACGCGCGACCAGTTGCTCGATGGCGTGTGGGGCACCGACCGCTTCGTCACGCCGCGCAGCGTGGATGTCTATGTCCGCCGCCTGCGGGAGAAGATAGAATCTGATCCGCAGCGTCCCGCGTACATGAAAACCATCCGCGGCGCTGGATACCTCTTCGAGACTCGTGCGAGCTAGTTTTTTCTGGAAATTAGGGGGGATCTACCTCGGACTACTGCTCGGGGTTCTGCTGGTCGCCCTTCTATCCTCTTCGTCCAACCCAGCCACCGCGCAGTTCCGCTCGCGGATTCTGATCGCTTCGTGCGTCGCGCTGTTGCTAGCGTCCTTCGCTACGGTCGCATTTTCGCGAGCTTTTTCCGCACGCGTGACGCAGTTGCGTGACTTTTCGCGACGCCTGGCCGGCGGCGATTCCCGTCCGCTCCCTTCCGGGCAGCCGAGCGACGAACTGGCCTCATTGGCCGATTCCCTCAACGAAGCCGCCGCGCAACTAGAGCGCACCATCGAATCACTCAGCGGCGAACGCCACCGCGCCAGCGCAATTCTTCGCAGCATGGTCGAGGGCGTTGCCGTCATCGACGCGCGCGAAAAGATCGTCTTCGCCAATCGCGCGTTTTCCAACATTCTCAATCTGGATAATTCCGCCATCGAAGGCCGGCCGGTTATCGAAGTTCTGCGCAATACGAAACTGCTCGGCTTGATTCGCCGGGTTCTGCGCGGAGAGGAAGGGCTCACCGCCGATATCGCCATGGGTATCGTGCAGCAGCGCAGCTTCTCCGTCACCGCCACCCCGGTGAGAGCGCTGGATGCGAGTATTCCCACAACCGCAACGGTTATGCTCCCGCTCGCGCTATCTGCGGATAAACTTTCAGGAGCGGTCCTGGTGCTGCACGACATGACCGAACTCCGCCGGCTCGAACGCGTACGCCAGGATTTCGTGGCCAACGTTTCGCACGAGTTCAAGACGCCGCTGACCGCCATACAGGGCTTCGCGGAGACGCTCATCGGCGGCGCGATTGATGATCCCGGCAACAACCGCCGCTTTCTGGCCATCATTCGCGATCATGCCGCCCGGCTCGCGAGCCTCACCGACGATTTGCTGAAACTCGCCCGCATCGAAGCCGGAAAGCTCGAACTCGACTTCTATCCCGTGGGACTTACCGAATTGGTGGAACGTTGCGCGGAGACGGCCCTTCTGAAAGCCACCCGCAAACAGATTGCCCTGCAGATCGAAATTCCGCCGGGACTTCCCGCCGTGCGCGGCGATGCCGGCCTGTTGACCGAAGTTTTGCAGAACCTGCTCGACAATGCCATTCAATACACAACCGCGGGAGGCCGCATTTGTGTCACCGCCGGAACTCGCGGCCGCGAAGCCGTGATCAGCGTCTCGGACACCGGAATCGGCATTCCGCTGGCCGATCAAGAGCGCATCTTCGAGCGCTTTTACCGCGTGGATGCGGCGCGCTCCCGCGAGGCCGGCGGCACCGGACTCGGGCTTTCCATCGCGCGGCACATCGTGGATGCGCACGGCGGCCGTATCTGGATTCATAGCGAAGTGGGCGCTGGTTCCACGTTTTCCTTCTCGATACCTCTCGCTGCCTAATCCGCTGCGCGGCTGGTCACCAACAGGTGGGGTCCTCATTTCAACCTTGGTTTCTGTCTTGAAACCTTCATCATCCATTGATTTTTTTGAAATACTCGCATGAAATCCTGCACGCGGGTTTACAGGTCTCGGGCCCGGGGATGCCCGCGGAGGTACTTATGGCCGTCACCGCGAAAGCAAGCAGCAACGGAGTTTTTCAGACCGTCTTGATGAATTACCTCGTAGCCCAGGCGCGCACCGTGGAATCGTCTGTCAACCGCGCCATCATTGCTCTGCTCGAGCGCAATGAACGCCTCGCCAGCGAAGTCTTTCTCACCGAACCGCGCGTCAACGAAATGGAGATGGTGATCGACGAGCACGCCATCCGCATGCTTCGCGAAGGCGGTCTCTCTGATCCCGATCTTCGCCTGATCGTCGCCACGCTGAAAGTGAACAACGATTTGGAGCGCATGGGCGACCTTGCCGTGAACGTGAGTGAGCGCGCCATCGCTCTGGCTGGCATGGGCGCGGTCGAAAATCCCGCCGAACTCGAACCCATGACCGCCGCCGTTCGGGCCATGGTAGCGAAGTGCCTGGGCGCTTTGATTTTCCAGAATGCCGACATGGCCGCGCAAGTTCTGGAAAGCGATGACGCCGTGGATGCGTTTCGCGACCGTATATTTGAGAGCCTTCTGGCAGGCATTTCCGGCAATTCCGCGCACGCCGCTCCGAACTTGCAGTTCATGCTGGCATCGCGAAATCTGGAGCGCATTGCCGATCACGCCACCAATATCGCCGAGAACATTCTCTTCTGGGTGCGCGCTCTGGAAGTGCGCCACGGACGCGGACGCGAACTCGAAACCCGCCAGCTAAATGCCGCCGTGGCCGAACAGTAGCCTTTAAACGTTCACACAACGCTAACCGGGAGTTCAATCTCTGCTGCTATCGTTGCTCTCATTCGAGTTCTGGCGGCGCCTGTAACAAATGCATGGCAATGGATTCACAAGGTGCATGTGCTCGCAGCGCTGCCAATATGCCCTCGCATCACCCACAGGGAGGCGCGGTTGTCCAACCCCCGAAACCGCGCTTCCCACCCCTTTCCCAACGTCATCGAATTTGTTCGATACTTAACCGGCCCGTAACAATCGCGTGTGAGCATTTACGCTGCTGGGGCGTATAGGCTTGCGCCGATTAGGATGAACTGTAGGATTGCCTGTGCAAGCCGGCCTTGGCTATTTCAGGCCGGCGGCCGCGGCTGTGCGACGCGCGCTCGGGCAATCGATCCGAAGGTGCTGCAGTCTACATGCGGTGTTCGATCTGGCGATTATCGCAGAGGTCCACGGCACCACTTGCTCCCGCCGAAAGGCTGTTGCGCATTCATTGTGGTGACGCATAATATCCGACAGGCTCGCGTGCCAACGATTTTCGCGCGTTCGTGCCGGGCAGCGCTCTGATCGAGATATCAGTACTGCGAAGATCTTCACTGCGCCCGCGGATTCCCGGCTCGACGTACGCCTGCCGGCGCTTCGGATGAAGCTGCTCGGCGCGCCAGCTGCATCATCCGCGCGAATCGGGACTAGAATCGAGGATTCATGGAACGCCATTTCGAACGCGATCTCGACGAACTCAAGCAGCGGCTGCTCTGGATGGGCAGTCTGGCCGAGAGAGCCGTGCATCAGTCTGTCCACGCCGTGCTCGATGCCGAGGAAGATTTGGCCGAGACGGTGCTCTCCGAGGAAAACGCCATCAATGAAATGCAGATTGAAATCGACGACCGCGTTCAGCGCCTTCTGGCTCTGCAAGCGCCGATGGCTGCCGATCTGCGCTTTCTGCTGGCGGTAACGCGTATCAATAGCGATCTCGAGCGCATCGGCGATCAGGCCGTCAACATCGCGCAAGCCGCCCTGCGCATCCTTCGCCATCCGCAAGTCAAACCGTACGTGGATCTTCCGCGGATGAGCGAGTTGGTCGAGGGAATGGTTCGCGACAGCCTCAATGCCGTGGTGCGAAAAGATCAGGACTTGGCTCGCAGCGTCATGCAGCGCGACGATCAAGTTGATCGCCTCCGCGATCAGATCTTTCGCGAACTGCTCACTTACATGATGGAAAATTCTTCGGTGGTGTTCTCCGCCTTTGAACTGGTACTGGTTGCCAAAAATCTGGAGCGCATCGGCGATCACGCCACCAACGTCGCCGAGGACGTAATCTATTTCGTCGCAGGACGCGACATCCGCCATCCAGCTCTCGACCGCCGCTGATCCTCCCGCCCAAGCGGCGGATGCGAGGTCCACGAAATTGAGCATCACCCCTACCCGTTAATTGCCCGGGGACTTTATGGCAGCCTGATCCAGCGCCGCTCTGCGGCGCTATACTGAGCGTGTGGGGCATGTGGTCGACCGTGGCGTTCGCCTGCTTTTGGCATGGACACATTCAAATGCTTGACGCCAGCCGGACGATTCCGCAAACTGTCTCTTTTGATTTCAGGGTGGCGGCCACTTCGGCATCAGCGGCTTGAGAGCCGGCAACAGAAGATCACGCTGGAAGCGCGGCAAGCCCGCGCTGAACCATACGACTCAATCGACCGAGGTGCATTATGTCCGAGCAAGCAATCAGCACGCCCACCATCGCCGCGCTCATGCGCGGCTATTCCGTGGAAATCAGCCCGACCAGCGAAAAAGTGGTCGATAGCGCCGTTGAGCGCCTCGACCCCGGAACGGAAGTGTATCTGACCTGGATTCCCGGCGAAGATCCGCTGAAGGCAGTCGCTCCAGCCGGCAAGCTCCGCCGTGCCGGACTCTTCCCTTCTCCACATATCGGCGCACGCCATTTGGAAAGCGCCGCGCAGCTCGACGATCTGTTCGGCCGCTTCGTCGCCGAAGGTGTTGACCGTTTTCTTCTGATCGGCGGCGAACGCGAAAAACCGCTCGGTCCGTACGATTCCACTTTGCAGGTGATGCAGTCTGGCCTGTTGCAGAAGCACGGAATCAAGCGCGCCGGAATCAGCGGCTTTCCCGAAGGCCATCCGGCCATCGCCGAACCTGTGCTGGGCGAATCGATGGTCGCCAAGATGAACTACGGCCGCAGCATCGGCCTCGAACTTCAGGTGGTCACCCAATTTGCTTTCGAAGGCAAGCCGATCGCGGAGTGGCTGCGCCATATTCGCCATCTCGGAGTCGATCTTCCGGTGCGCATCGGACTAGCCGGCCCCGCGGGCATCGCCACGCTCACTCGCTATGCCATGCATTGCGGCGTGGGCAATTCCATCAAGGCGCTCACCAAGTCGGCGTCCTTCGGCAAACTGCTCACTGAGCGGGATCCCGAGCCGGTAATCCGCGAATTGCTGGCCGAAGCGCCCGGCGGCGATCCGTTCGCCAAGCCCTTCGCCATTGGTGCGCTGCATTTCTACACCTTCGGCGGCCTGAAGAAGACCGTCGAATGGATTAACGGAATGCGCGGAAAATAGCTGTCACATTTCTCGCGGTCCTCGAATCGGGTGGGAGCTACTCAGCTTTGCGAACTCCCACCCTCAACTTCCCAGTTGGAATGTTGTTTTTCGATTCCCTCCGTGTACCACTTCGTTCGTCTCCGGCCGCTTTTCGAATTTCATCTGGAACTAACCATCCAACCAGGTTCAACATAGGAGAGGCGCGCATGCGCTAAGCGTCAGAGTTTCGGTGCGCCCCTCGCACTCGTCTTAGGATTAGCTGTCTGCAGCAATGCACCTCCGGCCAGCGCGCGTGTTTTTCGGTCCGTTGCGCCCGGCGCATTCCGTCAGAACCTCGCCTTTGGGGAGACTAATTGGCCAGAGAGAGTGATTCGAGGCTGCTTGCGGAAGCCGTCGGCTTGGGGGTCATCGGCGGCCTCGGCGCCCAGCTCTTCATGCTGGCGCTTCGCTTCTGCACCCACATTTTCCTCGTTTGGCTCGCTGGCTACCATCCTCCAGGACTTCCCTCCGAAGGCGGCATCCTGAAACAACACATCGGGCCGCACGGTCTTTGGCTAATCCCCGTCGCCACCACCGTCGGCGGCTTAGTCTCCGGATTTATCGTTTATACCTTCGCGCCGGAAGCCGAAGGACACGGCACGGACACGGCGGTGAAAGCTTTCCACCGCACGGGTGGCTACATCCGCGCCCGCGTCGCTCCTCTGAAACTCATCGCTTCGGCCATCACCATCGGCTCGGGCGGCTCTGCAGGACGCGAAGGTCCCATCGCCCTGATCGGCGCGGGCTGCGGCTCGATCTATGCCACCCTCGGTCACCGCCAGGACGAAGACCGCCGCCTTCTGGTTCTGATGGGCATGGCCGCAGGTCTTTCCGCCATCTTCCGCTCTCCAGTCGGCTCGGCGTTCTTCGCCGTCGAAGTGCTTTACGGAACCATGGCGTTCGAATCCGGCGCGCTGCTCTACACTATGCTCGCCGCCGTGGTCGCCTACGGCGTCAATGGACTCTTCGTCGGCTGGCAGCCGCTGTTTTATTTTTCCGCCGCGCACACCACCATCAATTCGGCGTATGGCTACGGCTGGTTTATCGTGCTCGGCGTCACGGGCGGGCTGATCGCCACCATTCTGCCTCTCGCGTTTTACGGCCTTCGCGATTTCTTCCGCTCTCTGCCCACTCCTCCCACCATCAACCCTGCCATCGGCGGCCTCGTCGTAGGCCTCACCGCCATGGCTTACCCGCAAGTTCTCGGCGGCGGATACGGCTGGATCCAGGAAGCCATCGACGGCCACCTCGTGCTTAAGCTCCTGTTTATTCTGCTGTTCCTAAAGATCGTCGCCTTCTGCTTTACCGTTTCCTCCGGAGGATCGGGCGGCGTTTTCGCGCCCACTCTGTTTATCGGAGCCATGCTCGGCGGAGGGATCGCCTACCTCGCGCACGTCTCGCCGGAAGTGTTCGCAATCGTGGGAATGTTGGCGGTATTCGGCGCAGCCGCTCGCGTTCCCATCGCTGCTTTGGTGATGGTCACGGAAATGACCGGCGGTTACCATCTTCTTCCTGCCGCCTCTTTCGCCGTGATCATCAGCTACATCGTGCAAACGCGCCTTTCGTCCCACTTCAAATATCGCAGCCTCTACGAGGCGCAGGTTCCCAGTCCCGAACAGTCGCCCGCACGCTACGTTGACAACGTACAGCTCGCCCTCCGCATTCTCAGCAAGCGCGACGCCCCGCACATCGCCAACATCGGCCACCTCGATCTCGTCGCACTTCTTGATTCCGGCATTCCCGTGAAAGTGCCCGGGCGGAGAGAACTCAGCGTGGGAGAACTGAAGCCTGAAAGCCCTTTAGTGGGCAAAACGATCCAGCAGGCTTACGATGAAGTGAAGGGGCGCCCCCTGGAGATCATTGGCGTGGTCCGCGACGGCGAAGCGATTCTGCCTGCCCAGGACACCGTTCTGCAAAAGGGAGACCAATTGCTGATCATCGGCTCTCCTCAGGCGCGCCAGCGCTTGGCGGGACATGTCACTCCCCTCAACCCCGGGAAAATCAGTCCGTTGACGGACCGCGGTGAGGGACAAACGAAAACGCAAGACCAACGCAAATCCGGCGGGGACGACGCCGCTTTTCATCCCTAAGTCCTGTGCGTTTGGCCCGGCCCGACGCCTGGTTCGCTCTTCAGCGAAACCCAGTACGGCGGCAGCTGATAGTGCTTATGCAATTCAAGTTCGTACTTGCGGCTTACCGGCTTCTCAGGATCCCACTCCGGGCTGTTCTTGATCTGCTCGCGCGACAGTTCCACGTCGATCGCGTGCTCCTGCCAATCCACCTTGCGAATCCATCGCGGGCTTACCAGCACCCTCTTGTCCGACCACCATCCGGCCGTATTGATGATTACCCAGCGGATGTTCCAGCTCTTGTCGTCAAAGAGAAAATCGTCTACCCGCCCGATCTCGCCGTCCCGCGCCGACACTTTGAATCCAAACACTTCCTCGCTGCTGTGCACGTGCATTTCTGAGTTCCGCGCGGTTTCCGCTTCCCAATAGTGCGGCCATCCATAATGGTCGTGCTGCTCCATTTCGCCCTGTCGCGAAATCGGCTGATGCAAATCAATGCCCGGCGCGTTCTCTACCTGCTTCCAATTCAAATTCACGCGGATGTGCAGCGGACTCCATGCCCGTTTCTTCAGCGCCGCCGTGGACAGCAGCACTTCACGCCCGCCCAGAATTGTTCCGGTCGCCACCAAGATGTAGCGAACGGTCCAGGTCACGTCGTCGAAGTAGACGCCGCGCACCCGGCCTATGTCGGTTCCCTCCGCGTCGATCGTATATTCCCGCAGGTCCTTCACTCTGCGCAGCCGCAACTTGCCCCCGCTTTCTCTCTCCTCAATCGGCTCCGAAACTGCTCTCGCCGTCTAGTATATCTCCGGCGGACGTGGATAACGCGCGTGTCGTCCTGCGGCGATCTGCGCCCATCGTAAAGTCGCTCGGCTTTTATCGTTTGGACATATCGCTCCACGCCACAACTAGGATTCAGATCAAGGATGCGAAGATTGTTCCTCAATCTTCAGATACCAAACCTTGGGAAACGCCGATGGAACCAAACGCTATACATAACGAGCCTCTTGAACGCGCCATGGACGAAGTCGCGCGCAACGATACTCCTTGGACGCGTCAGTCGCTCTATCGGACAATCCTGGCGAGTACGCTGATTGTCGCCGGTAGCGTCTCGGGGCCCGGCAACACGCAAGTCGCATTCAACACGCTGGAGCACCCGCCGGGGCACGTGGTCTTGCCAGCTTTCACGGACCGGGAAGCTCTGATTTATTTCGCAGGCTCAGAAATTCCGTGGGTGGCGATTGGAGCGCAGGCACTCTTTCAATCTATCGCCCCAGGCAATATCGCTGAGGTGCGCATAAATCCATTTGGTCCCGGCCAAGCGCTTGTGAAGCCGGGCGGCGTGATCACCCGCACCGAGTTTTCTGCCTTGGCGCAGGATCTGATGCCGCAATCAATGGTCGCGGGCAACGTGGCCGAACTGCAAGTTGCCGCCGGCCAGCAAGTCACCGTCGACAAATGCTCCGAAGAGCCTCCCGCCGAGCTTCTCGCAAAACTAGCCGATCACTTCCGCCAAATTCCCGAACTCCACGGCGCGTATCTCTTCGAACTCGCTAACGGCGTGCAGAAAAGCAGCGTCGTCGGCCTGCAATTCGATTCCGCGCCCGATTCGCGATCTATGGATCGCGTCATGCGCGGCGTCGGCGATTTGCTGCGCGGTCAGCTGCCCGCCAAACGTTCCCTCGATTTCATGCCTCTAAACATTAAGCCGCTCCTCGACGCAGTGCGCAAATGCGCCAAAGTCGTGTTCGAGCGCCAGTAGTCGCGCCTCCTCCGCTGTGTAGCGGGTGAATCGGGACGGCGGCCAACTTCGCACACACCCCGGCCTAAAGCCGCCCTTTGATCTCCTGCTCGTATTTGGGGAAATACTTGCCAATCACGGTAAGATCGAACTGCGGAAGAATCGATTCCTTCGACTCGCGCTCCAGCAGAAATTCAAACGATTTCTTTACCAGCTCCGACGCGTCCACTTTTCCCCTCGTCAGCCGCAGACAGTCCTCGGGCTTGACCGTCACCAGATGCGTCGTCTCCGTTCCATTTTCGGTCACTCGCACTCGAAACTGATT
>DATLSB010000186.1:0-16428 GCA_035534415.1 Candidatus Dormiibacterota bacterium | reverse complement strand
CGCGGCGGGTGACGCTGACGCTGAGCCGCGCGGGAAAATTCGCGGCGATGCTGGCGCGCAGCCGCGGGTCCGTAATCATAGAGGTGTCCGACCTGCTGGCCGGGATGTACATCTCCGACTGGGAACGCCTTTCGCAATACTGGGAAGACGAAGACCGCGAGCAGATTGAGGAGCTGCTGCGAAAAATCTGCCTGATCAGCCCGCAGCGCTGGAATTCGTGGATCGATCTTTACGACCAAAAACATCAGGAGGGTAAGGGCGCAGAACCGTGGGAAGGCAGCGCGCCGGTGGTCCGCACGGACGACGTCCCGCTGCGAAAATCGGTGGCGCTGGAAGACGTGCTGAAGCAGGCCGAGCAGATCGCTCCGTATCACGACCGCGATGGAGAGCGCCGGCTGCCGATCCTGACCGGCGAAACCGTGCTGCTATGCATCGCGCGCAGCTACGGGACGGAAATCAGCCGCAGCCTTGCCGCCAGCAACCTCGACACCACGCGCCTGGAAAAAGACGCGCTCTTCCCCCGCCGCGCTCCCCTGGCGTAACGTTGTCCCCTTCTCCGACTCCCCTGTCGCGCCGAAAATTCGAGCGTCGGGCGTAACGCGTCACTTGTGGCGGCGCCGGTTTTGGCTTATTTGCCAGACGAAATCGACGAATCAGAAGACGCCGGGGATGAGGCGGTACCGAACGCGCTGCGCGTATTCGCTGTAGCCAGGGAGGCTGCCTCGCAGAAGCTTTTCCTCGTCGACGAGCCGCCAGATCAGAGCGGTTAGCGCTAAAGGCAGAGCAAGAAATCCCCACCAGGAGCCCAGAGCCAAGGGGGTGCCGATGAACGATAACAGCCCCCCGGCATACATCGGATGGCGCACGATGGCATACGGCCCGGTGGATATCACCCTCTGGCCTTCGGCAATCTGGACGGTCGCCGCGCCGAAAGTGTTCTCGCGCATAACGAGGAACATCGCGAGGTACCACAGAGCGGTCAAGAATTGGCCCAAGATGACGGCAAACACCGGCACCGCGGACCAACGGAAACGATGGTCGAGCGCCGGCACTACCAGCGCCGCGATAAATGCGAGCGACGCCAGAAGCATGGCGGCTCGTTGCTGCTTTCTCTTTTCGGCGGACGGGCCGCCTTTCATACGCCGACCGAGGAGCGCAGGGTCACGTTTCACCAGGTATAGAGTGATCAAAAACGAGGCAGTGAAATAAATCCCCACGTAAACCCAGGCTTGCCAATAGTGAATCGTCCCCGCAGGAATAAACAACAACAGCCCCATGATGATGGAGACAACGGAAAGGCTCAACCATGCTCGGGTGTTGATATTCATGGCGCGTTCGGCCGGCAATCATCGCACATTTGGGGAAAAAACGATTATCGCTCGTCTGCCGCGCCGCCGGGGGAGTTCGCCATTCAGGTTTTGACTTCCTCGGCGTGGCAGAGTAGCTTTCCGTCGATACGATCGCGGGAAGGAAGGCACGATGGCCAAAGGATACTGGATCGTTCTGTACCGCTCGGTGTCAAACCCCGCCGCGCTGGCCGAATACGCGAAATTGGCCGGCCCCGCGATTCAAGCCGGTGGCGGACGATTCCTGGTGCGAGGCACGCCAACCAAAACCTTCGAAGCAGGCTTGGACCAGCGCACCGTGGTAATCGAGTTCGACAGCGTCGACCGAGCGATCGCGACGTATGAGAGCCCCGCCTACCAAACCGCTCTCAAGGTGTTGCACGGCGCAGCCGAACGCGACGTCCGCTTCCTGGCTGGCCCTGCGTAATGCGTATCCTGGCGTAATCAGCGCCGGGCTCTACACTCTAAATGATCATTTTGAATTGCGGCCAGAGATCTTTGAGGGGCGCGATGGGCTTGTGGCAAACGTAGACGGGGATGGATCGCTCGTTGGGCATGGCGTGCCGCGAGTGGATCACCGCGGCCTGGCGGACTTCGCCAAATAGCTTGATGTAGCGGTTGGAGCGCTCGCCTAAGAGGATCACGCACGAGCCGGAATAGTTGCGCGGGCCCCAATCGTAGTAGCTGTTGTGTCCGCTGATGGCGGCGGGAAGGCCGAGAGCGGGGCCGTAGTAGTCGATGGCGCCGGCTTCGCCGTAATTCCCCGCCAGAATCGCGCAGCCGGCTCTTTCGGAGGGCGGCAGCGAGTCATACACCTGCGAGACGGTGACGGCGATGTTGTGCCAGCCAAACATGTCGGCGTAAAGCTGCGGCAGCTTCACGTCTTCGGCGTCGCGCTCGGTCTTGGCCACTTTGTTGGCGGGAATCAGCTTCTCGTAGCGCAAAAAAGTGTTGATGGGCAGGAATGGCACGCCGAACGGCGCCATGAGCAGGCCGCCGGTAAGGATGATCGCTGGGAGAGCCGTCCGCACCCACTTGCGCCCGGCGGGTTCGCAGAAGCGCTCGACGGCCACGCCGCCCGCGGCCAGAATCAGCGGATATGCGGGCAGCACGTAATAGGATTTGCCGTTGAGGGCGAGGAAGATGCCCAGCACGAGCAGATAGCACCAGCCGAGAAAGCGGTATGGCCGTCCGTCGCGCGAGAAAAAGAGCCACGCGAGGCCGCCCAGCCAGACCGGCAGCGCCAGCGGGTTCAGAAACGCCACCTGGTCGCCGAGAAAATCGAGGGGCGAAATAGGGATATTTTTGTAGCGCTGCGCGTTGCGGACCACTTCGATTTGCGGCCAGCCGTGGCGCGCTTCCCAGATCAGATTGGGGAGAAAAATCGCCAGCGCGATCAGGCCGCCGATCCAAATCCATTTGGAGCGGAAGACACGCGCTTCGCCGGAAAGAAGCAAACCGGCGACGAGCGCGAAGCCAAACACCAGCATGGTGTGCTTGTTTTCGAGTCCAACGCCGGAGAGCGCGCCAAAAGCCAGCCACCAGTGCGGCGAAGCTCCGCTGACGATGCGCACGGTGAGCAACGCGCAAAGCACCCAAAAGAGCGGCTCGAAGGCGTTCATCGAGAAAAAGCTGTCGAAAGCGAGGAATGCAGGAGCGAACAGGACCGAAACCGCGGCCAGGCATTGCGCGTAACGGTCGCCGCCTAATTCGCGCGCGAGAACTCCGGTGAGGAAAACGACGGCGGCGCCGGAAAGCACCGGCCCCAAGCGGAGCGCGGCGATAGACGTACCAAAAACGTGCGCTTCGAACCAGGCGATCAGGGCGATGAGCGGAGGCTGATCGACGTAGCCCCAGGCCAAATGACGGCCGCAGGCCATGTAATACAATTCGTCGCGAAAAAAGCCGTAGTGGCGGATGCCGGCGAATTGCAGCAACAACTTCACCAGAGCCAGACCGAGAAGCAGTGCAGTGGCGCTGACGACGGCCTGCTCCATCGGAGGAAACGCGAGGGTTTTTTCCTCCAAGACAGATTGTGTTTTGCTCATGAGGGCTGGGGCAGCGGCTGAGTCAGGCCGCCGCGAAGCGGTTTTGGTTCCTTTCTCTCCCGGAGCGCGAGCGCCCACACCGGTCGCGTTGAACTACAGGCCCCGTGCGGCTGCCGCATGTCCCCAAATCCGCCGCTGGGAACGCAGCACGCCGCAGTAAGATTCCACCAACCTCAAACAAGTTGCTAAGAGCCCGAGCCGCCTCGGCGCTACTGCGCCGCCGAAGCGGGGACAACAGTGGCCGATTTAATCGTGTCGAGATTCGGGAAGTTCTTTTGCAGATAGGCCGCGCCCTGCGTGGTGATGGCGCCTTGGTCGGGCTGCTGGCCGTAGCCGCTATAGATTTTGTCGACCACATCCATGCCAGAGGTTACCAAGCCAAAGGGAGCAAATCCCTGGCGATCCAAGCCGGAGTTGTCGCCGAAGTTAATGAAAAGTTGAGTGGTGCGGGTGTTGGGCCCGGCGGTGGCAAAGGTGATGGTGCCGCGTTTGTTGCTTTGGGTGACTGGATCGTCCTTGATATTGGCGGATCGCCACGCGCGATTCACGTCCGGATCGGGGCTAAGGCCGAATTGCACGACGAAGCCCGGAACGACGCGGAAAAACGCCTCGCCGGTGAAAAATCCGTGCTGCACGAGATTGTAGAAACGGTCGGCGCCGAGCGGCGCCCATTTGCGATGAACTTGAACGGCAAAATCGCCGCGAGTGGTGTCGAACTTCACGTCGAAAACTTCGGGAGCCTTGTCGGTCAGAGTCTCGGGATGCAAGAGTGCGGGATCGATGGCCATTGGCGCCTGCCCTTCGTTGGGATTATTTTGCTGCGAACCGGATTTACAGCCAACTGTGGCACAGGCCACGGCGGCGAGCACACACAAGCTAAACCATACCTCAACGCGCTTCATAATGCAGAGCCTTTCATTGTTTGAGATGCCGCGTCCACGTCGTGCATCAGGCGCAGCGTATTTTCACCGAGAATTTTGCGAATGTCGGCGTCGGAATAGCCTTTGCGCAAAAGAGCTTCGGTGATTTGGGGCAGCTTCGACGCGTCTTCCATGCCAAACGGCATGCAGGCGCCATCGAAATCAGAACCCAGGCCAACGTGGTCGACTCCGGCGATTTGCACGGCATGATCCACGTGGTCAATGATGCTGGTCCATTCGACTCGCGGAAGCTTCCCCTGCCCCATGAATTCGCGCACAATTTTATCCCATTGGATGAGTTCGCGCGCACCGGATTCCGAGCTGCGCTTTTTTGCCTCCACTTCAATTTCCTTTTCGATTTCCGGATGCGCGGCTTCGAATTGAGCGAATTCCTGGCTGAGAAAACCGACGTGGAAATTGATCTGCACGAGTCCATTTTTCGCGGCGAGCGCGCGGAGGAGATCGTCCGAGAGATTGCGCGGCGTGTTGCAAATGGCTTTGCAGGAGGAATGTGACGCGAAAACGGGCGCGTGGCTTACGTCGAGAACGTCCAGCAGAGTTTTGTCGGAAGCGTGAGAGACGTCCACGATCATGCCGAGGCGATTCATTTCGACGATGACTTGTTTGCCGAAATCGGAAAGGCCGTTGTGGAGTGGCGGATCGGTTGAGGCGTCCGCCCACTCGGTATTGCGCATGTGCGTGAGCGTCACATAGCGCGCGCCGAGCGAAGCGAAGCGGCGGAGCACATCGAGGCTGGAATCGATCATGTGGCCGCCTTCGATGCCGATCAAAATGGCGATGCGTCCCTGCTGGTGCGCGCGCCTGATGTCATCGGCGCTGCGGGCCAGCACTACTTCGCCGGCGTGTCGCGCGATTGCGCGGTGAATCGATTTGATCTGCTCGGTGGCGCGGTGGACAGCTTCGGGGCCGGTGACGGTGCCGCGAACCCACACGGCGAAGAATACGGCGGTGACTCCGCCTTCGCGGAGCCGGGGCAGATCGAGTGAGCCGTCGGAATGGCGCGAGCCTAGATGGAAAGCAGCTTCAGCGAGTCGCTGAGTGGTGTCGACGTGCGTGTCGATAACAATGGAGCTGAAATGGAGATCGCGCGCGTGGCGGGAAGTTTCCGGATCGGGGGCTTGGACGGACAGACGCTATCTCCTGGCAAAGGCAATCGCCCTGACGCTGCGGCTACTGGCCACAGCGACTTCTAATCGTGGCCGGTGAACCAGGTCTTGAGCGCGTGGCGAATCACCTGGCCATTAATGGCGGCGAGCGATTCGGTCAATGGAATGCCTTTCGGGCAGACCTTCACGCAATTCTGGGCGTTGTCGCAATCTTCGATGCCGCCGGGGCCCATGAGTGCATCCAGCCGCTCTGCGGCGTGGAGTTTGCCGGTGGGATGCATATTGAAAAGCCGGACCTGGCTGACGATCGCGGCGCCGACAAACTGCGTGTGCTCGTTGACCTTGGGGCAAATTTCCAGGCAATTTCCGCAAGTAATACAGCGCGCAAGCGGATAGCCCGCTTCCTGAACGGCAGGAGACATGCGCGGGCCTTCGCCAAGATCATAAGTGCCGTCGATGGGAATCCAGCAATGGGTGCGCTTCAAATCCTCGAACATTTTCGAACGATCGACGACCAGATCGCGCACCAGAGGAAACTTGGTGAGCGGTTCCAGACGAATCGGCTGTTCGAGATTATCGACCAGCGCGGAGCAGGCCTGGCGCGGCTGGCCGTTGATGATCATGGCGCAGGCGCCGCAGACTTCCTCGAGGCAATTCGCATCGTAACTGACCGGCGACGATTCGCGGCCGTCGCGGGTGACCGGCTTTTCAGCGATATCGCGCAGGCAGGTGATGACGTTCATGTGCGGACGATAGCGCAGCTCGAATTCTTCCCAGCGAACGGGCTCGTCCGGCCGCTGCTGGCGCTTGATGCGAACGATGACTTTTTTGTCGGCCATAGATTTTAGTTACCCCGCGGCGGTGTATTTCCTTTCGCGCGGCGGAATCAAGGACGTGTCCACGGGTTGGTACTCCAGGCAGATTTTGCCGAAATTGTAGCGGGCGATGGTAGTTTTCAGCCAATTGGCGTCGTCGCGCTCAGGATATTCGGGCTTGTAATGCGCGCCGCGGGTTTCGTTGCGCTCCAGCGCGCCGAGCGCAATGACCTGCGCCAGCACCAGCATATTGCCCAGCTCGCGCGTGAAATTCAGCGTCTGGTTGGACCACTGCGTACGGTCCTGCAAATTGATTTTTTTGTAGCGCTCGCTGAGCTGGCCGAGCTTATCGAGAGTTTTCTTGATATTAGCGTTGTAGCGGATCACGGTGACGTTTTCGGTCATCGCTTCGCCGAGCTCGCGCCAGATGGTCAGCGGGTTTTCGGTTCCCTGTTGGTGGAGCAGGCCATCGGTGATGTCCTGCTGGCGGACGCGTTCGCGCTCGAAGACTTCGGATGACACGCTGTCGCATCCAGTTTCCAAGTTGCGCGCGTAGCGAACCGCGGCTGGACCGGCAATCATTCCGCCGTAAATGCAGGAGACGAGCGAGTTCGCGCCGAGTCGATTCGCTCCGTGATATTGATATTCGCACTCGCCAGCGGCGTAGACGCCGGGCAGTGTGGTGGCTTGATTCTGGTTGTCGACCCACAGGCCGCCCATGGTGTAGTGCATCGCGGGAAAAACCTTCATGGGCTCTTCGCGCGGGTCGGAACCGACAAACTTCTCGTAAATTTCGAGAATGCCTTCGAGCTTGTGGTCCAGGATATCTCGCGGGATATGGGAGACGTCCAGATACACCGCCGGGCCGCCGGGCAGTCCCATCTTCATTTCGAAGACAACTTTGTGAATCGCGCGGGTGGCCACGTCGCGCGGGACGAGATTGCCGTATTTCGGATACCACTCCTCGAGGAAATAGAAGCGCTCGTTCTCAGGAATGTCTTTCGCGGCGCGCGTATCACCGGGCTTTTTGGGAACCCACACACGGCCGCCTTCACCGCGAGCGGATTCGCTCATCAGTCGGCACTTGTCCTCGCCGGGAATCGCGGTGGGATGGACTTGAATGAATTCGCCATTTGCGTAGGCAGCGCCCTGCTGAAACAGCGCCGATTGCGCCGAGCCGGTACAGACCACGGAATTCGTGGAATGGCCAAAGATTGCGCCGATTCCGCCAGTACAGAAAATCACCGCGTCCGCGGGGAAAGTGCAAACTTCCATGGTGCGCAAATTCATGGCGCAGATGCCGCGGGCGATGCCGGCGTCGTCGAGAACGGCGGAAAGGAAGGTCCAGCCTTCGAACTTCTTTACGCGATCCTGGGATTCGTGGCGGCGAACCTGCTCGTCAAGAGCGTAGAGCAATTGCTGGCCGGTGGTTGCGCCAGCGAAGGCAGTGCGGTGATACAGAGTGCCGCCGAAGCGGCGAAAATCGAGCAGGCCTTCCGGCGTGCGATTGAACATGACGCCCATGCGATCGAGCAAGTCGATGATCGCCGGCGCCGCCTCGCACATGTTCTTCACTAATGGCTGGTTCGCGAGGAAATCGCCGCCGAAGATGGTGTCGTCAAAATGCTTCCAGGTGGAATCACCTTCACCCTTCAGGTTCTTGGCCGCGTTGATGCCTCCCTGGGCGCACACGGAATGCGAACGCTTGACGGGGACGATCGAGAGCAAATCGACCGGAACGCCCATTTCAGCGACTCGAATGGTGGCCATCAGGCCTGCAAGTCCACCGCCGACGATAATGATTTTTGGCTGTCTCATCAGAGATATGTATCGAAAGGAGTCCAGTGGAAGCGGAAGCCGACGATGATTGCGAGTCCGACCACGGCGAAAATGATGGCCACAGAAGCCCCGAACCAGCCGGCGGCGCGCTGCGATTTAGGAGTGACCGCAAAACCCCATTTGCAGGCGAAATTCCACAAGCCGTTGCCGAGGTGGAATGACGCGGCGAGTACGCCGATCACATAAACCGCCGCGATCCAGGGATTCGCCAGGTAATGCGCGATATCGGCGTAGGTGGTCTTTCCGTGACTCAGGAAGCGGACCGTCCAAACATGGTAGAAGATGAAAGCGAATACGATCATGCCCGTCCAGCGCTGCAGCACGTACAGCCAGTTGGACATCCACGGGTGGCCGATGGCGTTGGCTTTCCCGTTCCACCAAATGTAAATCCCGTAGAAGCCGTGGAAGAGAATGGGAGCCCAAATCAGCAGCACTTCGATGGGGACGCGCCACGGAACCGTTTCCAGTTTCGCCGCAATGTAGTTGTATTTTTCGGGGCTGACGAGAGCGTAGCTGTTCTCGAAAAAATGTTCGGTCAAATAAGCGCCGATGGGAACCACGCCGCTGAGTGATTGAAGCTTATCTAGAAAATAGCTGGTCCGAGTTACACCGACTGCAGATGCCATGCAAGCTCCGAGAACAAACTCCTAGCGCGGCGAGACTTCGAGACATTGTGAATCATTCGCCGGCTGCGCTGGTGAAAAATCCTGTGTCGAATGCTCTTGACAGTATAGGCGACGGCATCGCGAATGGCAAGAAGCGCATGCGCCCCGCTATGCTACACTTCGCGAAAGTTCATCGAATGGCCAGCGAACACATCGGCGAACTGAAAAAGTGGGTGACGGAACTCGCGCGCGCGGGCAGCGAGGGCGAAACCGTGCGATTGAACCGCGCAGTCGAGTTAATCGCCAAGAATTTCGGCGTGCGGCCGCACGAAGTGGCAATATTGGGATTTTCTCCCGACGAGCGCTCTCTGCGTTTCCTTGCCCCCGATAATTTGCGTCCCATCGGCGAGATTCCGATGAGCAGCATCTCGTCGCTCGCCGTCCGGACGGCCCGCGAGCGCCGGCCGGATGTGGTGAATCATTTTTCGATGGTGCCGCACGCGTCGGTATTCGAGGGAGTTCGCGTCGATGAGCACTGGCCGGAGCCCATCCAGAAAATAATGAGCGCGCCGCTTCTGCTGGGCTCGCAGGTGGTGGGAGTTCTGCAGATCTCCCGCAAGGCGAGCGAGGCTGCCGAGGCGGGCCCGGACTTCACAGCGGCGCAACTTCGCGAACTGGGAGTGATCTGCGAAGCGCTCGCACCGTGCGTGATGCTGTGGAAGACGGTGTGAGACGCGCGTGAAAAGTTTTTGAGAGCGCCCATAGGCAGGCGTTCGCGGAAAAGTAACGCAGCTGTAATGGCTGCAGCGCGAATAATCATTGACATCACTTCGGCTGCTTGTTAATTTTCGAACGCTCAATTTTCCGAAACCAAGCGACGGAGGCACCGCAACCCGGCTCAAGACATGGCGTTTGTCGCTAAGACAATTTTCCTCACTAAGGGAGTCGGAAAGCACCGCGAGCGCCTGTCGAGCTTCGAGCTGGCGCTGCGGAATGCGGGCATTGCGGCCTGCAACATCGTCCGCGTCTCGTCGATTTTCCCCCCACACTGCAAACTGATTTCGCGAACCGAGGGGCTGAAGCATCTGAAGCCCGGGCAGGTGGCGTTTACGGTCATCAGCGAGAATCAAACGCGCGAGCCGCACCGGTTGATCGCGGCCGGCGTGGGACTCGCACTTCCCGGCGACAAGTCGATGTATGGATACCTCTCCGAGCATCATTCGTTTGGCGAGACGGAAGAAGTTGCGGGCGAATACACGGAAGAGCTCGCCGCCGAGATGCTGGCGACGACGCTGAACGTGGAGTTCGATCCGGATCTTTCGTGGGATGAGAAAAAAGAGGTCTACCGGATATCGAACAAGATCGTCCGCACCATGAACATCACGCAATCGGCGGTCGGAGATAAACGCGGCCTGTGGACCACGGTGCTTGCTGCTGCCATTCTGCTGAGCGACGACGACTAATCCGCCGCTTCCCTGCCCGGTACGTTGGACCTGCCTTTGTTTTATTTCCCGGAATGGTGTTTCGGTTTGAAGCGCGGGCTCTGGCCTATTTCTTCTTGCCGCGCTTGCGCTTCAGATAGCCGGTCCGTTGCAGAACCGCGCCGACGATGAGCGGCAGCGCGACGGTTGCGTCGTCGAAAACTTCCGCGAACTTTCCGCCCTCTTCGGGAGGTACAAATTTTCCCCATGAGACCGCTTCGGTGTAGGTGCTGCCTGACAAACCTCCCCAGCTAACTGGCTCGGGGCAGATGCGCACGCCGTAGTTATAGCGCTTGAGCGGAATCTTTTCGTAGCCGCGCCTGGCGAGCAATTCGGCGTAGACGCCAAATTGCTGCGCCCAGTTGCGCGGCACTCCGCCGCCCACGGTAAATATTCCCATGCGCTTGGTGGCTAGCATGGTGGACGCATAGTGCTCGAAATCATCGAATCCGTCGAAAACGAGCGGCGGCCTGCCCGTCTTTTTGCGCTGGCGCTGATTCAGGGCGAAGTCGATGCCCAGCTCCGAATCCGTGAATGCCGGGACGAATACCGGAACTTTCTTTTCCACGCAGCTTTTCAAAATACCGCGGCCTTTGGCGTTTTTTTGCAGATATTCGCCGATGCGCTGGTGCAGGCGCCAGCTGGAAAGCACTTCATTGGGATCCCAACGATCGAGAACGTGATCGACAACTTCCTCGACGTGATCCAGGTTAATTTCCGGCTCGAGCGAATCGTACACGCGGTTGTATCCGGCGAAGAAAAGCTCGCGATCGTCCATTTTCGGATCGTAGCGGAAATGCGAACGTCCAGTCGCTTCCACCAGGCCATGCGCCATCAGAGCACCCGTCGACACGATCGCCTTCACGATGCCGGAATCGACCAGATCGCAGAAAAGCAAACCCATTTTGCCTACGGTCAAGGCGCCCGAAAGGGTCAAAACGACGAAGCAATCTTTATCGCGCGCCATTGATTCGAGCACGTCCGCGGCGTCGCCAATCTGCCGGCCGGTGAAGGCGGTTCGGCCCATGGCGCGCACCAGATCGTCGATCGTTTCGATTTTTGATAAATCCAGCGGGTAAATCGGAGTCAAACGATCCTTGACCGGATCGTGCAGAATTCGACCCGTGGCGCCTTTTTTATTCGGCATTCACATTTCCTCGCAGGTGGTGAAATTCGTTTTCCGGCGAAACGGCGGTTCTCGTTCGCGTTCATGCGCCTCATTGATATTACAGATGAGGCGGCAAACGAAAGAACAATTTAGAAAAAACTCGGATAATTTTTGAATATCGCAAACGACGCGCGCGACGTGATGCTGGGTTTTCCGAGCGCTTGTGCGCGGATCGTGGAACAGCGAAACGGCTATCGCCCGAACAGCAGACTGCGGCCTCGGTTCGGACACGATTTCTCGTACAAAGAATCCGCCTTTGGTCACGCGCAGCCTGAAGAGAGATTCTTCGTCGCTGCGCTCCTCAGAATCACAGCCGGTCTTTTCTTGTGCGCTGGGTTATGCATAAATGTTGGAGATGTAGCCTTTCGGCGGCAGCATCTCCGGGGAGGAACCTGGCTATGAATCTGGTTGCGAGCGCAGTGCTGTCCTTGCTGCAAGTGCACGTGCACGGGCATACGTATTTCCTGGGGATTGAGTCACGCGGATTACTTGCGTGGATAATCATCGGGCTGCTGGCCGGATGGATTGCTGGCATCATCACGCGGGGCCACGGCTTCGGCTGCCTCGTGAACATCATTCTCGGATTGATCGGCGCCGTGATCGGCGGGTGGATATTTACGCGGCTGGGAATTCCGTCATGGGGTTTCTGGGCCAGTTTGGCGGCGGCGACGGTGGGCGCCGTGGTGCTGGTTGCGATTGGCCGCCTGTTTGCCGGCGGATCATCGCATTGAACCCGGCCAGGCCAGCGTCAGAACTCCGGGCTCAAACGCGACCTATCGCGTGGTGAGCCACTGATACGCGGCCCACACCACCGGACTCGCGAGAATCAGGCTATCGATGCGGTCGAGCATGCCGCCGTGGCCCGGCAATAGCGCGCCCGAATCCTTCACGTTCGCAGCGCGCTTGTAAGCGGATTCCAGGAGATCGCCCATTTGCCCGGCGATATTCGCGAATGCGGCGATGCCGACTAGGGTCCAAAGGTCCAGTTGCATCCAGTAGGAAAATCCCAGCGCGACGATGAGCGAAGCGACCAGATTTGCTGCCGCGCCCTCCCACGTCTTTTTCGGACTGAGCGCCGGCGCCATGGGAATTCGTCCGATAGCTTTTCCGGTAAAGTAGGCGAGCGTATCGCCGGCCCAAATCAGTACGAGCGTGAAAAGAATTAACGCCCGCCCGGTTTGGCTCATTTCGTCGAGACGTACCAAATAGCTAAACGGAAATGCAATAAACAGAAGCCCAGCCGAGCTGATTGATAGCGCGGGGAGCGATTCCTGCAGAGGGCGGCGCATCGCCAAAACAATCCCCGCCGCGCCAAAGATGAAAATCAAAAAAACCACTGCCACAGAAATTGCGCCAACCGCGTGCACCCGAACGATTGACACGCCGCTACCGAGCGGATGAGTCTCCACCAAGCCTTGAGAATATTGCGCGTAGAAAAGTCCCGCGGCGCAAGTCATCGTCCAAATGCGGAAGGCGCGAAGGCCAACGCGTTCGCCTAAGTGGAAAAACTCCATGAGCGCAAGCAGCGCCACCAGCGCCGCGACGGCGGCCAATAACGCAGACGGTCCCCACCATACGAGGGCCACGACTGCGGGGATTAAGACGCATGCTGTCAGGATGCGCGCGGGCATTCGCTCAGAGCCGTCCCTGCCGCGCTACATCCGCGGGCCGTTGCTCGCGCTCGGACTTTTCTTCGTCCGGGAACTCCTGCGCGCTAGCGGATGAATCCTTCGGCTTTCGCGCAGCCGCGTGGCTGGAACCCAGACCGCCGTAGCGGCGTTCGCGCTTTTGATAATCGACGAGCGCCTCGATCAAGCGCGTGCGCGAAAAATCCGGCCATAGCGTCTCCGTCACATACAGCTCCGCATAGGCGATCTGCCACAGCAGAAAATTGCTGACGCGCATTTCGCCGCTGGTGCGAATCAGCAAATCGGGATCGGGTAATCCCGCCGTATACAAGTGCGCGGAGATGGATTCTTCATCAACATGAAAATCGCGGCGTTGCTCGGCGCGCGCTTTGTCGAACAGCGCATTGCAGGCGTCGGTCAGCTCCGCGCGTCCGCCGTAATTGAGTGCGACCACCAGCTTCAAACCAGTATTTTGCGACGTCACTTGCATGGCGTCGTCGATATCTTTGCGCACCGCGTGGGGGAGTTCGCTGAGCCTGCCGATGAAGCGCATCTGAATGTTGTTTTTTTTCAGCGAAGGCAGTTCGCGCTTCAAATATTCGCGCAGCAAACGCATCAAAAAATCGACTTCCGCTTCCGGACGGCGCCAATTTTCGAGCGAAAACGCGTAGAGCGTCAGGCACGGAAGGTGCAGCCTTGCGCACGTTTCAATCACCGCGCGAGCCGCTTTCACGCCCGCGCGATGCCCGGCGATGCGCGGCAGGTGCCGGCGCCCGGCCCAGCGCCCGTTCCCATCCATGATGATTGCCACGTGGGTGGGCAGGCGGCTGGCGTCGAGCTTTTCGAGCAGCGCAGCTTCGTCGCGGTCGGCAGGTTTCAATTCGCTAGTTTTCACTGGAAAAGGCTCAAGAAATGCCCGCGAGCGAAAGTAGCATACGCATTGGCGACGCGCAACTTCGCCAGTGGATACAGCCGCTGTGTGGTGTGGTAGCGTAGGACAGAAAGGCACAGCCATGTCGAATGTAGCGAGCGACGACCTGACGGAATATCAGCCGGTGCGCGCTCCGCGCGGTACGGCAATCACCTGCAAAGGCTGGCAGCAGGAAGCGGCGCTGCGAATGTTGATGAACAATCTTGATCCAGAAGTGGCTGAAGAGCCGCAGGAGCTGATTGTTTACGGCGGGCGCGGTAAAGCGGCGCGCAATTGGAAATGTTTTCACGCAATTGTGGATTCGCTCCGGCGTCTGGAAAATGACGAAACTCTCCTCGTTCAATCCGGAAAACCAGTCGGGATTTTTCGCACGCATTCATACGCGCCGCGGGTGCTGATCGCCAATTCGAATCTGGTTGGGCATTGGAACGATTGGCAGCACTTCGACGAGCTCGACCGCGCGGGCTTGATGATGTACGGGCAGATGACCGCCGGGAGCTGGATTTACATCGGCTCGCAAGGAATTCTTCAGGGCACCTACGAAACATTCGCAGCCGCGGGACGCCAGCATTTCGGCGGCGATTTAGCGGGCAAGCTGATTGTGAGCGGCGGCATGGGCGGAATGGGCGGAGCGCAGCCGTTGGCAGCCACGCTGAATGGCGCAGCTTTTCTTGGTATTGACGTCGATCCCGAGCGTATCAAGCGGCGAGTGAAAACCGGCTATTGCGACGTGATGGTCAACGACCTCGACGAAGCGCTGCGCATCCTTAAAAACGCAGTGCGTAAGCGCGAAGCAACTTCCGTTGGTCTGGTGGCAAACTGCGCGGATGTGATTCCGGAGCTGGCCGGGCGCGGAGTTGTGCCCGACCTTCTCACCGATCAGACCAGCGCACACGATCCCGTCGGCGGGTATATCCCGCAGGGTCTGAGCGTCAATCAAGCCGCGGAACTTCGCAAAACCGACCCGGCTGCTTATCGCGCGCGCTCTCTGGAATCGATTGGGTACCACGTCGAAGGCATGCTAACGCTGCAGAAACTCGGCGCAGTCACTTTCGATTACGGCAACAACATCCGCACGTTTGCGTTCGAAGCGGGCGTGAAAAACGCGTACGACTTTCCGGGATTCGTGCCGGCGTACATTCGCCCGCTCTTCTGCGAGGGCCGAGGTCCCTTCCGGTGGGCCGCGCTTTCGGGTGAGCCGTCGGACATTCACCGCACCGACCAGCTTGTTCTCGAAATGTTTCCGGAAAACGAAATCCTGTGCCGCTGGATTCGTCTGGCGCAGAAGCGAGTAAGGTTTCAGGGCCTGCCGGCGCGCATCTGCTGGCTGGGATATGGCGAACGCGACAAATTCGGCGTGGCGCTCAATGACCTGGTATCGCGCGGCGAGTTGAAAGCTCCCATCGTGATCGGCCGCGACCACCTCGATTGCGGCTCGGTCGCGTCCCCTTACCGCGAGACCGAATCCATGCGGGACGGCTCGGATGCTGTGGCCGACTGGCCGTTCCTCAACGCGCTGCTGAACACCGCCAGCGGCGCAAGTTGGGTATCGATTCACAACGGCGGCGGAGTAGGAATCGGATACGCGCAACACGCCGGCCAAGTGCTGGTGGCGGACGGAACTAATGAAATGTCCGCGCGCATAGAGCGCGTGCTCACCAACGACCCGGGCATCGGCGTGGCCCGCCATGCGGACGCGGGTTATCCGGACGCCGTCGCTTTCGCGAAGAAAACGGGTATCAAAATTCCGATGCCGGATCGCGAGAAGCTTTGACTGCCGCGCGATGTTCGCGGCTCCCCTTCCAGCAAATCATTGCAGTTTTAAGCAGATGCGAGTTACGATTCCGCTGATCGCGTGTCCGGTCTTCTCATAACCGGGTGCTCTGAGCTGCTCACCCTGCGCGGCCCCGTGCCGCGTCGCGGGCGGGCAATGCGCGACCTGGGCATCATCCGCGACGGAGCCATTCTCATACAGGGCGACCGGATCGCGGCCATCGGGCCGCGGCGCAAGATCGAAAAGCTCCCCCGAGCGCGCAAAGCCGAGAAACTCGATTTGCGCGGGCGCGTGGTGCTGCCGGGTTTCGTCGATTCACACACACATCTAATTTTCCCCGCCAGCCGCGCGGATGAGTACGAGCAGCGCATCGCCGGGAAATCGTACGAGCAAATCGCCCGAAATGGCGGCGGAATTCGCGCGACCGTCAGCCGCTTACGCAAGGCGTCACCGGAAGAGCTGAAAACGCGAGCGTCCGCGCATCTTCAGCACTTCGCCGCAAACGGCACAACCACTCTCGAAGCCAAAAGTGGATACGGCCTCGATTGGCGGAGCGAAGTAAAAATTCTCAACGTGCTGTGTGAGCTGCATCAGGACCAGCCGCTCGATATCGTGCGGACTTTCTTAGGAGCGCACGTGGTGCCGCCGGAATTCCGAAGGCGGCCGGAAGCCTACGTCGATCTGTTGGTGCGCAAATGGATTCCGTGGATCGCAACCGCCGGGCTCGCCGATTTTTGCGACGTGTA
>DATLSB010000185.1:0-4587 GCA_035534415.1 Candidatus Dormiibacterota bacterium | reverse complement strand
TACGTGGTGTATCCGCTGGCGAACCTGCTGGCCACCGATCAGGTGGCGCTGGGCGACGTGATCTCGATTGACTGGAACGGCGCAGGCGACGGGTTGCTGTTCTCGAAGGAAGCGGAAGGCGCGCTGATCCCCATGCCCGCGCCGGACTCCGCTCCCGCTGCGGCGGCTGCCGCGGCTCAATCCGGCGGACGCGAGATTTCCTTTCCGGCTGCACTCACGGCTGGAGCCGAAATCCCGCTCGAACGAACCATCGCGTCGGCTCCAGAGCCGAATAGTTCGACGGAGAAGGCCAGGAAAGATAGGGGCTAGCGCTTCGTCGCGCTGGTTTCTTGCTCGATTTCAAACCGCAGGAACACGGCAGCCTGTGTTCTTGCATAGTGATGAGATTCGAAGGCGCGGCGCGCAATCGCCGCGCTTTTCGTTTTTTGGGGGAATGTTTCACTCGCGCTCAGCCGGCAATCTCTGCTGTGTAGCGCGCGTACGCGCTCGCGTCCATCAACCCGGAGAGTTCTCGCGGATCAAATACGCGAACCTTCATCAGCCATCCGCCGCCGTGCGGATCCTTGTTGACGATATCCGGCGAATCTGCCAGCGCGGTATTGATCTCGGCCACTTCGCCGGAAATGGGAGCGGGCAGGTCGGTCACTGCCTTCACCGACTCGATCGCTCCGTACGCTTGGCCGCTCTTCAATGCTGCCCCTACGTTCGGCAGATTCACGAATACCACGTCGCCAAACTGTGCCTGTGCATAGTGCGTGATCCCGATCGTTCCGATCGAATCTTGCGCCTTCACCCACTGATGGTCTTTTGTATAGCGATAGTCTGGCGGATACATTGCGGGTGGACTCGCTCTGGTGGCGTGCCTTTCAACGTTATCGAATTTATCGCGGATGTACCACCACTTCGGTTGACCGCAAGGTTCGGCTCTTTCGGTGTGCGATGACCCGCCGGATTTGGGCACTGGTCCAGTGCGTGGCGCTTGTGGCGGGCGCGGGCGTGTCCTACTATTGTGACTTGAACGCGCTCCTACCGGAGGGGCGATCCATGACAACTATTTGTTCGCAGTGCGACCAACCCGAGTCGAAGTGCGAATGTGAGAAATACTGCTGCTTTTGCCAGTCGACAGAGACGATTCGGCTCTGCGTCGATGGCTTGTACTATTGTCCGGAATGCCGGGAAGCATGCGACGTTCGAGTCGCTGACGATGATGACCACCGGTCCTGAATGGATTGCTCGCATCGAGTGCCAGGTTGACGGCGATCCTCGCTTGATCGAGGGCGCCTCCGTGATCGCGGCGCACGTGTCACGCCGAGCGGGACTTTCGGATGCGGCGGCAAGTGAGATTGCGGCAGCGGCCTCACAAGCTTGCGGCGCAGCTGCTCGCGTGCTTGGCGAATCTGGAATTCCCGCGGGGATGAAGCTCGCTGCCGCCGAATTTCCGGATCGCATCGAGGTGACTATCGAGCCCGCGCCGGAAATCCTGAAAGAATTCAGCGCGCAATTCGCCTCTGGAGCGTCGAAACGTCTCGCGGATCAGATTCGACAAAGTTTGAAGAGCGCCGCAGTCGACGAGCTCGACGTCGAAATCAACGACGGAGTTCCGCGGATAATATTGGTGAAGAAGTCCGGCGCCGCCAAACGCCGGTTCGTTTTCTGATCGGTCCCCAGCCGAAACCTGCTCGTCAGCTCTCAACAAAGTTCAGCCAGAGTTGCGTTCCAAATTACATTGGAACCGCAAACGCGCGCGTGCGAATCAACGAAAGCAACTGATCCTGACTCACCGCCGCATCCACTTTCAGGCGATCGCCGCTCGGCGTCACGTGTACCTGATCGAGAGCGTTGGCCAAATCGGGATTCGACTTCGCTTCCTGATAACGCTGGAGCATCAGCGCTCCCTGCAAGCCGGCTGCAAGCAAGTTGGCGTCATCCGGTGAATTGCAGATGGCCTGAAATTGCGCGTCTATACCGCTATCGGCTTGGATGTCGATGGTCATCGCGCGCATGCGGTTGATGATCGGCGCCGCCTGCGGAAACTGCGCCGCTTGCGGGATCAGCTGCTGAATTGCCAAGTGCGTGTAGCTCTTGTCGAGCACCGCCCAGATCACTCCGTTACCGTTCGCTTCGCTGATCAATGGAGAAAGCTGGCTGTTGTCGAGCAGACTCCGAGCCGCGCCGCTGCGAACATCGATCAGCTGCTGCAGTGCAGCGCGCTGCCCGAAGGCCGCTGTGTTGGCGTCGATGAACATGAAAAGAATATCCGTCGGACCCGTGCCGCTGCCGTAGGCGTACAGTTTGTAGCCGTCGATGGTCACCACAGGCAGCTTTTGCTGCTTGAACCGCGCCTCGCTCGATGCGGGACTGAAATCGCCCAGCGCCACGCCGACGATCTCTTCGCCGTTCTTAGGGCTCTTGATCGCGGCCCAGGCTAGCTCGTCCACTTGAGTATTGGGATCCACGCCGGCGGAAATCAGAAATTGCTCGAATTGGCGGAATCGGCTGGGCAGCAGCTGCTCGCGGAGCTGGGGAAACCACGAATACTGTCGCGCGGTTTTCATGTCGGCATAAGCAAACTCGCCTACGTTCTCCGGAAACATGCCGATCACTTCGGTGCTCAAAGTTCCGGCGAAAGACGGCCGCGGCACAGCGGCGGATGCCAGTAGCAAAAATCCAACCGCCATCAAGATGATCGCAAAACGATTCACACGCTGTTTCATAAAAGTCCTCAGAACTCCCCTGGTCAATTTCATTTTGCCGCGTTCATTTTTCCGCGCTTACCTGCGTATCGTCGGCCCGCGCTGCTATGGTACGGGCATCGGACCGCGCCCTTTCAGCGAAGTCGGCGTCTTCAATTCCGTCGAGATTAATTTCCACGTTTTCAAGCGCGCCGCGAAGGGCGGCAGTCGCCATAAGCCGGGCCACACGAACGTCTGATAACATCGATGGGCTGGACATCTCCTCCAGTTGCCCGAGCATTTCAAATATATCGGCCGCTCGGCGCGCAACCTCCAGCGGAACCTCCACGGCGCGATGCATCGCCTTCTGAATTGCGTCGTTGCGCGTGCGTTGCTCGGCTTCCGTCTCGCGCGGCAGTTTCCTCGCGGTGACCACGGCGTCGAAAGCGGCGGCATCCGCGTCGATCGTCTGAGGAAAATCACGCGCGGCGATCTGGAATTCCTGACAAATCCTGTCCAGCCGCGCGGTGTATGCCGCTTGGGATTTGCGCTGGCTCGAAAGCCCAGCCACCATTTGGCCCAGGGACGCGGCCAACGCGCCCGCCAGCGCGGCCACCGATCCTCCACCGGGCGTTGCTGTTGGCTGCGCTACGGTGGCGAGAAACGGTTCGAGCATCGCGGCGAAACTGTGCGGACGCGCCGCAGCTGCCGCAGCCTCCAGCGCGTCGTCCAATCTCTTCTCCAACACGTGCGCGGTGGTAAAGTTTTCAAACTTCAAGAAATATTCAGCCGTCATGTCGATGGCGCGCCGCGGGATCAGCCCGATCAGTTCGCTGCTCACCACCGAAGCGCCATAGCGATCCGCCTCGCGTTTCACCATTTCATATACGCGATGCACGGGCGTCTGTTCGAAATCCGTGAGGTTCATCGACACTTGCGCCAGATTGCGGGCATCCAGAAAAACACCCATGGCTTTCACGTAGCGCAGCCCGCCGCTTGAGAAGCGCACCGCTTTCGCGACTCTCTTCGCCACCTCCACGTCGCTGGTGTTCAGCAGAATGTTGTAAGCGACCAGGAACTTTCGCGCGCCTACCACCGTGGCTCCCGCCGTGGGATGAATCACGCGATCGCCAATGTCCGGAGCGCGGTCTGGATTCGTCTCGATTTCCTGGCACAGTCCCTCGAATTGGCCGCGGCGGATGTTCTCCAAGTTCGCGCGGTCGGGACGCTGCGCAGCGGCTTCGTAGAGATAAACGGGGATGTGATAGCGATTCCAAATCTCGCGCCCGGCGAGTTTCGCGAGCGCCACGCAATCTTGAAGCGTGACTCCCTCCAGCGGCACAAACGGCACCACGTCCGTCGCACCGATGCGCGGATGAACGCCGCGCTGACGCGTTAAGTCGATCAGTTCGGCGGCTTTCCCGACGGCGCGAACCGCCGCCTCCACGACGATTTCGGGTTCGCCCGCGATAGTTACCACGCTGCGGTTGTGATCCGCATCGGACTCGTCCGCAAGCACCAGCACGCCCGGCACTTCGCGCATGGCAGCCACGATCCTCTCGATCTTCGCGCGATCGCGCCCTTCGGAAAAATTGGGAACGCATTCAACGAGACGTCTCATGGGTCAGGAGTTCTTTGGGTGGATTACAATTCCGCGCTTCATGGTCATGCTGCAGAGACTCACACCAAAATAATACGGAATTTCGCGGTAGTCGGCCACGTCGAAAGTGGCGAGGTCCGCATATTTGCCAACCTCAAGCGAACCGGCGCGATCGTGCAGCCGCAACGAATAGGCGGGATTGATGGTGGCTGCGGAGATGGCTTCCGCGGGACTCATGCGCAATTGACTGCACGCCAGCGAGAGAATCATCGGCATGCTCATGGTGGGGCTGGTGCCGGGATTGAAATCCGTTGC
>DATLSB010000184.1:0-4260 GCA_035534415.1 Candidatus Dormiibacterota bacterium | reverse complement strand
TGAATTCGGCGGGCGGCAACTTTGCGCGACTGGTGTTCGTGGGATCTTTGCGCGACGCGTACACCGGCCATTATCTCCATGAAGGCTGGGGACAGATCGCGTCGGCGGACGAAGTTCACGACACGCTTCGCAGCGTGCATCAGGGAATCTTTTTTTCCGTGCTCAAACTTCCGCTGCTCGATCTAGCCAAGGAACTGCGGCTGCACTTTCGATCGCTGAGCCAGCCGGAACACGAGGCCGCAACTTTTTGGCTGGAGACGGAGCCGTTCCGCGACTTGATACCGCAAGGATGTACTCGATCGTCGCGCGAGCTTTTCGTCTCGCAGGTCAGGACCGCATTGGAGGTCCTGCGGCGGGCGCCGGATTGGCCTGAGCTGTCGGGACCAATCGCATCGCCACCCCCACTACCTGACCAATCACCTCTGCTTCAGTGGTTAAACTGAAGTTGCGGATCGGCACACCGGAAGTTGGGTGCGGGACCACCGTGATGTTCGATCCGGTAATCGAGCACCAGCCGCATAGATATCCATCTCTCAATTCAATGAGATAGATGGGCCGGTCGTATTCTGTGTTCCATCGCCCGTTAGCCACCTCGCGGCGATCTTCGTCGACGGTCACCAGCGCTCCTGGCCGCAGTAGCGGGCTCATCGTTTCATCTTCCAATCCGATGTAGGCGTACATATGCTGGCGCGGATTGCACTCCAAAAGGAACGCGGCGGGAATTTCTCCCCAAAGCGACACGGCGCGGTTGACGAGCTGCGTGCGCTCCCACTTGAACGAAGGATCGAGCCGGACTGGGATCGTAATTTTAGCGTCCAGATTGAAGAGGTCCGTTGTCACCGGCCTGGTGACAGGCAACTTCACCTCAGCGCGATAATTGTGCGCGCGGTCTGGATGCACTCCGTAGAGACTCAAAATTTCGTGAAAGGAAATTCCATAGATGGCCGCGAGAGTGAAGATCTTGAACTGACTGGGCACGGCGTGATCGTTTTCGATCTGCGTGAGGCGTGCCGCAGAAATGTAGAAGCGCCGGTTGTGCTCGCGCGCCGCAATTTTTGCGCTGATGTGCTGAATCTCGCGCACGCCGAGCTGCAGGCGAAGGCGGGTTTCCTTCAGGTGATTGCCAGGTGTTGTCTCCATAGCTACTCGCAGTCGACCCTGCGGAGGTTTCGGCGGGATTATACCGAGAGCGGAAGCCGCGGGCACGGCTATTTGTTCAGTTAAGTGAACGGAGCGCTTGGAAGCGGTTGGAGGTGACGGCGCGAGCTCGAAAAGACGTTTAGAAACGACCATCTCCCAAATCGGGAATTTTGCGAACGACTGGCGGAAGATGAGCGGTGGAATTCCATGAAACAGCGCAGTTTAAGGTGTGAGATGCCTCTATCCCGCCGCATCTTGGAGAGAAGGCCGGAAATCTGCTTTGGCGTAAAATAACGATGCAACTGATGCAGCGGATAGTCTTGCCCGGAACACTAATTGCCGAGATACGTTCGCTTGAGGTAGTCGACGGTCTGTTGCTGCAAATCGGCGTAACTGCAATTGAGAGTTTGTTGCACGGCGTCTTGCGCGGAGGGTGCCGTGGCCATTCGACCGATCAGGCGGCTGACGTCGCCCATGCCGTTGCGGTCGATGATCGATTCCATGACGGCGAGCGACCAAGCGTAAGCCATCGACGCGTTGTTGCCCGGCAATCCCATCCACGATCCTTCGAGAGAGCCGAGTGATGGCGTGAGGCCCTGATTGGCTGCGTCCACCAGAGCGGCGGCGTTTACTCCACTGCGTTTGCCCTCCATCCATTGCGCGAGACCTTCCTGCAGCCAAGTAGGCGCGCGGTAATTCGATTTTTGCCCGATGAAACTGTGCGTGAGTTCATGCTTCAGCTCGTGCGCCAATTCCGGGGTGACGGACGTTAATCCCTGCACCGGAATGCGAATCCTGCCATCGTTCAGCGCGCCGACCCAGGCCGGCGCCTGAGTAATATTCTCGAAGGCCTGGCCGGTGTAAAGGATCACGCCAATTTGCTCAGGAGGTGTGTAGTCGAGCTGTGATTGCAAATCGTTGTAGTCATCTTCGAGCGCGGCCAGGATTCCTCGCGCCAGTTCGGGCGCGGCGCCGCCGTAATATTTCAGATCGAAATGTGTCGTGTCGCCTTCGCGGTAGTTTGCTTCGAGCGCCTGATCGCGTTCCGCCTTGTGAAGCGCTTCGAGGACGTCCGGATCGGGCCGCAGTGCGGCTGCAGCTTTCCATTCCTGGATCGCCTGGTCGGTCTTGTTCGCGCCGTAGTAGGCCCAGCCCATCAACTTGTCCACGTCAGGCGAGGCCGGATAAACGTCGTGAGCATGCTGCAGCGGCCCAAGCGCCAGCGTGAACTGGCTGGTGCGGAGGTACAGGACTGAGAGGTTCAGCAGCAAACCGAGATTGTTCGGCGCGTACTCGAGGCCCTCCTGGTATTGTTCGATCGCGGAATCGGAATCGCCCTGGGCGAGGAAAAACTGGGCCGCGGCGTAATGCGCCGCCGCTACTTTGTTAACGGCATCGTGCGCGCCACTGCGCGCACCGTATTCAAGGCGCTGAATGTACGCGTAATCCACGCCGCCGTCATGGACGGCGAGGCGTGTGACTTCCTCGTAGCCAGGAACGGGCTCGATTTGCGGCGCAGTCACGGGCGGTTGAGACGCGGCTTGGCCGGCAGCGGAGGAATATCCCAAATCGTTGTGTTCGATGCGCGCCACGATAGACCGCGGAATCGAAAGCTGTCCGGCAGAAGTTTGGTAGGTGACGTGATCGGCGTCGGAGGTCACGTCGGAAGCAACGATGCGGTTGCCATTTTTCAACACGATCACATCGGCGCGCGCGGCTGAGCAGGCGGCCAGGGCGAACACAAGAGCAATCGGCGCGGCGGATCGCATTGTGAAATGGTAACAACGTGGCGCGCGAAATGCCTCCGCGATGTGGTTCGCGAATGCTCAAAACAACACACGGAAGAATGCCGCGAGTCATAAGGGGCCATTGCCACGCAAGCGCGCGCGAACGATTATTCGGTCGCCGTCGTGACGATCGAGGGCAAGGGAAGCAACGCGGACACGCAAGGCACCCGTGACGTGGAACTGGAACGCCGAAAAATCGCGCAAAAAAAGTTTTGAATTGAAGCTTGCGTACGGAGGGTTCCTGTCATATCCTGTCGCGTCGATTTTGTACTTTCGATCACATCAGCGTGTGATCTACGTCATTGCCGCTCAAGGACGCAGTTGCGGCCGAGATTTTCAAATGGTTTTGGGCCGATGCGCCGCTTCAGGTGATAGGTTGGCGCGCGGAGTCGCAAAGGATTTCGGAGATTTGATTCTGTAAATTTCGTTCCCTTCAAAAAAAGGGCAGGCAACCGCCAGATAGGACCGGGGAAAAGTACGTGGAATCTGAAGGTTCCGAAAAGTCAGCCATAGCAGTTAGCCCCGACCCGTTACACGGGCCCGACCCGCTGCTTGGGCCGGGACAAACGCTGGGCAGCGTTACCGAGAAGATCAGCTCGATCGTGCTGGGGAAGGGCAATACCACTCCCGGCTGGATCTTCGGCGCATTCATTGGTTTTTGTTTGCTGATGCTCTTGAACACGGTTATCACCCTGTTGGCCGTGAAGGGCGTCGGCATCTGGGGCATCAACATCCCCGTGGCTTGGGGGTTCGCGATCACCAACTTCGTCTGGTGGATCGGGATCGGCCACGCCGGAACGCTCATCTCCGCCTTCCTTCTCCTGCTGCATCAGAAATGGCGTACTTCCATCAACCGCTTCGCGGAAGCCATGACGATTTTCGCCGTGATGTGCGCGGGCATGTTTCCGCTGTTGCACATGGGCCGTCCGTGGCTGTTTTTCTACTTGATGCCATACCCGAACCCGATGTGGTTGTGGCCGCAGTTCCGCAGCCCGCTGGTATGGGACGTTTTCGCGGTATCCACCTACTTCACCGTTTCTTTGCTTTTCTGGTTCGTGGGTCTTATCCCCGACTTGGCCGCGCTGCGCGACCGTGCAACGAGCAAAGTTAAGAAGGTGGTTTACGGTATCTTTTCAATGGGCTGGCGCGGTTCTGCCGTGCACTGGGCGCGCTACGAATTCGCTTCGATTTTGCTGGCCGGATTGGCGACGCCACTGGTCGTTTCGGTCCACACAGTAGTCAGCTTCGACTTTACGATCGCCATCGTTCCCGGCTGGCATAGCACCATCTTCCCGCCGTACTTCGTGGCAGGCGCTATTTACTCGGGCTTCGC
>DATLSB010000183.1:0-31545 GCA_035534415.1 Candidatus Dormiibacterota bacterium | reverse complement strand
ACGCCGAATAGCGCGACCGCCAACGCGAAGATGTAGCGCATTTCCACGCGATCTCCCAGCGCGGCCACAGTAAACTGCCCGATCACCGAAGAAAGCATCAAGACAGCGAGCGATTGCGCGGCAGCGGCAGGGCTGTGGCCGAGTCCTTCCAGGTGCACGATTCCATGCGCGAGATAAATGAAGAAGCCCATGAAAAATCCCAGGTAGGTGACGATCAGTATCCACAGGGCAGGAGATCGCAATGCTTCCGCGAGCGTCCAATCTTCAGTGGTTTTGAACACGCCGCGCGCCGGCGTTCGCTCTTCGATTGTGCCAGCGGACTGCTTGATCGCGCCGCCATCCGCTTCCTGCCCGAGTTCGGCTGGACTTTCGCGAATGAAGAATCCGGCAAGCAGTGCGGCCACCACGGACATCCCCGCCATGAACCACCACGCGCTGCGCCAGTTGCCGCCCCATCTGGCGATCACGCCGTTCAGCAGAGGAACGGCCATGAATCCGCCTATGCCGGTGCAGGTGAAAAAAAGCGACATCGCGCGCCCTCGCTTGGCACGAAACCAGCGAGCCACTCCCACTTGCGGCCCCATCGTTCCGGAAAGTGCCGCTCCGAATCCGACCACCAGCGCCAGCACAAGAAAAGCCTCCAGAGCGGTATGAACCGCTGCCGCCATCAGCACCGCACCCGAGCCGACAAGCAAGATGCCCCCCAGCATGGTGCGGCGAATCCCAAAGCGGTTGATCGAGTAGCCCACAATTGGACTTGGCAGGCCTCCCATCAACGTGAACACGGAGTAGGCCAGCCCCAGCTCCTTGCGATCGAGGTGCATCGCGCCGGCCATGTACGTGTTCACCACGCTCATGCCGAACGTGGGAAATGCGAAGTTCAACACGATCACGGCCCAGAAAACCGCCAGCAGTTTCCAGCCGTAAAAAGTACTTTTCACCCTACGCCCCTTAAACCCATAACTCGCTCGCGCGGCCGCGTCTCTGCGATTGTCTAATTGCCGCGATGGGCAGCACGCGGCGCTTCCCATCCTTCGCCCGCTCCGAAGGGGAGCGCGACGGAAATGCCTTCGATCTGGCGAATTTTCCCATTCTCGATTTTGAAGAATTCCCCCATCAAGACGCTCGACGGGTGGCGCACGATGGGAGGCATCGGAACGTCTCCAACGCCTTTCACGTGCGCGTATTTCACATTGCCAGGATGGTTGAACATGAACATGCCCAGCACGATGCCCATTTTTTGATCGACTACAACGATGCGCCGTGGTTCGATCGAATGAATGTAGGACCAGATGCCGGTGTTCATGTTGTCGCGAATATTCATCGCGTCCGGTTCAAACGAGCCCTTATGGAACCAGCCTTTTACACCGGGATGATTCGTGTCCTGGTAGCCGTCTAGTATGCGATTGCAGCGCAGATCGAAAGGCACCATGTTTCCGTTGGACTGCAAGATCCCGTCGAAATAAATATTCGCGTCTTTGGCCATTACTTGGCGCGATGTTTGCTGCGAAGCCTGCACGGGCTGGCTCCAGACGGGATTCGGATGCCCGAAAGCTTCCAGCGCCTTCGCATCGTCGGCATTGCGATGAACTAGCGTTTCGATTTCGGTGATTTTTCCGCTGACCACGCGGAAGCGAAGCAAAAGAATCGCCGGAGTGCCGTTCTCGCGGATAGTCGCCTCGACGCCCGCTTCGCCGGCTTGCGGATCGGCGAAGTAGATCCGGTAATCGCCGACGCTGCTGATCGTTCCCCACAGCGCTTCGCCAACCTTCAAAGGAATCGTATTTTCGGTGTACCGCACGTTCCGAGCGAGAGGCAGTTCACCCGGATCGTGCGCCAGCAGCGCTTTCAGATACTGGTTTACCATTCCCGTAAGGCACTCGTAGTCGCACGCGCCCTTTGCCTCGCCCGCTTTGCTTGCGTTGCCGTTCGGCGCCGCACTTGCGATTGCTGGAAACGCGCTGACAAACAAAACCGCCGCAGCAAGCAATCCGAGAACTTTTCGCATGTCCACCCCTCCCGCGAACGATTGAACGCATAGGCCCGTGCTGCCGATCGCGAAACGCTAGTTCTGCCCGGGAATCGCCGCCCAGCGTGCCAGCGTGGACATCGACTCCCGCCACGTGCTCCAGCCCGAATTCATGCCGTAGGGTGCGCGGTGATAGACGGCTTCGATGCGGCGAATCTTGCCGCGCTCCACTTTGAACACTTCCGCGATTTCCCAAGTCCATGGAGTGGTAGGGCCGGAGGTGATGGTGCGTCCGCTAGGCAGTTTGAAAATGCGGGTTTTCCCAGAAGCGTGGTCAAAGAAAGTAAACGCCAAAGCAACGCCGCGTTCGGGATCGACAATCACAAAGCGGCGGTCGCGAATTCGCGTGACGAAATGCAGCAGTCCGGATTGAAATTGTTCTTTGCAGCTCCACGAAGCCGAATACGTCAGGTCCGATCGCTCCTGCGAGCTTTTGTCCACTGAATTGCCCTGCGATGCCACCAGGCCGCCGTTATTGTTCACCGGATTGTTGGTCGCTTCCGAACCGTTTTCGACGCGGTCGCAATCGTTGGCGAAAAATGAGTAGTCGCCTTTGCCGTCGTCGAGTTGCATGCCCGAAAAATATAGATTCGCGGTGCGAACCAGATTGGCCCGCGAAGCTCGTTCCGTCGGAGGAATCGACTCGATGAATAGAGGATCGGTATGTCCGCGCTTTTCCATACTCTGCGCTTCCTTCACGTCGCGCACGACAATGGTCTCAACCTCAGAGATTTTTCGATTTTCAATCTTTAAGCGCAGCGCCAGAATGATCGGCTCTCCGGATTCGCGCATGGTGCCGAAAAATGCGGCTTCGCCCGCGGCAGGGTCCTCCATGTAAAACTTGTAGGTTCCGCGCCCGGTGGCTGTATTCCACAACCCGTCGCCCAGGCTGAGCTGCTGGCCATCTTCGGTGAATTTCACGTCTTGGGTGACCGGCAGCCGCGAGGGATCGTTAGCCGCGAGCGCGTCGAGATATTGCTCGACGAATCCCTGCAGGCAGGCGCGATCGCAAGTGTTCGCGTCGCTCACAGTCGCCGCTACGTTTGACGGTGCTGCGGAGACATGGCACGGTTGCGCGATGAATAGAAGAAGCGCCGCGCAAGCAGCCGCAATTCCACTCGCGAGCGCAGGTTTGCTGAGCATGTGACTCCCCCCGAAGCACCTCAGTCCAGTGGTGGCCTGAGTGCCGCCAAGGGTACATCCAAACTCGCTGCGATTCTAGGTCCAGCCTTTGCGGTGGCGCCGTCAGCGCTGTGAAGATCGAGAGAGGAAGGTACGAATGTCATTCAGAACATCTTCGAGCATTTTCTCGGTGAGCTTGCCGGTGAAAGTATTCTGCTGGCTCGGGTGGTAGGACGCGAACAGCCTCGGCAAATTCGCGCCCAGTTCATAGCTCGCTCCGTGATGGAAGGGAAATGCGGCCAGGCTGGCGATTACGCCGCGGTCCTTCAAATAGCCTAGATACGCGCGCATAGCGATTCCACCCAGCGCCAAAATTGCGCGTGGCCGGAGCAGTTCGAGTTCCCGCTCAAAATACGGTCTGCAGTTCGCCAGCTCAGGTGGCAACGGTTTATTTGCCGGCGGTGCGCACCGCACAGCCGCCGTGATGTACGCATTGCGCAGTTCGAGTCCGTCGTTTCGATTTTTCGAAGTGGGCTGGCTGGCGAATCCAGCCCGGTAAAGAGCTTGATACAAAAAATCTCCCGAGCGGTCGCCGGTGAACATCCGTCCAGTCCGGTTCGCGCCGTGTGCTGCCGGGGCAAGCCCCAAAATTATCAGCTGTGCGTGTGGATCGCCGAAGCCCGGCACTGGCCTGCCCCAATATTCCCAGTCGCGAAAAGCCGCGCGTTTTTCGCGCGCCACCGTTTCGCGATAGCGCACCAAACGCGGGCATTTCCGGCAGCACACAATTTCGCGGTTCAGCTCGTCGATATCCTTTTCGACGGATGCCAAGCATCCTCCCGACAGTTTCGCCGAAGAGCATAGCGCAGCGATCCGTCGTGGTCGACGCGAACAACTACTCGATTGACCACTTCCCCGCGCCGAGCAGGTGGGGCCGGAGCGTTATGCGTCTAGAGGTGACTCACATCGACGCGCTTCGCAAGTCCAAGCGCTTCCGGCCCCTCCTGATGCGGCTTTTCAATTGGCTTAATTTTCAGTATGCGCGGCTCAGGACTTCCCGGCTGCAATCGCCTTCACCGCGTCTGTGGTGATTGACTGCCCGCCGATGCCCCACTCCCCGCTTTTGACGTCTTCGATAATCACCCACGTGACCTTGCGCATGGCTTCGCCTTCGATGGCGACCATGGCCTCCGTGAGTTTCGAAATCATCTGCTGTTTCTGTTCCGGGGTAAACACTTCTTCCAGAAGTTTTACTTGGATCAGTGGCATCTCTCTCCTCCTGTTTGCGATCGTAGCTGGCCTCCAAAAACGCGGCTTCGGCCGCCGCGACCCTGCTTTCTGTTACCGACAATCTACAAAATCAGGAGGCATTTGTCATGAAGCAGCTACGAATAATTCAACAGAAATGCCGGAGGCTTGCGCTTTCGGCAACGCGCGATACAAATGGCCGCGAGCGCCGCCCAAATTTGGAGTAAAATCGACCTCAAAATGGCTCCTGAAAAACCCAAAACTGTTGTGGCCGTATATCCCGGCTCGTTCGATCCGGTCACCAACGGGCATCTCGATCTGATCGCCCGTGGCGCGAAAATATTCGACAAGCTGATCGTTGGCATTACCCGCAACCTGGATAAAGATCCGCTTTTTGCCATTCAAGAGCGCGTCGAAATGCTGGAAACGGTCACCTTCGATTGGAAGAATGTCGAAGTCGACGTCTTCGACGGCTTGCTGATGGACTATGCGCGCGCCCGCAGCGCCAGTGTGGTGCTGCGCGGCATTCGCGCCGTCTCTGACTACGAATACGAGCTGCAAATGGCCATGATGAATCGCAAGATTGAGCCGCGCATTGAGACCGTTTTCATGCTGCCCGGCGAGGCGTACAGCTATCTGAGCTCTCGCTTGGTGAAGGAACTTGCCAGGCTCAACGGACTTCCGAAGGGCTTGGTGCCCGCCGCCGTGGAAGAGCGCTTGCGCGCGAAATTCAGCTAAAAATCCCGCAGCCGAAATCGCCGAGTCCCGTACAAACCCGTACAAATTGGATGTTGACCCCTCTCGCTGGCCCGCTACAATCGATGTGCCGCCATCTATAAGGATTGGCGAGTTATCAAAGCACAAAGAGAATAGGAACAGGGCATGGAACCAGCTACTGGATTGAAGACTGCCGAATTTCAGCTTGCGGATCGCGTGAATCGCATCAGCCCGTCGCCCACCATGGTCGTATTGGCGGCCGCTGATCAGCTCAAGGCCAAGGGCGTTGACGTCGCCGACTTCGGTCCCGGCGAACCAGACTTTCCCACGCCTGAACACATCAAGCGCGCAGGCATCAAAGCCATCGGGGAGAACCGCACCAAGTACACGCCGGTTCCGGGACTCGCTGCGCTGCGCCAGGCGATTTGCGATTGGCACGCGCGCGAGCTTGGCTCTTCCTATCAGCCGGCGGAGTGCCTGGTTTCCGTTGGCGGCAAGCACGCCATTTTCAATGCCGTTTGCTCGCTGATCAATTTCGGCGACGAAGTGGTGATTCCCGCGCCATATTGGGTCACCTATCCGGACATCGTCAAATACGCGGGCGCCAAGCCGGTGATCCTGAATACGCGCGGCGAGGAAAATTTCCTGGTGCGGGCTTCGGATCTCGAAAAGCTGCTCACACCCCGTACCCGCATGGTGATCGTGAATTCGCCCAGCAATCCTTCGGGCGCGGTGATTCCGCCGGATGAGTTCCAGGAAATTTTGGCACTGTGCCAGCGCAAGGGCGTCTGGCTTATGTCCGACGAGTGCTATTCGCACTTCACCTATGGCGACGCGAAGCCGTACTCGATCGCCAGCGTCCCGAATTCCAAGCCGGGGCTGATCACTATTGGCTCGATGTCAAAGACCTTCGCAATGACCGGCTGGCGCATCGGCTACACACTCGCGCCGCAGCCGCTGATCGCTGCGATGACCAAGCTGCAAAGCCAGTCGACTTCGAATCCTACGTCGATCGCGCAGTACGCGGCCATCGAGGCCATGCGTGGACCGATGGATTCCGTGCCGGTAATGCTTGCCGAATACGCGCGGCGCCGCGAACGCATCGTCTCCGGTCTTCGCGCCATTCCGGGCGTCACTTGCAATGCTCCTGACGGTGCCTTCTACGTGTTCCCAAATATTTCGGCGCACTTCGGCAAGGACATGCCCAACGACACGGCCGCCGCGAAGCAGCTTCTCGAACGCGAACAGGTTGCCGTAGTTCCCGGAGAAGCGTTTGGCGCTCCGGGGTATCTGCGGCTCTCCTATGCCACGTCGATGGAGCGCATCGATGAAGGCCTTCGGCGGCTCAATCGCTTTTTCAGCAACGCCAAGTGACCGCGCGTGATTTCAGAATGCGTCGCCATATGTCCCGCGCGGCTGGAGCCGACCTTCAGCCCGCGTCCATGGGGTGCGCGTTCGCTCGCGCCGTTTTTCCCTGAAAAATCCGGCCTCGCCGAGCCCATTGGCGAGGCGTGGATGACCGGCAATGAGTCCCGCTTCGCCACCGGCCCGTTTGCGCGGCAGGCCCTTTCCAAAGCTTGGCCGTCGATGCCGCTGGAATGGACCGGCACAGCCCTAAAGCGCGACGGAGCTTTTCCTTTACTCGTGAAATTCATTTTCGCAGAAGAAAAACTTTCCGTACAGGTGCATCCCGACGATTTATATGCCGCGAAACACGAGCAGGCTGCCGGTGGCCGCGGGAAGACGGAAATGTGGTACGCGCTTCGCGCGTGGCCTGGCGCGGAAGTGATGGTGGGCTTGAAATCGGACGTAACACGCAGCGCATTTCAAAATGCGATCGTCGGTGGCACCGCTGAAAACTGTCTCGAACGCGTTTCCGTGCGCGAAGGCGACGCGATTTTCGTCCCGGCTGGCACCGCGCACACCATCGGAGCGGGGCTGGTGCTGTGCGAAATTCAGCAACACTCGGATTTGACGTATCGCGTCTACGATTACAATCGCCACGATGCGCAAGGACGCACGCGTGAGCTGCACATCGAAAAGGCGCTTGAGGTGATGCGTTTCGGTCAGCAGGAGGGCGGAAAAATCGAGCCGGTTTCCGCGCGATGCGGCACGTTGGAGAAGACATTCTTCGCCGCTTGCCGCTACTTCGCGACCGAGAAGTGGGAATTCCCAGAACGCATAACTGCTCGTTCTTCGCGCGAACATTTCGATCTGCTGATCGTCCTCAGCGGCGAAGGTGATTTTAGTTTTGCGGAAAAGAGGGCGGCATATGGTCCTGCCCAGGTGTGGATGATTCCCGCTGCGCTCGGAAAATTTGAGATGGCGCCAAAATCGCGCACGTCGCTGCTGCGCACCTATGTCCCCGCAAGCCTGGATGACTACAGGCGCGAACTCGCGGCCGCCGGTGTAAGCGAAGCTGAACAATCGCGGCTGGTGCACGCATGAAAAGCCGCAGGCGCGGAGAAAAACTGCCCGTCTGCGGCGTGCTCCTGGCCGGAGGACGCGGGACCCGTTTTTGGCCGCGCAGCCGGCTGCGAACTCCCAAGCAGCTTTTAAATATCGCCGGCGGAGACACGATGCTGCGCGAAACGGCTGCGCGCCTGCATCCGCTGGTCAAGCCGCAAAACCTTTGGGTGGTCACCAACGCGCAGCAAGCGGCGATGGTGCGAAGTCAGCTGCGCGGCGTTCCCGCATCGCACGTTTTGGCCGAACCTGTGGGCCGCAACACCGCTGCGGCGATCGGGCTTACCGCGATTCATCTGGTTCACGGGCACGGCGACGCGCTCATGGCGGTTTTGCCGTCCGATAGCCACGTGTCCGACGCGCCCCGGTATCGCAGGCTGATGAGCGCGGCCCTGGAGCTGGTTCGCGAGCCCGGCAAAATGGCCGTTTTCGGCATAGTGCCCACGCGGCCCGACGTCGGATACGGATACATTGAGCTGGGCAGCGCGACGGCGAACCCTGGCGGTGTGCGGATGGTTGCGGTGCGGCGATTTACCGAAAAGCCCGCTTTGCCGGTCGCAAGAAAATACGTCGCGTCGCGCAAATATCTTTGGAATGCAGGCATGTTTTTTTGGCGCGCGTCCACGTTTCTTGAAAACCTGCGGCGATTTCTGCCCGCAACATATGACGCACTTCAAAAGCTGGCTCCAACGATCGGCACAAAGCGGTACGCAGCCGCGCTAAAGAGAATGTACCCGCGCCTTGAGAATATTTCCGTCGATTACGGCATTATGGAGCCTGCCACTCGAGTGTCCGGCTCGCCGCGAGTTTTTGTTGTGCCCGCAAAGGTGGGCTGGAGCGACATTGGTTCATGGGCCGCGGTTTATGATTTCGGCGCTTCGAAGCCAGGTGCAAATATTTCGGCCGGCGAGCTCTTCGCGCTCGATTCCGAAGGGAATTACTTCTGGGCCCCGAAGAAATTCGTAGCAGCAATCGGCATTCGCGATTTGGTCGTCGTCGAAACGGATGACGCGCTGCTCGTGTGCGACCGCAATCGTGCGCAGGACGTCGGCAAAATCGTGAAATGGCTCGAGGAGCACAAAAGATCAGAGCTTCTGTAAAGGGCGGATGAACGCACAAATCAAATTCGGCACCGACGGTTGGCGAGGAGTGATCGCGGAAGATTTTACCTGCGACAACGTGCGCATCGCGGCTCATGCCATCGCGCGTTACGTGGTCCGCGCCGAGCGCCCCGAACGTGGGGTGCTGGTCGGCTATGACACGCGCTTCGCTTCCGAGCTTTTCGCGCGCGTTGCCGCCGAGGCCGTAGCGGCCACTGGAACTCCGGTGTGGCTGGCCACGGACGCGGCGCCGACTCCCGCGCTTTCGCTGATGGTGCGATTGCGTGGCGCTGCTGCCGGAATCCAAATCAGCGCCAGCCATAATCCCTATCGCTGGAATGGCGTAAAGCTCAAGGCCAGCTACGGCAGCTCAGCGTCGCAAGCGATTGTCACGCAAGTGGAAGGCGAACTCGCGAAAGTGCTGCGGGACGGCGTCCCGCCCCTCCCGCCGCGCAGCGATTTGATTCATTCGCTCGATATTCACGCGCCGTATCTCGAAAAGCTCGACGAGCTGGTCGATTGGGACCGCCTGCGCGCTTCCAAGTTTCGCTTCCTGATCGACCCGATGCACGGCGCCGGACGCGGGCTGCTGCGCGAGCTTTTCCGCCGTCGCGGAATCGAAGCGGGAGAAATCCGCGGCACGCGCGATCCACTTTTCGGCGGTGTGAATCCCGAGCCGATCGAGCCTCACGTCGAGGCGCTACGCCGCGCGGTGCTCGCCGGAAACTACGACGCCGGCTTCGCGTTCGACGGTGATGCGGACCGCATCGGCGCGATCGATAGCGACGGCACGTTCATCACGCCGCATCAGATTTTCTCGATTCTGCTGTGGCATCTCGCCGGCACGCGAAAGCTGAGCGGCGATGTGGCCAAGACTTTCTCCACCACCAAAATGATCGACAAAATTGCAGCGAAGTTCGGCCGCAAAGTATGGGAAACGCCGATCGGCTTCAAATATATTTGCGACCGGATGCTTGAGGGCGACGTGCTGCTGGGCGGAGAAGAAAGCGGCGGCATCGGCACGAAGCTATATCTGCCGGAGCGCGATGCCACTGTCAACGCCCTGTTACTTGCGGAAGTAATGGCCTGGCACGGAAAACGTCTCGGCGAACTGGTACGCATGCTCCACCACGAGTTCGGCGAGCACTATTACGGCCGCGTCGATCTAACGGTTCGCGACGGACAAAAGCAAAAGGCGATCCAGCGATTTGCCGATCCGAAGTTCACGAAGCTGCTGGACTGGCCGATCGTCCGGCGCGAGGATCTTGACGGCGTGAAGGTCTACCTCGGCGATATTGGCTGGGTGATGGTGCGCGCTTCCGGCACGGAGCCGATGCTGCGCGTGTACTCAGAAACCTCGCGAGCGGAAACCACGCGGCGCGTGCTTGGCGAGGTTGCTTCGCTAGTCGAGCGGCTCTGACAGGAAATCCTAACCAGGTTTGCGACGATCGCTTCTGCATCAAACGAAGAGCGCCCGTCCGGAGATTACACGTTCTCGGCCGCCGCAATTATTTTTCCGGCTTTTCTTCCAGGCTTTTATACGCCGCGTCGAGGATTCCGTTCAGGAATGCAGGCGATTCGGGCGAAGAAAACTTTTTCCCCAACTCGAGCGCTTCGTCGATCACTACCTTCGCGGGAGCGGTTCCAAGCCGAAGCTCCGCAATCGCCAGTCGCAGAATGCCGCGATCGACCACCGCCAAGCGATCCAGCTGCCAATTTTCCGAAAGCTTGCCAACCAGCGCGTCGATTTCCGGCGCCAGCGCCACGGCATCCTCGAACAGCTGATTCGCGAACTTACGCGTCCGATCCTCCGCGCGCGCCGATTTCCAAAACGTTTTTTCAAGCAGCTTTGGATCTTGGTGGTTCATGTCCCACTGAAAGAGCATCTGCAGAGCGAACTCGCGGGATTTACGGCGAAGGGTCATGCTATCTACGCTGCGGACGCCGCGGCGCGCCCGATTTCGCTGAAAGCATGCGTGAAAGCGACGCCATCTCGATGGCGCTAGCTCCCGCTTCGTAGCCCTTGTTTCCGCCCTTCAGGCCAGCTCGGTCGATCGCCTGTTCCAGCGTATCGCAGGTCAGCACGCAAAACGACATCGGCACTCCCGTATCGAGCTGCGCGAGCTGGATGCCGCGCGCCGTTTCGGAAGCGATGTAATCAAAATGCGCGGTTTCGCCGCGCAGAATGCACCCGATGCAAATGATCGCGTCGCAGCGTCCGGTGGCCGCGAGCTTCTTTGACGCCAGTGGAATCTCAAACGAACCGGGCACGCGAATAATTTCGACCTCTCGTTCCGCCGCTCCCGCGCGCTGCAGTGCATCGAGCGCGCCGGCCAGCAAACGGTCGGTAATGAAGCCGTTGAACTGGCTGACCACGATTCCGAAATGCAGGCCAGCGGCGCTCAATCCGCCTCGAACAGTATTCGGTTTGAAAATCTCAGCCATCGAGTCCTTAAGTCGCATTCAGCCGGCCGCGTCGGAGCACAGTTTCGCCTGCAAAACGTACGGCGCGTTTTGTGCGCATGCCGGTCAGCTATTTTCGCACGTTGTCAGGGGGTTGCAAGGGACAGAAGCGAGTTTCCTCCGCGCTGGCGCACTTCATCCAGGCCGCTCTCCGCGCGGTTGATCCATTCCGTCACACGGTCTTCCGTCTCGTCCGCCGGGCGCGACGTAGACTCGGCCACCACCGCGCTGACGGTCAGCTCCTGCCCGCCCCACGCAGGCCGGACGGTGGCAGCCACCTGGCGCAGCTTCTCAGCCAGAATACCGGCGTTTTCAAGCGAAGTGTCCGGCAAAATGAAAACCAGTGACCATGCTGTATATTTCACGGCGATATCCGTCTGGCGGATGGCGGAAGATAATGCGCGGGCGATTTGTTCGATGTAATTATCAACCGCTGCGTCGCCATTTTGCCGCAGCACGTCCGGGCCGCGATCGATCTGCAGCACGATTAGCGATAGCGGCGTGTGCTGCGCGCGGGACCGGTTCGATTCCGCCAGTAAGCAGTCGATGTACGCGCCGCGGCTGAGCAGGCCAGTGCGCTCGTCAGTAACCGCGAGCGAGCGAACCAGCGAACGCAATCGCGTATGGTTGGCGCTCAGCACCAGTTGGTCGCCAACCGCTTGCAGGAAAAAGCTCTCGTTGGGCTTCCACTTTCGCGCGCTGGCGTCTCCCACCAGCAGCGCGCCAGCGGGTGTTTGTGTTTCCTTGTCGGTCAGCACGATGCCGAGCGCCGATTCAACGGCGAAATCAGCCAGTGCCGGAGTGTTCGCCAGGCGCAGCTCGATTCCGCCTAGAGCGTCCGGCGGATGTTTTGACAGCAGCTCCACGACGGAAGCCATCCGCGCGGTTCCGGCGGGTGGCACACCCGGCGCGGCGTACTCCGCCGTCAGGTGCGTGGTTTCGCCAATCGACCCGACGGCCACCAGACAGCGCGCAACGCGCAGATGCTTTCCGATTTCCGCCGCCGTGGACGCCAAGACCTCTCGCGGCGTGGACTGGCGGTACATCAAGCGGTTAATTTCCGCTATCGCCGCTAGATCGCGATGCGTGTCTAGGGCTGAAGTCGTCGCCGGAGCCGCAGGCTCTGCAGCAGCCATTGGCGCGGCAGAAGGCGCGGCCGGTTTTGGCGATGGTTTCGGCGGAGAGCCTTTGGGCCACCAATTCGCGCGTTCGTACAAGGCCCGCAGCCGCTCGTTTTTTTCTTCTTCGCCCGGGAAAAGCTCGGAGATGCGCGAGAGCCGCTCTACCGCTTTGGACTGCAGCGAGTACTGTAAAAAGATTTCTACCTGCACGATCAGGTCTTCGAGCGCGTGCTGCGCGCGCGCTTCTTCGGTCGCGGGCTCCGCCGGAGAAGATACTTGCGAACCCGCTCCGAATCCTTGCGTACGCGTGGTCACATTGGCGGCCTTCGCGGCGCGCGATTGCACATTGCGCAGAAAAGATGGGTCGACTTTTCCCTCTAGCTGCGCCACACGATCTTGATTGCGATAATCGTAGGGATCGATGTCCACCAGCCGGTCCAGCACTTCGCAGGCCTCTGGAAGCTTTCCCGCCACCAGGTACAGATCGAAGAGTCGCACCAGCGCGTCGAAATATTGAGTCTCGCGATTCAGTTCCTCGTAGTTTTTCGCCACCGCTTCAGCAATCGGAAGGGATGCCGGGTACGCGGCCACGATTTTGTCCATCTGCGCCGGTAGTTCAATTTCCTTGCGCGCCGCGCGCATCAGGTCCTTGGTATGGCGCAGCAGTGATGCCGCCTTGTCGTCCTGCGCGGCTTGCAGGTACGCGCCCACCAGTTCGAAGAGCTTCACAAAGCCTTCCGGCTTGGCTTTGTAGTAGCACTCGAATACATCACGAGCGCGGTCAAGCTGCGCGGAGCGAAACAGACTCTCGCCATACAGCGCCAGAAATACACCGTCCTTCTCGTTCGGCGCGAAAGGCTCCAGTAACGCTGCGGCTCCTCCGGCATCGTCCATTCGAAGCTTCGCTTCGGCAAAAAGCAAAGCGCCGCTGCGGTCCGTGGGCAATAGCTGGTGCGCTCGGCCAAAGTAATCGAGAGCTTCGTCCAAGGCCGACGCTGCCAAACTCAGCTGCCCTGCGCGTAGGAAAGCGCGCGAGGCCAGGTCGGCATGTCCGAGGCTTGCCGCTAGCTGCGCGAGCGCGACGTGACGAGCAGGATTTTCAGGATCGAGCGCCGCCAGGCTTTCGTAACAGGCCATGGCTTCGATCTGTCGTTTTTCCTGCAGGAAAAGCTCCGCGACGGTCGAAAACTGCTCCACCGCATCGGCGATCCGGTTTTGCTTTTGCAGCAGCGCAGCATAGCGCATCAGCCGGTCCGGAGGTTGCGGCAGCGGGCGCAGGAAACGCGAGTAAATCGCGGAAGCTTTGGCGAGGTCGCCCGCCTCCACCAAGCGGTCGAATTGCGCCACATAATACTGCGCCGCGCGGGCCGGCTCGTTCAGCCGCGTGAATATATCGGCCAGCGCCTGCAGCGACTCCTGGTGCGTCGGAGCCTCTTCGAGGACGGCTTGATAGGCCGCCACGGCTTCACGGAGCTTGTTCTTTTCAAGGCTCCGCCTGGCGCGTTCGAGATTCTTAAGGGCGTCTGATGCCATTTGTGCCGGCAGGTTTCACGCGGGAAATCGGCGAAAAGCGCCGCGAATTCGGCGCGCGAACCGGAACTCCAACTATATACCGGAGCCACTCCCGGACTTATGGCGAATTCCAAGACGTGTGCCGAAGACGCCTCGGGCCTACCTCCGCGGATTAGTTCCTTTTAAGCTGAGTGCGGCTGGAACTTTGGCGGGGAAACGTACTGACCTTTTCGCGCATCGATCGTAGCGATAACCCGCTGCGAAGCAGAGCCGCAAAACCGAGGAACACGAACGGCAACGTGAGCGCGATGAACGCGAAGATAGAGAATCCAGTGGCCCGGCTCTTGTCTATTTGAAATATGCTGAGGCCGAGAACGCAAAAGAATTGGTATGACCCCACGTTGGCCGGAGCATTGGGGAGCGAGACGCCCAGGTTGATCACCAGCAGCACCACCACTGCAGCCATGAACGAAAGCCGCATTCCGTACGAATGCATCAGCACCCATAGCGCCACGGCCTGGCAGAACGGGATCATCAGCGAAACCGCTACGGCGGGATAGAAGCTGGGTGCCGTTCCCATGGCGTGTAGCACGATCATCGCTTGCATCAGCCGCCCGGGCACGCGGCGCTCCGTGTTCTTCTGCGCTTTCCCGCGCCCCAGCCTGAATTCGATGTAAAACACGAGCGCTACGACCACAATCAGCAGAGCGAGAATTATGACACCCAGGATATCGGCCGCGCGGTCAAAACGGCGCGGTAAGGTAACCACAAGCGAAACAATCCCCAGGCCCGCGGTAGCGATCACCAAGTCCACGAATCGTTCCACGCCCACGGATCCAAGCACGCGGCCCAGCCCTATGCCTTCTGAGTTCGAGAGCAGATAGCTGCGTAGAAATTCGCCCGGGCGGAGCGGAAACACCAGGTTGGCAAACAGTCCAGCGAAGATCGACCGCACCGATCGCGTGGTCCGCACCTTGCCGAACGGCGTAAGCAGAAGCTTCCAACGGATGGCTTGAAAGCCATAGCTCAGCACGTCTAGCGCCATGCCCACCAGCACCAAACGCCAGTCGGCGTTGGCCATGTCGTGCGCCGCGCGCACCACGTGAAAATCGCGCAGTACCCAGATCAGCGATCCGATCGCGACCGTATATCCAACAATGCGCAGCACTAGCGATCGTTTTTGTACGATGAACCTGAGTGGGCCGATCAATGCGCTCGTACGGCGAGATGCGCGTCTGGTTGACGGAAGTCATCTCGCCGCTCCGCTGTTTGCAGGCCGCAGAGTACGGCTGGAACCGAAGCGAAACCGGCGGCACGGTAGCGCCCAACAAATGGGTGCACCCTTGATTGCCGCCAACCGCTCATTCATGCTCCTTGCAGGCGGCGGGCGCCAGACGTATTCAGGTCTGGGTTCGGTTCAGCGCGCCGCTCGCCACTGGAATGGTGTCGCGCCGGGTATCCGCGGTCAACGCGCGTTGGCAATCACAATACCCGCGCCGGGTGGCGGATTCCCGGAACCCGCTACAGCCTACGACATTGAGTTCCGGCAGGCAATCCGGGATTGCCATTGTGCTGAACTATTGAGCGCAGTTCAATCTGGCGACGCAAAAGGGTATAATAATTTTCGTGAGACGAATACGGCCTTCCTCGGCCCCCTCCCGTTTTCCCTTCGCCGAATGAAACACACCCAACCTGTGAACCGAACCGAACGCGTTCTCCTCGTTGGTGTGGCGCTGAAGCGCCCTTCGCGCGTTCCCGGAAACAATGCTGAAGCGGCTACCAGCCGCGACTCCATGGTTGAACTGAAAGAGTTGGCCGAGAGCGCTGGCGCGGATGTCGCCGGCGAAATACTGCAGGTGCGAGAAGGTCTCGACCCTGCCACTCTTGTCGGTAAGGGAAAGCTTCAGGAAATTCGCGCCGAAGCCGAGTCGCGCAGCGTCCCGCTGGTGATCGTGGATCACGACCTCACGCCCGTACAGCTTCGTAACATGGAGAAAGTAACCGGCAAACGGGTGATCGACCGTACCCAGCTGATCTTAGATATTTTTGCCACCCACGCGCACACGCGCGAAGGCCAGCTCCAGGTGGAACTTGCGCAGCTCAATTACCTGTTGCCCCGCCTTGCGGGGCATGGGGAATCTCTCTCTCGGCTGGGCGGCGGAATCGGAACCCGCGGACCTGGCGAGCAGAAACTCGAATCCGACCGCCGCAAAATCCGCGACCGCGTGCGAAAGATTCAGAACGCAATCGAAACGGTGCGCAGCCAGCGCGCAACGCGCCGCCGCGCGCGCCAAGCCGTGCCTCTCGGAATGGTCGCGTTTGTCGGCTACACCAACGCCGGGAAATCGACGCTCTTCAACGCCCTAACTCACGCGGACGTGCTCACCTCGTCGAAAATGTTCGCCACTCTTGATCCGACCATCCGCGCGATCCGTTTGCCTTCGCGGCGCCGGGTTCTGTGCTCCGATACTGTGGGATTCGTGCGCGACCTTCCGCCCGGACTGATCGCCGCATTCCGTGCCACGCTCGAAGAAGTGCAGGAAGCCGCCCTACTCGTTCACGTCACTGATATCTCGAATCCGCGCCACGCCGAGCAGGATGCCGAAGTCCTGAAAGTGCTGCGCAGCCTCAACGTCGAGAACCGGCCTCGCGTCCACGTGCTGAACAAGATCGACCGGCTTTCGCAGAGCGAGTTCGAATCCCTACAAGCCTCGAATGTCCGCGCCCGCGATGTGGTGGCCACTTCCGCTGTTACACGCGAAGGGCTGCACGAACTGCTCGATCGAATTGACGAAGCCATGCCGCTCGACCCCCTGGTGCGACTTCGCCTGCGCATGCCGCTTTCCGATGGCCGCCACTTTTCTCAAGTCCAGGCACAAGGGCGTGTGCTCCACTCCCAAGTGGTTGACGGAGACCTTTTGCTCGATGCTGAGCTACCGCAATCAGCGGCGCGGGGCCTTCGCCATCTGGCCCAGGAGTAGTTTCTGTACGGACCTTGCGTCGGGCACCTCCCCCGCAAATTGCTGTTGAATCTGCGCAAATTCGTCGGTTTTCAGGCCTTAATTTTCCCCGAACCTCGTAGTTATCTGTGGAAATTACTGTGGAAATAACGAGTTTGCCTTTGCCTGGTTTTCGGTTTGGTGGTAGGGGCGCGTAGCACTGCGAAATTCCTACCTACAAGTAAGTACCCTATATTCTTTGACTTGTGTAACTCCTCTTAGAACCAGCGACTGCTTCCACATACGTGAAGCGCTTGGCTCCGGCCATCTCGATTTTGCACAGTTTTGCAGCAATTCGGCCGCTAAGGGGTTACTAGGACTAGGAGTTATCTAGCTATGCATTTGTTTCCTCGCACTTGCGCTCATTTCGACTTGGCGACCCTCGTTGACTGAGGCTTGGCCCGGGTCTATAGTGAACGGAGTAAGTTTAGCTGTCGCCGTGCTTGGAAATGAGCCAGCCAGCCTTCCGCAGTGAGAGCGATATGAACCTGCCAAACAGCCTAACCGTGCTGCGGATCTTTTTCGTGCCGCTGTTGGTGGTCGTGTTGCTCACCCGCCAGCCGAACTGGAACTTCTTCGGGCTGCCTATCCATTTTGAAGTTTGGGGAGTGCTGATCCTGATGATGGCGGCGGCCACCGATGTGATGGACGGCTACATCGCGCGGAAGCGGCGCGAAGTCACCACCCTCGGGATTCTGCTCGATCCCGTCGCCGACAAGCTTTTAATCTCCGCCGCATTTATATCCTTGGTCTGGATGCACCTGATGCCCGCGTGGATGGCAGTGGTGATCATCGGGCGCGAGTTCCTGGTGATGGGGCTGCGCGAAATCGCCTCCGTCGAGGGGTTGGTAATTCCGGCAACCGCACTGGGCAAAACGAAAATGATCTTGCAAGTAATTGCCGGCGGCGCCGTGATCCTTACCGCGAATCATCCCGCGTTAATGCCGCTGGGAACCGCGCTGCTGTGGCTGGTGGTCTTGAGCGCCGTCGCTTCCGCGATTCACTACTTCGGAATGTTCTGGGGGCAGATTAATTTGCGCGTCGACCAGCGCCGTCGGGATGCCCAGGGAGCTACAGCCGAGGTACATCCGATCCTCGATCCCAAGAAAAAGTCGCAGGATGCCGCCACTCCTTAGTTCCGACAAGCAATTTGTGCTTCAAGTGTCCCGCGAGGCCTTGCTTGCCGCCGTCGAGGCCCGCTTCGCTCTCGACGATTTCCCGCCTTCCACGAATCTGCCGCTCGCCGCGGGCGCCTTCGCCACTTTGCATCGTAGAGGCCGATTGCGCGGATGCATCGGCCAGATCGGTGCGCCTCAGCCCATAGTTCCTCTAGTGGCTTATTGCGCTCGCGCCGCTGCGTTGGAAGATCCGCGTTACGGCCCGGTGCAAATTCACGAGGTCCCCGAGATCGAGATCGAACTTTCAATTTTGTCCGCCCTGGAAGAGATCTCGTTGGATCGCATCGAGATTGGCAAGCACGGGCTCATGGTAACGAGAGGCGCGAACCGTGGCGTATTGCTACCGCAGGTGGCAACTCAGCACCATTTGGACGCGCTGAGCTTCCTGGAAGAAGTTTGCGCGAAAGCCGGCCTGGATCGGAGTGCGTGGCGCAAAGCCGGCACGCGCCTGCAGGCCTTCACCGCGGAAGTGTTCGCCGAATCGGAACTCTACGCGGGCTCGACGGGAACTGGGCGGCGCGCCGGCGGTGGTACCAGTGATTGAAGTTATTGAAGCTCGACGTAGTCGCCCGGAAAAATTTCCATCAAGCTGTAGGTAATCAAGACCGTTGACGAATTCGGAGCGGTGCGTAGCACAACGGCTTCCCCGATATTCTCGCGCGGCACGTTGCTCCAGTTCCACTTTTGCGGCACGGCTCCGTACCCCATCATGTGCACGTCTTTCACACCCATGTCGAATTCCTGGTCGAAAGCGTAGCGTGGTGTCTGGTACACCGTTTCATGCTGGGTACCCTGATAGCGGAAAATCTTGAAGTAATCGCCCACCTTCACGCCCTGGGCGTTGCCAAGGTTCACGTAAGCCACACTCTGGTTTCCCATCGTGTCCACGTAGTTCTTCCCGGCGATAATCATGGCCATGGCCTTGCCGTTTGGCGGGGCGAACTTGTCGAAGTGTGATTCCACCTTGATCTCAGGGGTCGCGCGTTCTGTGAACGGCACGACGATGTCGCCGCGCTGCACGTAGTCACAAGCATCTTCCACTTGGGCGATCGATACTTTCGGTCGGGCCACGATCACCTTCAAACGGGCCTCATCGTCCCACATGGTGCCCATTTTGTGCAGGATGTCGTCTTCCCATTTCGTCCACTGAATGATGTATGGATCCTGCACAGGGCGCTCCACCAGGAATTCGTCGCCCGCCTTCACTCCGTCATTGGCTCCCTTGTTGAAGAACACCTCATCGCCATCACTGTAGAGAATCCGGTAGTTCGAATCCTCACCGGTGATCACGTAGGTGCTGCGCGGGACGCGCTCCGTCGTCACGATCCCGGAGCAATACACGGTTCCTGGGCTCGGCGCCATGGGCTTCGATTGCGCCGACGCCACGGCTCCTGAAAGTGCTAGGATCAGGCCAGACAATATAATTTTCCCGCGCATGACGCTCGCTCCTTGGTGGCACTTCCGCGCCTGGGATCAGGCTCTCCCCATGCAGCGACCGTAACAAACGCCCCTGGAGGCGTCAAGGTAATGGTCGGCTCCGCTTTACACATTGTGCACCGCCATGGTAGAAACAAAAATCTCCCCTTTCCCGCGGTTTGGCACAGGGCGAACGTCTCCAGAACAGATTGGAAACACAGGTGTTAGGACGCAAAAAAATCTGCGCGGTGGTGGCTGCTGCGGATGCCCAATCCATGCGGCGCCAGCTTCGCACCGCCCTGCGCGAAACCCGTACCGTTGAGCTTCGCCTCGATTGGCTCCGCGACGGCAGCGAGATCAGCCGGTTCCTGAAGTGCCTGCCCTCCGTGCCCCGCGGGGCCACCTTGCTCGCCACTTGCCGCAGGCGAGAAGCGGGCGGCAGGTTCGTCGGCACGATCGCCAAACAACTCGCGCATTTAGCGGAAGCAATCGCCGCTGGATGCCAATGGTACGACCTCGAAATCGAGACAGTGCGGCAATGCCCGCCTGAACTTTTGCAGGTGCTGCTCGCCGGAGGTAACCAGCTCACCTCCGCTCACTTCTTCGACGCCATGCCCAAGAATCTTCAGCGTATAGCCAACGAACTTTCGCACGGGCGCTCGGATGCCATCAAGGTCGCGGCACATTGCAATTCCCTGCGAGACGCCCGAAAGCTCTTCGCGCTCGCTCGCAAGCGCAAAAATACAGTGGCTGTGCCCATGGGAGACGCCGCGCTTCCTGCGCGGCTCCTGTCCATCCGGCAGGGCAGCGCATTCACTTACGCGCCCGTCGAGAACGCCACCGCGCCGGGACAAGTTTCGCTCGATGAAGCGAAGCACGTTTATCGTCTTGACCGGCTCACGCGCCGCACGCGCGTTTACGGCGTGATCGGCCATCCAATCGCGCACTCGCTTTCGCCGCAAATGCAGAACGCCGCATTTGCTGCGCGGCGCATGGATGCCGTGTACCTGCCATTTCTGGTTCGCGATCTGCGCGATTTTGTGGACTCGATCGAGCCGCTCGGCATCAACGGCTTTAGCGTCACGCTCCCTCACAAAGAAAAGATTCTCCGCCATCTCGACGGCTGCGATCCTCTCGCCGCGAAAATTGGCGCCGTGAATACCGTGGTCGTGCGCGGCGGTGGCAAGCTCTTCGGCTACAACACCGATTACGTTGGCGTGCTGCGCTCGCTCGAGCGCCGCATCCCGCTGCGCGGCAGCCGCGTCCTGATTCTGGGAGCTGGTGGCGCGGCTCGCGCCGTCGCCTTCGCTCTAGCGCAATCTGGCGCGAGTCCATGCATCGCTGCTCGAAATCCGGAGCGCGCCAAAGCCCTCGCCCGCGCGGCTGGCGGCGAAGCAATCTCATGGTCGCAGATCGGCCACGAATTTTTCGACGCCATCGTTAATGCCACGCCGGTGGGCATGCATCCGAATATCGCAACTTCACCGCTCGACGCGCGCGAGTTGAATTGCCGCCTGGTATTTGACACCATTTATCGGCCAAGAATGACCAAGCTGCTGCGGCTGGCCAAGAGGCGCGGAATCGAAACCGTCTCGGGAGTGGAGATGTTTGTGGCCCAAGGCTCGGCGCAATTCGAAATCTGGACCGGTGAACGCGCCCCGGTAGACGCTATGCGCCGCGTCGTGGCTCGTGCCCTGGACCGCGAAGAAACATTCTTAGTGCAGACGAAACCGCAAAGAAAGTCCCGGACCGCGCGATGATTCAGCCTGATTTCAAAACCTTCTGCAAGCTGGCGCGCCAGGGAAATCTCGTCCCCGTCTATGACAATTACACCGCGGACCTGCTCACGCCCGTGGGCGCGCATCTGCGCCTGGCCAACGGAGCGAAATACTCTTTTCTGCTAGAAAGCGTCGAGGGTGGCGAGAATATCGCGCGCTACACCTTTGTTGGCGCCAATCCATCGGAAGTCTTTCGCTCGCGCGGCCGCGAATGTGCGCTCGAATCCCAGGGCAAGCGCACGCAGCTCGAGGACAATCCCGTCGAGCACCTTCGCCGCTTGACGCGCCGCTATAACCCCGTGCGCGTGCCGGGGCTTCCGCCGCTGATCGCCGGCGCCATCGGCTACTTCGCCTATGATATGGTTCGGCTCGTCGAGCGCATCCCGGCCACAGGCCGCGACGATATGGATCTCGACGACTGCGTAATGATGTTCTATCTCGGCCTCGTTGCCTTCGACCACGTGCAGCATCGCGTCTGGATCATTCGCAACGTGTTCACCGCCGGCCCAGGCAGCCTGCGCGAAAAATATGACGCCGCCGTCGAAGAAATCAGCCGCACGCGCCGCGTCCTGGATGACACGCTGCCGCCGCAGCCGCGAACCGCGAAAGAGAAGCCTTTGCGCATCCAGTCCAACATGTCGAAATCGAAATTCACCTCGGCGGTGCGCAAAACGAAGTCGTACATTCGCGCCGGCGATGCGTTTCAAATCGTCTTGAGTCAGCGGCTAGAGGCCCGCACGTCCGCCGATCCCTTCGAAATCTATCGCGCGCTGCGCGTGGTGAATCCGTCGCCCTATTTATATTTCCTGAAGCTCGACGACGTTTCCGTGGTCGGCAGCTCGCCCGAAATGCTCGTAAAAGTGCAGGGCCGCGACGCCTACTATCGCCCGCTGGCCGGCACCCGTCCGCGCGGGCGAGACGCGGAGGAAGACCGCCGCCTCGAAGCGGAACTTCTCGCGGATCCCAAGGAGCGCGCCGAGCACGTGATGCTCGTCGATCTGGGGCGCAACGATCTCGGGCGCGTCTGCGAATACGGCTCGGTCAAACCCGAGCGGTTGATGTTCGTGGAGCGCTATTCGCACGTCATGCATATCGCGTCGAGCCTGCACGGAAAATTGCGCCAAGACGTGGACTGCTTCGACGCGCTGATGGCCTGCTTCCCAGCTGGAACTCTCTCAGGAGCGCCCAAAGTCCGCGCCATGCAAATCATCGACGAGCTTGAGCCTACTCGCCGCGGCATTTACGGTGGAGCGATCCTCTATCTCGACTTTTCCGGCAATCTCGATTCCTGCATCGGGCTGCGCACGCTGGTCGCGAAAGGTGGCAGCGTATACGTGCAGGCCGGCGCGGGGATCGTGGCGGATTCCGTCCCGGAAACCGAATACCAGGAAACCCTAAACAAAGCGCGCGCGCTGATCCGCGCCCTCGAAATCGTCACCGGAGGTCGCGCGGAATAGTCCGGCTGCGCTATGCTAGAGATTCCCCATGCTCCTGTTGCTCGATAACTACGATTCCTTTACCTACAATCTGGCGCAATACCTCGGCCAGATGGGCGAAAAGCTGGAAGTGCGCCGCAACGACGAGATCACCCTCGAAGAAATCGAGCGCATGAATCCGGAGCGCATCGTAATCTCGCCCGGTCCCTGCACGCCGCAGGAAGCGGGCATCAGCATTCCGTTAATCAGGCGCTACGCCGGGAAAATTCCGATTCTCGGTGTGTGCCTGGGGCATCAGGCCATCGGCGCCGCGTTTGGCGGTCGCGTGGTGCGCGCGAAAAAAGTGATGCACGGCAAAACCAGTGAAATTCATCACGACGGCCGCTCGATCTTCCGCGGACTTCCCCAGGACTTCGTCGCCACCCGGTATCACTCACTAATCGTCGAGCGCAAATCGCTGCCCCACGCGCTCGAAATCTCGGCCGAAACCGCTGACGGTACGATCATGGGCCTGCGCCATCGCGAAATGAAAGTGGAAGGCGTTCAGTTCCATCCCGAGTCGGTGCTCACTACCTCCGGCTTTCAACTACTTCAAAATTTCCTGAGTAGCTAAATGCGTTCGCCGGTGCGATCGCTCGCTGCGGCCTGCCTGCTGGCCGCCGTTGTGGTGCTCGCGGTTTTCGGGCGAGCGTATCCGCGCGTTGATTCGCGAGCGCGCCGTAGCCGCAGTATCACGCAAGCCGCTTATCTTGGCTTTGACACCAACGATTATCCCGGCGACGCCGCGCTGCCCGCCTTGCGCCATACGTTTTCGTTCGCGGGCTTTTGGCTCAACCAGCCGCCTGGCGGAGCCACCATTCCTTGGACTGGAAAACGCGAAATCTTGCTGCGCAACGGTTTCGGCTTCCTGCTGCTTTTCAACGGCCGCCGCGAGCGCCAGCTGAAAAATCCGCAGCGCGCCGCTGCGCTCGGATCGTCCGACGCGGCTACTGCCGTGCGAACCGCCCTTCGCGAGAGCTTTCATCCCGGCACGGTCATTTTCCTCGATCAGGAGGAGGGCGGCGAAATGGAGCCGGCACAGATGGCCTATCTGCTCTCGTGGACCGACGGCGTGATCGCCGCGCATTTTCACGCCGGCATCTACTGCTCGGCAATTCCGGCAAGCGCGGGCAAGGGCCACACCGTAATTACCGCAGAAGATATCCGCAGCCACGCTGGAAATCGCCGCATCGCCTTCTTTGTCTACAACGACGCCTGCCCACCCTCGCCCGGCTGCGTAATTTCGAATGACCCGCCGCAGCCGTCCGCCAGCGGCGTCTCGTTCGCGTCCGTTTGGCAGTTCGCGCAATCGCCGCGTCGCCGTCAATACACCGCGCGATGCAGCGCCACGTACGATCCGAATGGAAATTGCTATCCGCCCGGCCTAATCCACGGCTCCATCGTTCTCGACTTGGATTCCGCCGATTCGCCCGATCCATCCGCCGGCCGCGACCCGAGCGGGCCGTCGCCAAGCGCTGCCAGCACCTCAAATCGCGAGCTTAACTCTGCCGCTGTCGGATCTTGTCGGCAGGCAGGAAAAGCGGCATTAGGTCCGGCTGCGAAGATTCTCAAATGCGGGAAACTGATCGGTCAGCGGTCCCTCGACGCGATTGCCGCAATTCCACTAAGACAATATCCCGACACGGGCGATGGCATCGCAGTATCAAGTCTTGTCATTCTCCAGCGGCAAAAAACAAAATGGAAAGTTGTTCTAAGGGCCGATCGAAAAAACTGGATCAGGAACTCCGCCGGATACATCGGAATCGATTTCATCGATGACTCGGCGGATTTCGTCGGCTACCGGGTAAGTTTCTCGAATGAAGAGGCTCCTGCGGCGCCTAAATTCACGATTTGGCTATCCTACTTGCGCCGCAGCGGACACAGCGAGGGAATCGCCACCGAGATCAAATGGAACCCAAGCATACGCAAATTCCAAGAGTATACGGATACTCAGGACCCAGCGGGATTCAGGAGCGAGATCAAGAACCCGCCCCATTTTCACACTGGCAACACCCGCTGACCTTGGCGAATTGCGGCTTCAGGTTAAGAAACCGCGCGGCCGCGCTGCGCCACAGCCACCGAGAACGCCACCAGCGCCTCAAGCTTGTCGCGCGCCGCTCCGGAATCGATGGACTCGGCAGCCAATTTCACGCCCGCCAGGAAATCCGTGGCGCGCCCGGCCGCTACCAGCGCGGCGGCTGAATTGGCCAGCACGATTTCGCGGTGCGGCCCGTGCGCTCGATAGAGCAACGACTGCCCGAAAACTTTGTGGATGATTTCCGCGTTATGTTTCGCGTCGCCGCCGCGAATCGAGTCAAGCGGCGCGCGATGCAGTCCGAAATCCTCGGGCGTCACCGTGTAGCTCCGCACCATCGCATCGCGCAATTCCGAAACGTACGTTTCGCCGGCAATCGAAATTTCATCCAGCCCATCAGCGCCGTGAACCACAATCGCGCGCCGCACGCCCAGTTCGCCCAGAGCGCGCGCGATCAGCTCGGTCAAGCTCGCGTCATACACGCCCACCACTTGCGCCGACGCGCCTGCTGGATTCGTAAGCGGCCCGAGCAAATTGAACACCGTGCGCATGCGCAACTCGCGCCGCGCCGGCGCCGCGTGCCGCGTAGCCGAATGCATAGCAGGCGCAAACAAAAATCCGATGCCCACTTCATCGATTGCTTCCGCTACGTGATCTGCGGGCATATCGATGCGCACGCCCAAATGTTCCAGGACGTCCGCCGATCCGCAGCGCGAGCTGATCGAACGGTTCCCGTGCTTGGCCACGCGCACTCCCGCTCCCGCCACCACGAATGCCGCCGCCGTGGAAACGTTGAATGTCCCAGCGGCGTCGCCGCCCGTCCCGCACGTATCCACCAGCGCTTCCTCGGCGGACCACGGACGCCGCGCCACGATCGGCGGCGCATGCCTGCGCATCGCTGTGGCGAATCCCACCAGTTCGTCCACGGTCTCGCCCTTCATGCGCAGGGCCGTCAGCAGACCGGCAATCTGCGCGTCGCTCGCCGCGCCCAAAAGAATCTGCTCCATCGCGGCTTCCGCTTCCACGCGGGTCAGATCTTCGCCCGTAACAATCTTCTGCAACGCTTCGGGAATCATAGGTAATATCTAGTACGAATCGTCATTAAACGCCGCGCTTTGCTTGCCCCGGCCCGCTACTTCCAAGTACACTAAAACGCTTTACTCGATCATAAATTCTAGCACTATTTGAGAGGCTCGCCGGTTCGGCCGATAAGATCCGCATGAAAATCCACGAGTACCAGGCTAAGGTCATTCTTGCCAAATTCGGGGTGCCCGTTCCGCGAGGCGAAGCTATTTTCAAAGCAGACGAAGCCCGCGCTGTCGCCGAACGATTAGGTACGCCCGTCGTCGCCGTCAAAGCGCAGATTCACGCCGGGGGCCGCGGCAAAGGCGGTGGCGTGAAAATCGCCAAATCTCCGGACGAAGCCGCGACCGTCGCCGCGAAAATCATGGGCATGAAGCTCGTCACCCACCAAACTGGCGAGGAAGGCCGCATTGTGCGCCGTTTGCTAATTGAAGAAGGTCTCGACATCAAGCGCGAGCTCTATCTCAGCATTCTGATCGATCGCGCGGTGGCCGCGCCGGTGATTATGGCTAGCGTCGCCGGCGGCATGGAAATCGAGGAAGTCGCCAAAGATCGTCCGGAAGCAATTTTGCGCCAAGTGATTCGTCCCGAAATTGGCTTCGAGCCGTACCACGCGCGCAAGCTCGCCTTCGGCCTCGGCCTACCGCCTGACATGGTCGGCACAGCGTCCAAATTTTTGCAGTCGCTCTACCGCGCCTTCGTCGAAACGGACGCCTCACTGCTCGAAATTAATCCTTGCGTCGTTACCGGCGACGGCCGCCTGGTCGCGCTCGACGCCAAAGTGAATTTCGACGACAACGCGCTCTACCGCCATCCCGAATTCGCCGAACTCCGCGATCTCGACGAAGAAACGCCGCTCGAAGTGGAAGCCTCGAAGTACAAACTCAATTACATCAAGCTCGACGGCACTGTCGGCTGCATGGTCAACGGCGCGGGCCTGGCCATGGCCACCATGGACATCATCAAACTTTCCGGCGGCAGCCCCGCGAATTTTCTGGACGTGGGCGGCGGCGCATCCGAAGAGCAAGTAAAGAACGCCTTTCGCATTCTGTTGAGCGACACCAGCGTGAAAGCGGTGTTCGTCAATATTTTCGGCGGCATTTTGCGTTGCGACGTGCTCGCGGCTGGCGTCGTAAAAGCGGCGAAAGAGCTGCAGCTAAAAATTCCAGTGGTCGTGCGCATGGAAGGCACCAACGTCGATCGGGGCAAGGAAATTCTACGCAAATCCGGGCTCAGCCTCACCGTTGCAGACGGAATGAAAGACGGCGCCGAAAAAGTAGTGGCGCTCGCGGGTGGCGCGCGATGAGCGTCCTAATCGACAAATCCACGCGCGTTCTCGTGCAAGGACTCACCGGCCGCGAAGGCACTTTCCACGCCCAGCAGATGCTCGACTACGGCACGAAAGTTGTCGCCGGAGTCACGCCCGGTAAAGGCGGCACGCAGCATCTCGGCGTCCCAGTATTTGACACCGTCGCTAACGCGGTCGCGAAGACGCGCGCCAACGTCTCCGTAATATTCGTTCCGCCCCCGTTTGCAGCAGACGCGATTCTCGAAGCGTTCGACGCACAACTGCCGCTGGTCATCTGCATCACCGAAGGCATTCCCACGCTCGACATGGTTCGCGTGGCGGCAGCGCTAAAAAATTCTCGCTCGCGCCTGATCGGACCGAACTGCCCCGGCATCATTTCTCCCGGCCTGTGCAAGATCGGCATCATGCCCGCGTCGATCCACAAGCAAGGCCATGTCGGAGTGGTCAGCCGCAGCGGCACGCTAACGTACGAAGCGGTCGATCAGCTCACGCGCCTCGGCATCGGCCAGTCTACGTGCATCGGCATCGGAGGCGATCCCATCATCGGCACCTCGTTTCTAGACGCCATCCAGCTTTTCAACGAAGATCGCGGCACGCACGCCATCGTGATGATCGGCGAAATCGGTGGCAACGCAGAAGAAATCGCCGCTGCGTACATCAAGAAAAACGTGAAAAAGTCGGTCGTCGGTTTTATCGCCGGGCAAACCGCGCCTCCCGGCCGCCGCATGGGCCATGCCGGAGCGATCATCAGCGGCGGCCAGGGCACCGCCGCCGATAAATACCGCGCCATGCGCGCCGCCGGAATCCACACCGTGCAAAGCCCCGCCGAAATCGGCCACACCCTCGCGCGCCTAATCGGCAAATCGAAACCCGCAGCAAAATCGAAGGCGAAATCGAGTTCGAAAAAATCGCCGAAGCGAAAGGCTAGAAGGCGGTAGCCCGCGAATTCGATGAACTCGCATCGCAAACATATTTGCGCACGATCCGTCGCGACGATCGCCTTGTTTGCCGCCTTGCAGTCGGCGATGCTCGCTCAGCAGAATCCGGATGCGCAACACCGAAAGCTCCAGGATCAGACAGCGCAAGGCTTCGTGATCCCTAAGTTCGAGCTCGCGGGAAAACTGTCCAAAATTTTCACAGTTAGCCGTTGTGAATACATTTCCGGCTTGACATGCCACATTCACTACAACGGGAAACTGCCTCTCCCGAGTGAAGTATTCTTTACGGAATTTGATGAGCACGGGAAGAAAGCTGGTCCTCGGGTTCGTCTCATTTACCCGAAGCTCAATTCAGGCGAGACCGGGGTGGCAACATTTCGAATTCGCCTTAGTACGCCCGCCAAAATTGTTTTAGAGGGCGAATGGAACGGGCCTTGGCGCGATCCATACTGAAAATTGAACGGAGGAACCTACTTGGCAATGGAACGAACATTCGCAATCATCAAGCCGGATGCCGTGAAACGCGGCCTGGCCGGTGAAATTCTCAGCCGCATTCACGCCGCGAAATTTCAGATCGTGTCGATCAAATCGCTGCGCCTGACGAAGACGGAGGCCGAAGGTTTCTACGCCGTCCACCGCGAGCGCCCGTTCTTCGGCGAGCTCACTGACTTCATGAGCTCCGGCAAAGCGGTGATGATGGTGCTCGAAGCGGAGGGCGCAATTGCAAAATGGCGCGAGACGATGGGTGCCACCGATCCCGCCAAAGCCGCTCCCGGCACCATTCGCCGCGACCTGGGCACCAGCATTCAGTACAACTGCACGCACGGCTCCGACGCGCCCGAAACCGCAGCCTTCGAAATTAGTTACTTTTTCTCCGGCATGGAGCTGATTTAGCCCGCACTGTTTTGCATTTTTGGGGTGCCCCACGCTCCTTTTTTGAGCGTGGGGCTTTTCTCTTAACCTCGCGTACAGAACTCTGAAGCGGTGACGAGCGCGAGCCGCGCCATAAAAATTCAACAGAGGTTCCAATGCCCACTCTAATCCCCAAGCCAACGCGCATCGTAGCCGCCGGCAACAAGCCGAAAATAATTCAAGAACACATCGGCCGCGTAAACTCCGCCACGAGCGCCCTAAGTGTCGCCCACATGACCAGCCCCGCCGGCTGGATCGAGCCAGGCCAAACTCCCGAATTTGACGAGTACACGTTGGTGCTCAGCGGCACTCTCCGCGTCACCAGCCGCAGCGGCGATCTCGACATCCGCGCCGGCCAAGCCGTAATCGCTCACGCCGGCGAATGGGTGCGCTACTCCACTCCCGAAGGCGCCGACTACATCTCCGTCTGCGTCCCCGGTTTTTCGCCCGCCACCGTCCATCGCGATTCCGAGTAGCGGCGGTCCTACCAAATTTCTGTTGGTAATCCCTCCACCGAAATAAAGTGCCGGTCCAGCGTGATTAGCGTCAGCCCGTGACGCACTGCGCTGGCAGCGATCCAGATATCGTTCTGCGGAATCGGTTTGCCCTTTGCTCGCAGCGACGCGTGGATTCGCCCGTAATGATCGGCGATTTCCATATCCCAGTTCACTACCGGAATTTCGCCGCAGATGCGCCGGATTTCTGCCGTATTGAAGGCGCGCCGCGTTGACTGATGCGCCCCTGCGTACAGCTCCCCCACGCTAATAAAGCTGAGAAAGCATCGAAAATCGTGCCCCATGCGCCAGTGCAGGCTCGGATCGCGCGCCATCAGCTTGATCAACGCATTCGTATCGATTAAAAATTCACCACTCATTCGCGTCCACGTGGCCGCAGCAGTCGTCGATAATGCGAATCATTTCGTCGGCGTCTTCACGGCTAATTCTTCCCATCAGCTTCATCAGCGTCTCGGCTGTGGCGCCGCGATTCTTGGCGGTCTCTTCGCCGGGCTCTAGCCGTTTATCGAACTCGGTTTCATACCAATCCAGTAGCTCGTGGTATTTCTCCGGTAGTTCCTCCCGCCATGGACTAACCTTTCCTCCCGCGCGCGCGGGATGAAAATAATCTCCCTGACGAAATAGTCTTCTTCGCCCTGTGCCGGCGCGCGTCAACATCCGGTGCTTCGCCGGACTCGGAGCTTTGGATGCCACGCAGTGCGTCGAAATGTGCTGCGATATCCCGGGGCGCCGCGCCCCTTCCGGATATTCCTGAGCCGCCCGCTGCAGGATCTCCTGCTTCGAGAAATCCGATCGCTGCGGATTCTCTCGATGCAACAGAGCCGTTGCCACCCAAATTTGGTCCGCCACTCTCAGATCTAGGGATGCTTCAGATCTCATCGCTCACCCCGCCGGTACTTTGAATCGGACGAGTAACGGTAGCAGGATATCATTAAATATCCACATGTCATTGTGTGATGTCATTATGTGTCATAATGCCTATAGTTTCATTCGCAAGCGGTCTTGCTCGTCTTAGGCTGCGCTCTCATCGCGAGGAGCCAATCCAAGCTAAAATGACGTTACGTCATGCCAACCGAGCCTTTCCGCGAACTCGGCAAGCTGCTGCTGGTAATCGGCGCGATTCTGGTCGTAGTCGGCGCGCTGCTCGTTTCCGGCGTGAAAATGCCGTTTCGCCTGGGCCATTTGCCGGGAGACATCGCGTATCAGGGACGCCATGGCAGCTTTTATTTCCCGATCGTCACGTGCATCATCGTCAGCGTGGGGTTGACCTTGATTTTGTGGGTCATCGATTTGTTCCGCCACTAGAATGAACGCGAAGACCGAATACATAGGCGTGTCATCCCGAGCGGAGTCCGGCGGATTTTGCATTTCGACGCGCAGTTCGCGGAGCGCCGGACGCAGAGAGGGATCTGCTGTTGATCCTGTCAACGGCGAAAAAACAGCTCGAGCCGGGAGTAAGAATCAGTGAGTCAGCAGCCATCTCTTTTCGACATCGCGCCCGAGCGGCGCGTCTGGAAAGTCAGCGAGCTCACCGAGAGCATCGGCCTGATCCTCGAACGCGCTTATCCGGATGTGTGGATCGAAGGCGAAGTTTCGAATTACCGCCCAGCGCAGTCCGGCCATCTCTACTTCACGCTGAAAGATTCCAGCGCGCAGATTCGCTGCGTCTGCTTTCGCGACCAGGCGCGCAGCCTGAAATTCCGTCCCGAAGATGGTCTGCACGTCACCGTTCGCGGTTCGCTCGGCGTCTACGAAGTTCGCGGCGAATACCAGATTTACGTCAGCTACATCGAGCCGGTAGGAGCGGGCGCCCTGCAGCTCGCGTTCGAGCAGCTCAAGAAAAAGCTCGAAGCCGAGGGCCTTTTCGACCCCGCGCGCAAAAAACCGCTGCCGATGATGCCGCGCTGCATCGGAGTGATCACCTCGCCCACCGGTGCCGCCGTGCGCGATATTCTCCGTGTGCTGAAGCGGCGGTTCGCTAACCTGCACGTGAGCCTCTTTCCGGTGAAGGTGCAGGGCGAAGGCGCGGGCAAGGAAATCGCTGCCGCGCTCGGCTATTTCAATCGCGCAAAAATCGTGGACGTGATCATTTTGGCGCGCGGCGGAGGCTCGCTCGAGGATCTTTGGGC
>DATLSB010000182.1:0-2204 GCA_035534415.1 Candidatus Dormiibacterota bacterium | reverse complement strand
GCGATGCGCGAGGGCACATCGAAATCCCAGTGCGGCCAATCGCTGGAATACATCACTTGCGTCTCGGCGTGAATCGCTTTCATCGTGCTCTGCAGCAAATCCATGTTGGTCTGTTCCATGGGCTGCGAGGTGTAGAACATTTCCGCCATGTATTCGCTCGGCAGGCGCTTGAGCAGCGGCGCGTCCGACTGGCGCATCAGGTATTCGTGGTCGAGCCGCTGCATCATGAACGGCACCCACGCCAGCCCGCTTTCCACCCAAATTAAATTCAGCTTCGGGAATCGCTCGGGCAGTCCGTTGACGATCCAGTTGGACATGTGCGTCATATTACAGGTGACGAACGACATCGAGTGAACCGCCAGGAAGCGATTCATCGTCGTCGTCATCGTGTCGCCCCACGTAGGGCCGGCGTGAAACGCGAGCGGCAGTCCGCGCTCTTCCAGTGCCCGATAGATCGGCATGTACACATTTTTGTGCACGCCGGTGTGGCGCTGGCTGGTCACCATAAATCCGATCACGCCGGGAGTCTCCGCGAATTCCTTGATCGTCTGCATGGACGCTTCCGGATCGTGGAAGGGAAGGCACAGCAGCGCTTTCACGCGCAGCTCGCGCGGCAGGATCGTCGAAGTAAACCAGCGGTTATATGCGAACGTGAGCGCGGTGGCGATGTCCGGCTCGGGATGCAAGCCGAGCTCGAGCATGGGCTGCGGAAACACGACCTGGACGCGGATGCCCATCGAGTCCATGGCGCGGCGAATCAGCGTCAGGTCGCGATGCTCGTTGGATGGTTCGACGTGCTCGGCGAGATCGGCTTGGTGCGGAATGCGTCCGAAGACGTCCTGAAACGTGAGTCCAACATTGTGATTGCTGAACACCAGCTGCTTGGCGCGCGGCCAGTCCTGCACCATGGCTTTGGCGTTGTGGCGCAGCACCGGATTTTCAAGATTGTCGAGAATGTCCGTCCAGGAATCGAATTCCACGTGGTGCGCGTCCACGTCGACGATGAAATAGTCGTGCAGCTTGTAGCGGTCGATATCGCGGCGCGCGTTGGCCAGGATTTCGCGCGAGTCGGTCCGCGTGGTGATCTGCTGCACAGGATGTTTGACTGCGGTGGCCGTGCCGTTAAGCTTTTCGGATGCTTTTTCGGCGATTTTGTCTTCGATGCTCATGGCAAATCCTCGCTTGCCTCTACTACGCTTCGGATGCGTCGTTGTCCAAGTTGCCGCCGCGATGCGGCGCCGTGCGCGAAAACCAGAGAGCCAGATCAAATGGATTCAGCCGATGCGCGCGCAACAGCGCGCAGGCGACCACTATCGCCTCGGTAGTCGAAATCGTCGCATCAATTGGCGCGATCTCGCGCTCAGTTTCTTCCACCACGGCCGCGTACAGGCGGACGGATTCGCTGAGCAGCGCCGTCACGTCGTCGGGCAAAACGCGAGCGATCTGGCCAGCTTCGAGTGTAGTCGCGACGCGCTCGCGCAACGCGCGCGCCAGATCAGAAAATTGATCGGAAAATTGCGGATTGGCGTCAGACGCTGACATAGATGCCGCCGGGATTTTCTTCCACTGTGACCCGCCGCAATTTCGCCGACGGCTTGCCGGGATGCGCGCCGGTTTGAATATCGTACTCGTAGCCATGCCAGGGGCAGACGATGTGCAGCCGCTCTTCGTCGAATGCGAAGCCGCGGCTCGCGCCGCCTTCGTCAATAATTTCCGTCACGCGTGGGACGATTTTTCCCTGGCACACCGGGCCGCCTTCGTGCGCGCAGCGATTTTCGTACGCGTAGAGCTTGCCCTGGAAACGGAAGATCCCGACGGTGAGCCCGGCCACGTCGATGATCAGGCGGCCGCCTTCCGCGACTTCGCTGCTGGGCCCAACGAAAACTTTCTGCGTGGTGGCTGGCATGGTTGTTCGCCTTCACCTGGCTGAAATTCGGAGCGGCGCGCTTCGTAGCGATCAGCTGCGCTGAATCTCGCCGCGCGAATGGCGGAATGGTACCAAATTCGCGCCGGGCGGGCGCGAAATTCGCGCAGACCGCCTGCCAGTGCGCATTTCGGTCCTCATAAGCGCATTAAAGCCGATTAAAGTGGCGCTACGCGACGCTTTTTGCATCATGCTTATTGCTCATTGTGCAGCAATGTTTGTTCGCCGGTTATTCGCCACTGGCGCGAGCCTTACCGGCCACCTACGAACCCTTAAGCCT
>DATLSB010000181.1:0-2174 GCA_035534415.1 Candidatus Dormiibacterota bacterium | reverse complement strand
CGCGCACGCGGATTATTCTTCATCGACAGCCGTACCACCGCTGCTACGGTGGCGTATGAAGCCGCCGAGCGCGCAGGAGTCCGCGCCGCGTCAAGAAAAGTGTTTCTCGACGACGTGACCACCCGCGAAGCGGTGCTGGCGCAGCTCGATCTTGCGGCCCGCGACGCCGAGCGCGACGGCTCGGCCATTGCCATCGGGCATCCGCATCCGGAAACCATTGCGGCGCTCGCCGAAGGCGTTCCCAAGCTTGAGCGGCGCGGCATTCACATCGTTTTTGCTTCCCAGCTCACCCGTTAGAATTTTCTTCGCCTGTACCATCAGACAGGTAAAAGGACTGGAACTAAAGCTGTCCTTACGTCCTATTTCCAAGAAATCTTTCGCGGGCTAGTCTTTCGTTGCTGCTTCGCGACGGAAGATTCGTCGCGGCCCAGGAAGGAGCCTAATGACCCACTGGATTGGAACCACCTCCCCGGCAGACGCCGGAATGAACGAGTTCAAGGAATGCCTCAAACACCTGCGCGACGGCCACCCGGAAGAAGCCTTGCAGGACGCGCGGCGCGCTCTTGGCGCGGCACCCAAAAATCCTTTCTACCTTTCCTATACCGGGCTGCTCGCCGGGCTTGCTGAACAGCGCTTCGCCGACGCTGAAAATCTTTGCCAGGAAGCGCTTTCGCTGCGGCATAACCACGCGCAGCTCTATCTGAATCTGGCTGAGGTTTATCAGCAGTGCGGCCGAACGCAGGAAGCAATCGACGTGCTGGAAAAAGGATTGGTTTCCGCCGGGCGCGATTTCCGCATTCGCCGCGCGCTCGAGCGCATCGGCACGCGCCGCGAACCGGTTCTTACGTTCCTGCACCGCAGCCACCCGCTGAACCGCACGCTCGGCAGGCTGCGCCACCGCATTACCGGCCCTTCGCAGGCGGCATAACGCGAAGCAAAAAGTTCAGTACACGAGTTGCGTCCCCATGACGCAATCCGGGGCGGGTTGCCCGCGAGAGGCCCGCTCCGGACCCCCTTCTTCTGCCTCGGCCGCCCTTCGATTACGTTCGGCTCTTTTTGCGAGGGATTGCCGCGACGGCCCAAACCTCACGCACCACAAATTCCGCACAACCTAAAGCCGGATCATCGAACGCCAGCGATTCGCCGTTCGGATGGAAGCCGACAACGAAGTGGCTGCCTTCTTGCGCGAAGTACCAGCCCGACGTCACACGTTTGTTTGCCGACCAGTCTAGCCACGCATCGACGAGTTCTGGCTGCCCGTTGAGGCGGGCGACTACGCTAGCAACCGCGAGAGCTTCCGGATGCGCGCTGACTCCTGATTCGCTGACTAGCTCAGCCATCGATTTTGAGCCGGCATGAAAGTCCAGGGGTAGCCTACAGATTTTCTTGACCACTTCGTCTGCGTTCACCTTCTCCATCCTAGCCATTCGGTTGCTGCATCATTCGGTTGCTGCATGTGGATAGTTTGCATCAGCTCGCGGCCGGGATGTCACGGCTGGCCGAGGGGCAGAAAATATTGCGTGCCTTTAACAGGCTGGCGCAGGCGGCGAAGAAGTTCCTGCAGGTCTGCGTTGTGCTCCACGAAGTCGATTTCCGTGGTGTCCACCACCAAAAGATTTGAGGCGGAATAGCGGAAGAAGAAGTGCTCGTAGGCGTTGGCGACTGCTTCGAGATATTCGGGCGAAATATCGCGCTCGGAGGGCTCGCCTTTTTTCGACACGCGCTTGCGCAACACCTCGGGCTTGGCTTGGAGATAGATGGTCAGATCGGGCGTGGGCACCGACGGCGCCAGCATGTCGAAATATTTTTCGTAGAGCTTCAGCTCTTCGTTGTCGAGATTGATGTAGGCGAAAATTTTGTCTTTCTCGAATAGGAAGTCGCTGACGATTGGCGCGGGGCCGTCTTCCGGACGCGTTTCGATCAGGCGGCGATGGCGCTCGTAGAGGAAATGCATCTGCGCTTTGAACGCGGCGCCGGGTTGCTCTTCGTAAAAGCCGGCCAGAAAAGGATTGCGCTCGCAATCGAAGACGCGCCGTGCGTGCAGTTGCTCGGCCAGCACGCGCGCCAGCGTGGATTTGCCCACGCGGACCGGCCCCTCGATCACGATGTAGCGCGGCGCTTTGAACGAGGGATGCTTCGGCTTATTCGAGTTGGGCGAGCGGCCAAGCATGAGC
>DATLSB010000180.1:0-46388 GCA_035534415.1 Candidatus Dormiibacterota bacterium | reverse complement strand
GTTTTAATCCTTGCGATCCTTGAAGAGCTCCGAGAAGGTTTTGACGACACGCTCGACCGCGCGCAAGAACTCGTCGATGCCGACGGTCTCACGAGCGATTTCGCGCGCGGCAGCCGCATCGGCGATGGCCTGGCATAGCTGCGTGGCGCGCCGGATACTTTCAGCCGTCAGCAGCGGAATCACGGCTTGTGGATTCTCTTTCTTCGACTGGCGCTCTTGCCACTCCTGAACCGCCCAGGCCGTCTTCCGCATATTATCAACGGCGTCGCGGAATTCACTCAGGACGCGCGGTTCGATCGCACCCGAGCGCATCTCGTATTCCAGGCGAACCAGGTCCGCGCATGTCTTTCTCAGCTGAAAACTGACGCCCCAAAAAGTTTCGCTGGGAACCAGCAATTCTACGGCAACCCCCAGCAAATGGCCCTCCGCGTTTCGCCGAACGCCAACGACCCGCGCGTGCGAAGACTCATGCGAGAGAAGATTTGTCAGCTCGATCTGAACGCCGACGGCCGGGTACGTCTTCAGCTCCAGCAAGCCGCCCTGTGCGTTCACTTCCGTGGCCCGGCCGCTTTCGCGAAAAACTTGGCCGTTCTTCTCCTGCCATGTCGCTTCCACTGAGGAAGTGAACGGAAAACGCCTGCTGCGCCGCCGTCCGGGTAAGAACGACGGCTGATTGACGGTTGGCTGTGCCATTAGCGCCTTGCGAAGCTGTTTCGGGACCTCTTCTAAGGAATGTACATCCACTATAGATTCGGCGGCCGCAAACCTCAACGAATGTGACCCGATTGGTGGGCTATAGGTAACCGTTCAGCGCGTCGGCAGATCACCGGAATTGCGCGGTGACTTCGTCGAGCTTCGCCTTCACGTCCGCAGGAATGGTAACGTCGAGCGCCGCCACCGATGCTGCCAACTGGTCGGGACGGCTCGCGCCGATGATCGGGCTGGTGACCGCCGGATTCGCCAGCACCCACGCGACTGAAAGCGCCTGCAACGGAATCCCCGCATCGGCTGCGATTTTCTTCAGATTGTCGAGGGCGTCGAAAATCGTATCTACCCAATATCGCCCGCGATAGAGTTCTCCGATTCTCCCTGGAAACGCAAATCGCGAAGTGGACATATCGCTCGGCGGCTTCGTGCGATCGTATTTTCCCGTCAACATGCCGCCGGCAATAGGATTGTACGGGATGACGCCCACGCCTTCCCCCATGCAGAGCGGAAGCATTTCGCGCTCGATTTCGCGAAACAGCAGGTTGTAGAGCGGCTGCACGGAAACGAAGCGCGCGAATCCGCGCACTTCGCTGCGCCCCAACGAGCGCGCCAACTGGTACGCCAGATAATTCGAGCAGCCGATGTAACGCACCTTGCCGGCTCGGACCACGTCGTTCAGCGCCTCGAGCGTTTCGTCCAGAGTGACGTTGGGATCGAATCCGTGCAGCTGATAGAGGTCGATGTAATCCGTCTGTAAGCGCCGCAACGACGCGTCGATCGCGTCAAGAATGTGCCGGCGGTTGTTTCCCGCGTGAAACGGCTGCGGCCCCGTAGCGCCAAAGCATTTCGTGGCGATCACGAAATTGTGCCGCTTATCGCGAATCCAGCGGCCTATGATTTCCTCCGTGCGGCCCGCGCGCTCCAATCCGCCGCCAAGCGGATACACGTCCGATGAATCGAGAAACGTGATGCCCGCTTCCGCGGCGCGATCGAGAATCGCATGCGAGGTTGCTTCGTCCGTTTGAAAGCCGAAGGTCATGGTGCCAAGGCACAGCCGCGATACTTTGAGTCCCGTGTTTCCCAGCCTGACGTGTTGCACGTAACCCTCCATCGCTCGTCTGATAGTGCTAATCAAATTTAGAACTCGCCGCCTGTAAACCGCATTGTCATTCCGAAGATTCCCGAGCGCGGAACCCGGTTGGGACGACGAGGAATCTGCTTTTTGCCCAATTGCTTGGCGACGCCCTAAATCACGCTTCTTTTCGGCCGTTTCCTTTAGCGCGCATCGAACGCGGCCAGATTCCCTGCTTCCCCGGCGCGATAATTCCGTTCGGATCGGCCGCATCCTTTAGCGTCTCGACGAATCGCCGCAGCGCATACTTGTTGAAATCGTACTGATCGCTGATCAGATCCATGTACTCTACGTGCGCTCGATATTCCGCGAAGCCCAATTCACCGGCTTCCTTCACCAGCCGGCGAAACATGCGATCGACTTCCACTCGATCCTGCTCGCTTCGCCGGTCGTACATGATCATCATCACCGACCACAGGTGCCTCACGCCGAAGGAGAATCCGCCGTAGTAATCAAATCCATGCTCGTGGCAAATGCCGCCTACCAGGTCCGCCAGTTTCACGGCCTCTTTGCCGCTCGCCGCAACAATCGGCGAAAATCCGATGTGCCCGCCGTCCTCGCCGCGGTACTTCACCACCCCAAGGGCCGCAATCGACGGGATTCCCGCCTGCACCGCTTCCGTGCCGATCGCAGCCGTGAATTCCTCATCGCTGCTCGACTTCGCGTCAAACTTCCGGCTGGTGAAACGCGAGTCGGGAATCGCCGCGAACGCCTTCTGAGCGATTTTCAATCGCGCCTCAGCCACTCCTTCCGCGCCGTACATGGCGAAGCGCAAATTCCACGACTTCAGCCCCATTTCGCGTACTTTCTTTTGCACCACGTCGTTCGGCACGGCACCCGCGCCCTCGAACCACTGATTGCGCGCGCCCAGCCGCGAGATCAACCGTACCGCATTGCTCAGCACAGCTGTGTTTTGAATAATGTCCTCGCGTCGCAGCCGCGCAGTGATATCGACGATCTGCTCCAAATCCAATTCGCGTTCAAACTGCACTTCGCAGGGAATGAAAAAATCTGGCTGCTGCATCAGCCACACTCCCGCCTGCGTCACGATGCCGAAATTCGATTGCATGAAGAGCCCGTCCACCGATGGCCCAAAGCCATGCTTGAAAAGACGCCAGGTATTTCCCTTGCTCAGCGCGCCCATGCCGGCGCGGATCAGCTCGCCATTCGGCAGCACGATTTCCATACCGCACAGATTATTCGAATGCTCGCCGTAAGGCGTGTAGCCAAGTCCGCGGTCGAGGGCATTGCCAAGCACGCTGCCCCATCCCAGCGCCGGAACGGAAATCCACATCTTCATCTTTCGTTTACGGATGTGCTCGTATAAATCGAAGAACGTCACGCCCGGTTCGACCACCGCGTAGCAAAGCTCTTCGTTCAGCTCCAGCACGCGATTCATGCGCCCCAAATCCACCGTCACCGAGCCGGAGACGCGCGGCGCAGGTCCGCCATAGCCGAGATTTTTCCCGCGCGAAATTGGCCACAGCGGAATCCTGAATTCGTTGGCGATTTTCACAACCGCGCGCACTTCGTCCGTTGAAGCGGGCTTTACTACCGCCGCGCAGGCGAACGCGTTAGGGTCAGCCGAAGCAAACGCAAACGGATCGCGGTAATTTTGCAATTCTTGCTCGGAGGTGACGACCCACTCGTCTCCAATCGCGCCGGCAAAAACCTTCAGCGCGCGCTCGAAATCACCGTGCGAGACTCCATTCGACAACGTGCTGTTGTTCGCTGGATCGACTTTCATCGGTATCCTCCATCGCGCCCATCGCAAACCGGACGCGCGCCAGCGCTGTTCGTAGCATCAACGCAGGCGTGCCAGTGTAACTCTGAACTTGCGCTCACGCGCCCGCTTCACTGATTTTTCCACGTCGCTAAGGACAGCAGTTTTGGGGGATCGGCGCTTAGCTCCGATAATCAGCCGGGTGACAACAGGGCTGCAGCCGCTGAGTAACTCCTTTGCGATTCGATTTCCGCCGCGGACAAATCGTGCATCTGACCCGCACAGCTGGCATTTTGCTAGGCCTTGAAGTATCTTAAATTGCAGCTCGAATTCCATAGGAGACGACGCATGGCGGATGAGAAGGGCACGCAAAAAGTTCGCATGGTGAAGTGCGTGAAGCTCGGCCGTGAACTTCCCGGCCTCGATCGCCCGCCTTGGAAAGGCGATCTCGGCCAGCGCATTTACGAAAACGTCTCCAAAGACGCGTGGCGCATGTGGGTCGATCACTCGAAAATGCTCTTGAACGAGCTTCGGCTCAACCCGCTCGATCCGAATTCACAGCACATCATGGAAGAGCAGATGGAGCAGTTTTTCTTCGGCGACGGCTCGAAAACCCCAGAAGGCTACGTCCCTCCACCTCACTAAGCTCCACAAAAAAGAGCCGTGTCATTCCGAACGGCCGGCGCTCAGCCGCCGGAGGAATCTGCTTTTTTGTCAGTTGGGCGCCGCGCCGTCAGCGCAGCACTTTTCCTTTCGCCGAACGAGCCGAGGGTCGGCAACTGCGCTAGAATGTCCGCCGCTGAGAAGATCGCGACACGTGACGCTTCGTATTCATAAATCTGCGATTTTTCGCAATTCGCGAAGGAGTATCCCATGGCCACGGTAACGGGTGGTGAGCTGCTGGTCCGCACGCTGCTGCGCGCGAATGTCCGCCAAATTTTCGGACTGCACGGCGCGCATCTCGAAACAATTTTCCAGTCCTGCCTCGATCACAAAATTCCGATCACCGACACCCGCCACGAAGTGGCGGCCGGACACGCCGCTGAAGGCTACGCCCGCGCCACGCGCTCCCTCGGCGTAGCAATGGCAACCGCCGGCCCAGGATTCACGAACATCATCACCTCCGTCGCCAACGCCTATCTCGATCGCACCCCGGTCCTATATCTTTGCGGCTCAAGCGCCCTGGCCGACGCGGAAACGAACACGCTGCAAGCCGGGATCGACCAGGTAGCCATCACCACACCCATCACCAAATGGTCGCACCGCATCACCGTGGCGCAGCAAATTCCGCGGCTCGTAGCCGAGGCCATTCGGCTTGCCACATCCGCGCCCACCGGCCCCGTGCTGCTGGACTTGCCAATGGATGTGCTCGGCACCCAGGTTGACGAAGCCTCGGTGCAAATTCCCCAAAAGGTTTTGCTGGAAGTTCACGCCGCGCCGCCCGAACACGCCGTCGACGAAGCGCTCGGCATGCTCGCCGCCGCCGAACGGCCCGTGATCATGGCCGGCGCCGGAGCATATTTTTCAGACGCGGGCGCGGATCTGCGCGCCTTCGCAGAAGCCACCGGCACGCCAGTTTTCTCCGATTTTCAGGCGCACGGCCTCCTGCCCAGCAATCATCCGCTCTACGGCGGCACGTTCCACAAATTGGCCGATCTTTCGAAGCCCGGCGAGCGCCCGGACGTGATCCTGGCGCTCGGCGTGCGCTTCGGCCTGTTCACGCTGGGTATGAGCGATCTGGCCGTGCCGCGCGCGTCGAAAATCATTCACGTGGAAGTCGACCCCAAGGAAATCGGGAAAGTACGTCCGGTTGCGCTCGGCATCGCCGCCGATCCGCGCGACACTCTGCATGCTATGAACGCCGCCGCGAAATCGCGCAAATGGCCAAATCGCGCAGCGTGGAATCAAGTCATCTGCAACGCCAAAATCGAACGCCGTAAACGCGCCGAACCCGACCTGCACCGCTCCGCGCCGCCGATTCATCCCTATCAGGCCGTGTCCGCCATCGTCGACAATATCGCCGAGGACACCATCATCATCGGCGATGGCGCCGAAGCCTATCACTGGATGAACGAAGTAATCCGCCAAAATCATCCCGGCAGCTACATCACCCACGGTTTTCTCGGCGCGGTCGGCATGGGTCTCGGGCTCGCCATCGGCGCGCAAGTGGCGCATCCGAAGCGCCCGGTGCTGGCTCTGGTTGGCGACGGCGCGGTCGGCTTCACCATCGCCGAATTCGACACCATGATGCGCCACAAGCTGCCCATCGTCGTTCTCGTGATGAACAATCACAGCTGGGCCGCCTCACAGCATTTTCAGGAGATCGTTTCCGGTAATCGCCTCACCGGCACCGAGCTGCGCGATGCCAACTATCACGAAGTTGCCGCCGCCTTCGGCTGCCACGCCCAGCGCGTATCGAGAATCGAAGAGCTGGCGCCAGCCCTGAAAGCAGCGTTTGCCAGCGGCAAGCCCACGTGCATTAACGTCTCGGTCGACGTCGCGCCCATTCCGCCCGAAGTGCACCTGCTCATGGCGCGCCATTAGTCGCGCCGCGCATCGTGTTTGTGAAGAGCCACTCATCAGCCCGGCATGTTTGGGGGCGGATCCAAGAGCTGCGGAACGCATTGTGAGCCGTTTCGGGGGTCGGACCCCTACGTCCGACATAAAAACGACGGCGCACAGCGCCTTCCTTTGCGGCTGGCTCACCCGCCGCAAGCGTTCGCCTTTCGCGCCCAATATGTTGCAACGCCACGCCCGAGCGAAGCAGATCTTTCCGCCCAATTTGGCCGTTCGCTTGATTACGACTCACGGATACACTTCTGACTGCATATACGGCAAAGTCACACGCTCGCCCAAGCACATCAAATGGGAATCGCCATCACACAAATCGATGCTTTCACCGACAAGCCCTTCGCCGGCAATCCTGCTGCCGTTTGCCTGCTCCAGCAGTCTCGCCCCGACGACTGGATGCAGCTCGTCGCCCGCGAAATGAATTTGTCGGAGACTTCGTTCCTGGTGCGCGATGCCGACGGCTTCGATCTGCGTTGGTTTACTCCGACTACCGAAGTCGATCTTTGCGGCCATGCGACGCTGGCGAGCGCGCACCTGTTGTGGGAAGAAGAACACCTTTTGCCGGGCCAGACGGCACGGTTTCACACACGCTCGGGCTCGCTGGAAGCCACAAAAAAGGGCGCATGGATCGAAATGGACTTCCCGTCCACTCCGGCCAACCCGGTCGCCAAAATCGAAATATTGGAATCAGCGCTGGGCGCGACGCCAACATTCACCAGCCAATCCAAATTCGATTATCTGGTTGAGCTTTCGTCCGAAGAACAAGTTCGCGCACTGAAGCCCGATTTCGCGGCGCTGCGCCAGCTAACTGTCCGCGGTGTGATCGCAACCAGCCGAACCTCACACGCCGATTACGATTTCGTCTCGCGCTTCTTTGCTCCCTCTGCGGGTATTGACGAAGATCCTGTCACCGGCTCAGCGCACTGCTGCTTGGGGCCTTACTGGAAAGTGAAGCTCGGCCGCGACAATCTAACCGGATATCAGGCGTCCGCGCGGGGCGGCTACGTCCGCACCCGATGCGCAGGCGACCGCGTGCTCCTCTCCGGCCAAGCCGCCACCGTTCTCCGCGCACAGCTGTCGTGATTGCCGGCAGGATCTATCTAGACGGCGGAGGCGTCCTCGTCTGCACCGCGGCGGCCGCCGCGTCCATCGCGCTCGCATCGTCGAGAAGCTTCACCGCCTCGGGTTTCAGACTCAGCTTCGTCGCGCCCAACAGATCGTTGAACTGATCGAGGCTCGTGGCGCTGGCGATTGGAGCGGTCACGCGTCCCATCAGCCACGCCAGCGACACTTGCGCCGCCGTCGCACGATATTCCGCCGCCACCGTATCGAGCGCTTTCAGTATTCGGAAGCCGCGCTCGTTCATCATGTCTTTCACGCGATATCCGCGCGCCTTCCCTTCCAAATCTTTTTCGCTGCGATATTTGCCGGTCAAAAATCCGCTGGCCAGCGCGAAATAGGGAATCACTCCAAGACTTTCCCGCTTGCACAAATCCGCCAGGCCACCCTCAAAGTCCGCCCGGTCGTAGAGGTTGTACCAAGGCTGCAAGCTCTCGTAGCGCGGCAGCCCATTCTGTTTGCTCACTTGCAAAGCTTTCTCTAGCCGCTCCGCCTTGAAATTCGACGCGCCAATCGCGCGCACTTTCCCCGCCTTGATTAGCTCGCCGAACGCCGCCAGCGTCTCCTCCATCGGCGTCTTCTCGTCATCGCGATGCGCCTGATACAAGTCGATATGATCCGTCTTCAACCGCGCCAGTGATCGATCGCATGCACGAAGGATGTAGTCTCGCGAAAGGCCAGTCTCGCCCGGCGCCATTTCCACGCCGCATTTCGTCGCGATCAACACTTTGTCGCGCTTGCCGCTCTTCTGCAGCCAATTGCCGATAACCGTTTCCGATTCGCCGCCCTGGTGTCCCGGAATCCACTTCGAGTAGACGTCGGCCGTGTCTACCGTGTTCAGTCCCGCGCCCACGAACGCGTCCAGCAGATTGAACGACGTCGCTTCGTCCGCCGTCCATCCAAACACATTTCCGCCCAGCACCCACGGCGCTATTTCCAGCCCCGAATTTCCCAGCTTCCGCTTGTTCATCGCATCCTCCGTCTGATTGCTTGAACTTCGCTCTGTGGGTCGCGGCTTCAGCTGCGACATAAAACTGGCGTGCAGCGCCGTATCCTGCCGCCGCAGGCTGTCGCGAAGGACATAAGTCCGAAGCGACGATTTTTCACCACTAACTGCTCACCACGTACCACTCACTTCCTCTCTACTTCAGCGCCGCCTGAAACAGCTCCGTCAATTTCCCAAACGCTCGATCCGCCTGTGCCTGGTCATACACCGGGCTGTCAGGGACAGTCCAGCTATGTTTCGCTCCCGGATAAACCTCGCTCTGGTATTTTCCACCCCACGCCGCCAGCGCCTTTCCCAAATTGTCGATGGCATCCTGCGGCATGAACGGATCGCCATCCGCATGGCCAAAGTAAAGCCGCGCCTTCACCTTAGGCAGCACCGTGTGCGGACTCGTCGGCGCATCCGTGTAAAGATGCCCACCATGAAACGACGCCGCTGCCCCAATTTTGTCCGGACGCGCCGCCGCCGTCCGCATCGCCATTCCTCCCGTAAAACAATATCCCACCACTCCGATCGGCGCGCCGCTCACTCCCTCCTGCTTGCTCAGAAAATCGACGTACGCAATGGCGTCCCGCTCCATCGCCTCTGGTGGCAGCGCACCCGCCAGCTCGCCCATGCGCTTCATGCTGCGGTCTTCGCCCATCTTGAACGGAAACGCCCACACCGGCGTCTTCCCGCTGCGATAAAACACATTCACCAGCAGGACCACGTATCCCTGCTCCGCCAGCCTTCGCGCCATGCCCTTGTGCGAATCGCGAATCCCGCCGATGTCCGGCAGGTGCATCACCCCCGGAAATTTCCCGCTGCCCTCGGGACGATACAGCACCGCATCCGCCGTCCCATCCTCCGTCCAAATCTCCACTTCTTTCTCGATCATCCGCGTCCTCCCTGCCGCACCTCTCCGAGCCGCCATCTTACCAGCTTCCATCGCGCTCTCGTGACTTGTGTCTGCGCGCTCCAGACCTTCGCACCACCGCCCCATGGGAGTGTGCTTTGAGGTGCTCCATTGTCTGGATTTCGTCCGCCGCGGCAACCATAATCAACTGCATTCTCCGATCCGGAGGCATCATGCCGAAAGCGGTCACTGATACCGATGTTCTAATCGTTGGCGCTGGACCCGTCGGACTTTTTCTCGCCAACGAATGCGCTCGCCGCGCGATCCGCTACCGTATCGTCGAATGCCGCCCTTCCCAATCGGAACACTCCAAAGCTTTGGCGATCTTTCCTCGCACTCTCGAAATTTTCGATATGGCCGGAGTTGCCAGCCCGATCGTCGAACGGGCCAACCGCGTTACATGCGCCTCGGTTATCTCCCACGGACGCACGCTTGCGCGAATGCAATTCACCCCTCACGAAAGCCCCTATCCTTACGTCGCTATGGTGCCCCAAGACATCACCGAGAAACTGCTCGTGGACGCGCTCCACCTCAAGGGCAGATCGGTGGAGTACGACTCCACGTTTGTCTCAGCAACTCAAGCGGACGATTGCGTTCACGCGACGCTCGAACACCAAGGCGACCGCCGCGATATTGCGGCTGCCTACGTTGTTGGTTGCGACGGCGCCCACAGCGCCGTACGCCATCTCCTGAATCTCCCGTTCGAAGGAGCGGAATATCACGACTCCTTCCTGCTGGCAGACGTCGAAACCAATGAAGCTCTCCCCGCCGACGAAATGCAGCTCTGCCCTCACGAACTCGGTCCTCTCGCGATTTTTCCCATGAGCGCCATCCGCCGCCGCATCGTCGCTATGGTAGACAAAGCGGAGGATGATGCTCCTTCGCTCGCGCTTGTTCGCCAGATGCTTGCCGCCCGCGCTCCGGCAGGAATCGAAGCTCGATCATTGCACTGGAGCAGCTACTTTCGAATCCATCACCGGCAGGTCGCCAAGCTTCGCGTCCGCCGTATCTTCATTGCGGGTGATGCGGCGCATATCCACAGCCCATTCGGAGGCCAGGGGATGAATACGGGACTGCAGGACGTCTGGAACCTTGTCTGGAAGCTCGATTTTGCTCTCCGCGGATTCGGCGGCGAAAACCTGCTCGATAGCTACACGGCCGAACGCCGCCCTGTCATCAAGCACGTCATCGACGTCACCGACTTCATGACGCGGGCAATGGCCACACCCAGCAAACTCGCTCAGGCGGCGCGTAACACCATCATTCCCGTAGTTTCTCGGCTCGCGCCGTTTCAGCATGCTTTCGTGCAAACTCTCTCTGAGCTCGGCATTGCCTATCGCGGCAGTCCCATGGTGGAAGGTCCCGGCGAGCGCTACTTCGATGATGGGCTGCGCGGAGGCCGCATTTGCAGCCGTTTCCTGCTCTTGATTGACGAAGCCGTCGACGCATCCATCTCCGATGCCGCCAAACAGTTTTGCGCCTCGTTCAGCGAGGTTCTGGAGCTGCGGTCGGTGCACCTCCCGCGCGCTACGCAGATCATGCTCGTGCGTCCGGACGGCTATGTAGCTTACGCTTCCGGCTCTCGTGACGCCGCAGCCGCCCTGGTGGACGCCCGCTCGGTGCTCGAACGTAACGCCGGCTAGGACGATCCATTTCGCGCGCAATCCCGCTCCGTCCCCCAGAGCCGGCGGCGCATGAACGAAACCCGTTTAGGGGGTCGGACGTTTACGTCCGACATAAAAAGCGGCGCGCAGCGCCTTCCTTTGCGGCCGATTCATCCGCCACAAGCAGCCGCTTGGGATTTGCTGCCGTCCGTCCCCATCTGCAACCCGCCGACGCCCTTCTAGCTTTGCAGCACCACAGTTCGCCGCCTCAGGCTCCTGCGGAGCGTCTTTGCGTCCCAGTTGGTTGTACGAGATGGCTGCAAGTCGGAGCGACGTCGATCTCTTCCGTCGCATTTTGGCCACCCCGTCAGTTGCTTCAGAGCACGGCTTCACTCCTTGTTAGCGGAGCCTTCGCCAGCCCAAGACCGGCGCGCGCATGAACCAAAGTCGTTTAGGGGGTCGGACGTTTACGTCCGACATTAAAAGCCGGCGCGCAGCGCCTTCCTTTGCGGCTGATTCGCCCGCCGCAAGCAGTTGGCTGGGATGCGCGGCAACTCGCGCAACTCAAATGGTGGGAGTGACCGGCGCGGATGCTTCGTTTTCTTCTTCCCAAAGGTAGCCGCACTCGTGGCACCGCCAGGCTAAATCGTGTAACGCGATCGGAGGCACGATGCCGGCAAACCAAGTCCCCAGCAAGCTCATGTATGCCGGCCTCTTCAACAGGCCCTTATACGAAATTTCAAACGAGTGGCAGTTCGGGCATCGCGGCTGAATGTATTCGCCCACGCCGGAAACCATGAATGACTCGACCCACCCCAGATCGAGAAGTTCGACTGCGTCGGCATCCCGCGCCCGCGCCCAAACCTTCACGCCGCCAAGTGCCAACGAGTACAACGCGTTCATGTGTATAGTGTGCTCGTCTGCGAAGATGCAATCGACTTCTGCGGACTCCAGAACCGACTCTGCTATCAGAGCGTCTGCCAGCCAAAGGTATCTCCGAAGCACGACGGGCCCAGCGGTTGCCTGCGGCGCGTGCCCCTCGGCCGGGTGTTGCAACGAAATATCGAGCCTTCTGAGCTCAATTTCCGCGCTCAACGCCTGCCTTGCAAAATCGGTCAGTGCGCGCGGGTCTTCGGCGATTTCGCGCAGCTCGGCATCGGTCATCCGCGCGTAGCGCTGCGCCAGGCGTTTCTGTTCGCGCTCTGAGTCCCCCCTCGCCATCGTCTGCGCACTCTATACGAGATTCGGGCGGCTGTCTGCGTAGTATCCGGCTCCTATAGTGACCAAAGGGTTTACCCGCTCCGCGCCCAACGCGCGCAGGCCCGTTTCCCAGCATCGCCGAAACCGCCCTAATCGCAAATCCGGTTCGCGATTAGAATCTCCGTAAGCTGCTCTCTGCACGAAGGTTACTCCGTTCCCAAATCGGAACAGATTTGCAGGCTGTGGTAGGCTGGGACGTACAGTGCCCGCCGCAGAATTCTTAGCCGGGCGATCGAAACAGGAGCCAGAATTGGTAATTGGGGGAACCACACAATTCGGACGTGCCATAGGCGATCCTGCCATTTCCGCGCCCGTTGCCTGCCTTGCCGGTTCGCGTGATCGATTGGTTGTTTGCCGCCGCTCGCACGGCAAAGCCTGTGCTGGGTCACTAATTTCCAAATCTATCTGTCGGGCTGCGTCGAATGTTTCAAGAGTCAGCACGAAAACTCTAATCGCGAAACTCGTTCGAGCCTCGCATGCCTCAAACCCTGAAAAGTCAGATACATACGATTTTCTAATCGCGAACCCGGCCAGGGGTCGCTTCGCCGATCAAATCAGAGCTGGCGCAAATGCAGCGAACGCGATTTGCGAAATTCGCGCCGGCTTCGCCGCGCGTTGCGCTAAACTGTTTAGCTTCTTCCAACAGGAGAGTCCCAGTCCAGTATGAGTCCGCGATCAAAGAATTCGTTCTCCACGCTCTCGTCGCTGCGCGTCGGCGATAACACCTTCAAAATTCATCGCTTAGCGGCGCTGGAGCCTGCAGCCAATGTGGCCCGGTTGCCCTTTTCGCTGAAAGTTCTGCTCGAAAATCTTCTGCGCCATGAAGACGGTCGCTTCGTCCACGCAGAAGACATTACGACGCTCGCTTCTTGGACGCCCACCGTTGCCGCCGGGCAAACGGCAAAAGAAGTTTCCTTCATGCCCGCGCGCGTGCTGATGCAGGACTTTACCGGCGTTCCCGCCGTCGTCGATTTGGCGGCGATGCGCGACGCGATCCGCAAGCTCGGCGGCGATGCGAAAAAGATTAATCCCCTGCTGCCCGCTGAGCTGGTAATCGACCATTCCGTGCAAGTGGATCAATTCGGCACCGAGGGCGCGTTCGCATTCAACGCCGAAGCCGAACTGCAGCGCAATATCGAGCGTTACGCGTTCCTGCGCTGGGGACAAAAGAGCCTTGAGAATTTCCGTGTTGTGCCGCCGGACACCGGCATCTGCCATCAAGTGAATCTGGAGTATCTGGCGCGCGTGGTTTTCAGCCAGCAAATTGAGGGCACGTGGATAGCCTTCCCGGATTCGCTCGTCGGCACCGATTCTCATACCACAATGGTCAACGGCCTCGGCGTGTTCGGCTGGGGCGTGGGCGGAATCGAAGCGGAGGCCGCCATGCTGGGCCAGCCGCTCTCGATGCTGATTCCCGCAGTCGTCGGATTCAAACTGCACGGGCGACTGCCAGAGGGCGCGACGGCTACGGACTTAGTTCTGACCGTCACGCAGATGCTGCGCAAAAAAGGCGTCGTTGGGAAGTTCGTGGAATTTTACGGCACGGGACTTTCCAGTCTCACGCTTCCTGATCGCGCGACGATTGCTAATATGGCGCCGGAATACGGCGCAACCATGGGATTCTTCCCCGTCGACTCCGAGACGCTGAACTATTTGCGCTTTACCGCGCGTAGCGACGAGCAGGTCGCGCTAGTGGAGGCATATTCGAAAGAGCAGGGACTTTTCCGCACCGATCAAACGCCCGATCCGCTTTTCTCCGACACGCTCGAACTCGACCTCGCGAATGTAGTCCCGACCATCGCCGGCCCCAAGCGCCCGCAAGACAGCGTGGCGCTTACGCAGGCGAAAGCTTCCTTCGAGAAGACTCTTACCGAGGCGCCGAAACACGCGAGCGTACAGAACAACGGCGATAAATTCGATCTTGCGGATGGTTCAGTGGTGATCGCCGCGATCACCAGCTGCACCAACACGTCGAATCCGTCGCTAATGCTCGGCGCCGGTCTGCTAGCGAAAAAAGCGGTGGAACGCGGACTTTCGACGAAACCGTGGGTGAAGACCAGTTTCGCTCCCGGTTCGAAAGTTGTGACCGACTACATCGAAAAAGCCGGCTTATGGCCGTTTCTGAACGCTTTGCGATTCAATCTGGTCGGCTATGGCTGCACCACTTGCATCGGGAATAGCGGACCGCTGCCGGAAGCGATCGGTAAAGCAGTGAAGGAAAATAATCTCGTCGCGGTTTCGGTACTGAGCGGCAATCGCAATTTCGAAGGGCGCATCAACCCGCTCTGCCGCGCGAATTACCTGGCCTCGCCGCCGCTCGTTGTCGCGTACGCTCTCGCCGGCCGCATGGATTTCGATATCGTCAACGAGCCGATCGGCCATGGCAAAGACGGCCAGCCGGTCTACCTACGCGACATCTGGCCCACACCGCAGGAAGTGGAAACTGCGGTTCGCAGTTCCGTTTCCGGAGACATGTTCCGCAAGGAATATGCTGACGTGTTCACTGGTGACGAGCGCTGGCGCGCGCTGCCAGTTCCCGCGGGCGACCTGTACGCGTGGGACATCGATTCCACCTACATCAAGGATCCGCCGTATTTCGAAAGCATGCCGCTGAAGCCAGCACCCCTTGCCGATCTGCGCGGACTTCGCGCGCTGGCCGTGCTGGGAGACAGCATCACCACCGATCACATTTCGCCGGCCGGTTCGATTCCGCCAGATAGTCCGGCTGGAAAATATCTGATCGCGCACGGCGTGCTTCCCAAGGATTTCAATTCGTATGGCGCGCGCCGCGGCAATCACGAAGTGATGATGCGCGGCACGTTCGCAAATATTCGCCTGCGCAACCAGCTCGCACCCGGAACCGAAGGCGGCTGGACGATTCACCAGCCCAGCGCCGAACAAATGACCATCTACGACGCGGCCATGCGCTATCGCGGCGAAGGCGTGCCGCTCGTGGTGATCGCCGGAAAGGAATACGGCTCGGGATCTTCGCGCGATTGGGCCGCCAAAGGCACGATTCTTCTGGGCGTCCGAGCCGTGCTCGCCGAGAGCTTCGAGCGCATTCACCGCAGCAATTTGATCGGAATGGGAGTGCTGCCGCTGGAATTCAATCCGGGAGAGACCGCGAAATCGTTGGGGCTAACCGGCCTCGAGACTTTCGATTTCGAAGGCCTCGCGCAGGATTTTGCGCCGGGCAAGATGATCCGCGTCCGCGCGCGCGACGGCAACGAAAAGGGCAAATCGTTCACCGCTGTGGCGCGCGTTGATACGCCCTTCGAGGTCGCCTATTATCAGCACGGCGGAATTTTGCAATACGTGCTGCGGCAGATGCTGTAAGGCGCGGTTGCTCCTCGTTGCAAGACGTGTGCGCTGTCGCAGGGAAAAAACGGCAGTCTCGGCGAGGCAATCAGGCGCGCTTCCCCGCTAACGACTGCGGCGCGTCATCTTTCACACGCAGTTTCAGAACAATCGGCGCCGCCAGCGCAAACACCGCGGCAAACATAAAGAAAAATCCCAGAAGACCGATGCCGAAGTTTGCTCCGTGCCATTGAAGCATGAGCATCGAAGCTTCTCCCAGGCCCATACAAAGCCCGAAAACCACGATAGTGCAGAGCGCTTTGGGACAGAGGCTGGCGTGACACTGAGGACAAACTATTCCCGACGGTCCGGTTGAGGTCCATAGCCACTTCGCCGGAATCCGGCTCTCGCATTGCGGACAGGTCATGACAGACTACCTCCGCTGCGTTTCCCACTTTGTCGTGGCCCTCCACCCAAGCGGAATCTATCACAGTTTTCGCCTGACGGCGAAAGTGTCCTGAATTTTTACTGCATCGCTTTCGAACTGCGCCGCAATTTCCGCTTGACCGTATCTTCTAGATTGGGCAGTATCCCCGAAACATCCAGAGCAAATAACCGATCGGTCACGGCGCAGCCCGTACCATGCTTAGCGTATGAGCCGCGTCGATAGCTGGATGCTTACGCGTTCAACAATATTCTCCTGGCAGGGGGACCATGCGATATTCTTCGAGGTCATTCGGCGGAGTGGCAATTGCGGCTACGGCATTGATTGCGGCTGCGATTTTCACCGGCGCGCAAACGAATCTGGTGCCGTCCGGAATCACGCAAGCGATTGATGCGGCGCACCTGACGATTTTGCAGGGCAACGTGAATCCTCTTGCGCAGGCTCGCTTCGATCGCGGCGCAGCCCCTTCGTCCTTGCCGATGCAGCGCATGCTGCTGGTGCTGAAACGCAGCGGACAGCAGGAAGACGCGCTGGACACCCTGCTCCAACAGCAGCAGGATGCCTCGTCGCCGAATTATCACCACTGGCTCACTCCGCAGCAATTCGGACAGCAGTTCGGCCCTTCAAACCAGGATATTCAAACCATCGCTTCGTGGCTCGAATCGCAGGGATTTCAGCTGGACCGGGTATCGAACGGGCGCACAGTGATCGAGTTTTCTGGCACGGCCGGTGAAGTGCAGTCCGCGTTCCACACATCCATCGATCAGTATCTGGTGAACGGCGAAAATCATTGGGCCAATGCATCCGATCCGGCCATTCCCGCAGCGCTCACGCCGGTCGTGGCTGGAATTGACACACTATACAATTTTCCGCGTACGCCGTTGTACCACCTCGCGGTGAATCCTCGCGGACCGATCGGAATCGGCGGTATGAAGCCAGGCAGCTCCGAATACACTTTTCCGAATCCTTGCAGTGCAACTTCCAGCCCCTTCTGTAATTTCGCGCTTGGCCCTTACGATTTCGCCACAATCTACAATGTTTTGCCGCTGTGGAACCAAACTCCGTCAATCGACGGCACCGGCAAGACGATTGCGATCATGGGCGAGAGCGACATCAGCATTTCAGACATCGAGTCGTTCCAGAAATTTTTTGGAATGCCGGTAAAAGATCCCACCATCATCATGGATGGTCCCGATCCGGGCACCGTGCCGGGCGATGAAACGGAATCCGATTTAGACGTCGAGTGGGCTGGCGCGATCGCGAAAGGCGCGAATATCGATCTGGTGGTTTCCGAATCGACGGAGGCGAGTTTGGGCGTCGATCTTTCGGCGCAGTACGCGGTCGATAACAATCTGGCGCCGGTGTTGAGCGAGAGCTACGGCGTTTGCGAATTTTTTCTGGGCAGCACTGCCAACACGTTTTACACGCAACTTTGGCAGCAAGCGGCGGCGCAAGGGATCACAGTGGTTGTGTCGTCAGGCGATGCCGGTTCGGCGACGTGTGATGGGAATCTCGGCTCGCAGGGACCCGCGCAGATGGGACTCTCCGTGAATGGCATCGCGTCCACGCCGTACAACGTAGCCATGGGCGGCACCGATTTCAACGATCTGACCAACCCGACCAGCTATTGGAACATGACCAACACAACTCCTAGCGGTTCTTCCGGCGGCGTGGCGTCGCTTTCGGCCAAGGGCTACATTCCGGAAATGACCTGGAACGATACATGCACGAACCAAGAGATATTCTCACAACTCGGCACGTCAAGCGCGGCGCAAACGTGCAACGATCCAAACATCCTGCAAAATCCCAACCTTTCGTTTCTGCTCGATCTTGCCGGTGGCGGCGGAGGCAAAAGCGCCTGCACCGTTTCGGACGGTCAAATTCTATCGTCGTGCGCGACACCGCATACCAAGCCGTCGTGGCAAACGACGCTTACGCCCGCGGACTCCGTTCGCGATTTGCCCGATTTGGCAATGTTCGCGAGCAACGGGTTCAACGGTAGCTTTTACATCGTGTGTGAAGCGGATTTACTGAACACGAACAGCATCATTTCAGTGGGCGGCGGTTATGCCAGTACATCGTGCGATCCGAATGATCAATACACCGGCGTTGTGGGACTCGGCGGAACGTCCGCACCCACACCGGCGTTTGCCGGAATTATGGCGATGGTAGATCAGGCGACCAATTCCTGGCAAGGGAATGCAAACTACGCTTTGTATAAGATGGCGGGAACGAATGGCTACACTTGCACATCAGCCGTCAACCCCGCAGGCACGTGCGTTTTCTACGATATTCCGGCCGGTTCGACTATTTCGATGCCGTGTCTTGGCGGCAGTCCGAATTGCACAACGACAAACGGCTATCAGTACGGCGTGCTCTATAACGGCAGCAGCCCCGGATACAACACGAGCACCGGCTACGATCTGGCTACCGGCCTGGGCTCCGTGAATGCCGCGAATCTCGTGACCAAGTGGAAATCGTTCGTGCTCGCGCTCGATCCATCGACGACCACGCTCACACTCAACTCAGACAACCCGGTCAGCATCACCCACGGGCAGTCGGTGCCACTTTCGATTGCCGTAGCTCCGGGCACGGGTGGCAGCGGCACGCCATCCGGCAACGTTTCGCTGATGGCGAACACCGGATCAAACGGTCAGCAGGGTATCCAATCATTTGCGCTGACAAGCGGGGCCACGTCGGGAAGCACGAATGCCCTTCCCGGCGGCGCGTACACCGTTTTCGCGAGCTATCCGGGAGATGGAATCTTCGCGTCGAGCAGCTCATCCCCGCCGGTTTCGGTCACCGTGGCGAAAGAGGCAAGCAAAATTCAATTTGTTTACGAGCTTGTTGATCCCACTACAGGAACCATCACGAACCCGAACGCAACGAGCGCTGCATTCGGCACGCCCTCGCTCCTACGCGTCAACGTCACCAGCGCTGCCGGAGACGCCTGCGCGAACAATGCGCCGGGAAGCACCGGCTGTCCAACCGGGAATATCGGACTAACGGATAGCTATAATGGCGGCACGGCGGCAGCTCTCGACGGGGGAACCTTTGCGCTGAATCCGCAGGGGTATGCCGAAGATCAAGCTGTGGATTTGGCTGGGGGCACTCACGTGCTTGCAGCAAACTATGGCGGAGACAGCGGCTACAACGCGCCCGTTACGAATCCCGCTACACAAACGCTCACAATCACACCGGCAACGACGCAAACAGCAATACCCTATCCCAGCGGGATCAGTGTGACTTTAGGCAGCAGTGTCAACCTAGATGCGAATGTGAGCGCTCAAAATATCTATTCTGCTCACTCGCCAACTGGCACGATGACTTTCCTGGTCGGAAATACACCAGTTGGCACAGCGACTGTCTCGGGAACGGTCTCGTCCAGCACTCGCGTGGCCAGCGCCTCTGGCGGCACGAGTACGACCTCCTTACCCCACGGCCAGGACAACATCGTCGCTCAATATTCTGGCGACGGCAGCTACGCTGCATCCGTATCCTCCGCTTACCTTGTGAATGTTCTCTGGGCCACTAACACAAATCTCACGACATCGAACTCTTCGATTCACTACGGTTCGCCGGTGACGTTTACCGCGACCGTAACGAGCAGCCAAGGAGGATCTCCGGCGATCACGGGAACCATCTCATTCGCGGCCAATGGTGTTTCGCTCGGATCCGCGACTCTGTCCGGTGGTTCCGCACAACTGACCACATCCGCGGTGGCTGGCGGGACGCAGAATATCTTCGCGACCTATTCAGGGGACACCAATTACTCAAGCGGCGGCGCGTCCGTGACCGAAACAGTGGCGCAAAATAGCACCACCGCGGCGGTAACAAGTTCGACTAGCACGGCGACTCAGGGGCAAAGCGTCACGTTGACGGCAAACATAACGGCTTCGGCAAGCGGCCCGATGGGCCCAACAGGAAATGTAGAGTTTCTAGTGAACGGCAACAACTTCGCTTCGGCCTATGCAACAAACGGCCAAGCGCAGATTACGACGACAACGTTGCCGCTCGGGACGCTTCAAGTATCAGCATCCTACGGCGGCGACCAGAACTACACGGGCTCAAGCTCTTCATCTGTCACTGTGACTGTGAACGCGGCACCGACGTTTACCGTGACGGCGAATCCGACAACGATACCGATCACGGCGCCGGGGCAATCGGGATCGACGACGCTGACGTTTACGGGCGAGAACGGGTTCAGCAGCGATGGCAACGCGACGATCAGTGCAACGTGCAGTGGGCTGCCGGCGTACAGCAGTTGCAGCGTGAATCCATCGAGCGTCAATATCGCCACGAACGGAACGGGGACGACTACGTTGACCGTGGTGACCACGGCGGCTTCGACGGCGCTTCCCGGCTCGCAAGATCGTTGGGACATAGGCGGGTGGAATGGATTCAACCCTGAAACATTGGCGGCGCTCGCTGTGCTTCTGTTGCTCTGCGGCGGGATCGCTTTTGGATTCCGAGGCCGGCAGCGGCGCTGGGGACTGACGTTTGCGCTGGCAGCGCTTGCGTTGGTGTTCGCGAGCGCAGGCTGCGGAGGCGGGGGTGGCGGCGGCTCGAACCCCGGTACGCCCGTGGGATCGGCCAACTTCACGGTGTCGATCACGATCAATGGCGTGACGCAAACGGCTCCGGTGACAGTCAACGTGCAATAAACGCCGTGTGCTTCACGCAGCCGTACGTCAGCCGAAAGCTGGGAAGTCGCAGAGGCGGCGACAACTTCTTGCAGAGAACTGCTCGGTTAGCGGGCGCGGGTGAAGGAGCTGCGGAGTTCGTTGGCGGAAGCTTCGGCGAATTCCTGCCAGTCGGCGATATGTTCCGCTATGCCCAAGCGGTCGACGTAGGCGCCGCTGATGAACTGATAGGGCAGCGGACCGCCAATCGGCGGCGTGACGGGATGCTCGTTGGCGAGCGCATTGGCGATGTGGACGATGGCAACGGCATCGAGCGAATCGTCCGGCAGGCGTTCTGGGTGATGATGATGCGCCACGGCCTCGACCACCGGCGAGGGCAAACCCCACAGCGATAGCAAATAAGCGCCCACCTCCGCGTGTGAAATTCCAATCAGTGCTTCCTCGGCCGCGTACACGGGAACGCGATCCTCGCGCGCTCCGCGCAAGGCGCGCGCGAAATGGTCGGGCGAGCGCGTGGCCAGCACGAGCTTCCCGACGTCGTGCAAAAGCGCGGCGATAATGGCGGCACCGTGGATAGCTGCGGGCGCGGGAATGCGTCCGGCAATCTTGGCGACGAGCTGCGAATGCACGTGAACTTCCTCGAAGGAAAATCCCTTTACCGGCTTGGTGATCTCGAATACGTGAAACACTTCCGCCGATAGCTCCAAATTTTGCAGAAGCTGCATTCCCATGTAGCTGACGGCCGTTTGCAGGCTGGTGATCTCTCGCGGCAGGCCGAAAAACGCGGAGTTCACAGGCTGCAGAATTTTTGCCGAGATGCCGACGTCCTTTTCCACGATGCGAACGATGGATTTTATTGGGACGTCCGGATCCGTGAGCGCGTGGCGAAGATCGAGGTAGATGCGCGGCAGTACGGGAACGTCCTGCACGGAGCCGACGATATTGGCCAGGAGCTTGTTGTTGAGGACGTCCGAGAGGCTGGTGGCGCGCTCGACGGCGACGCGCAGCATATCCGGATCGCACGGCTTCAATAAAAACTGATGCGCTACCGGGACGGCGCGTAGGGCGGACTCCAACTCACTCTGGTTGGCGAGCACGATGCGAACTACACTGGGGAAGCGATCACGCACGGACTTCAGAAGGTCGGCGCCGTCCATTTTGGGCATGTAGGCGTCGGAAACGATCACGTCGAAGGGCGTGGCATCGAGGAGCATGAGGGCAGTCTCACCATCGGGCGCGTAGGCTACCTCCCAATCCTGGCTCTGCGAATCGAGCGTTACCTGCAGCTCGTCGAACGCGTGCGGCTCATCGTCCACGAAAAGAATGCGCTTCACTCTTGGGCTCTCTGTATTGCGCCGGACCAACAGCTATCGCGGGCGCACTTCGTCCACACTCGCTTACGCGAGCAGAAAGGGAGAATTCGTGTGTCAGAGAGGGATCTGCGCGAACGGGCTACCTAACTTCAAAATCGAGCAGTTCAATGGCCCGCACCGGGAGGCTCCAGCAGCAGCCATGCGCCCGGCCCAAGTGCCTTTTCATTATAAGTGGGCCTTGTACGTCGGAGCGCTAGCCGAGACACTGCGCGTGTCCCATAAGTCAGAGGCACCGGCGGACTGAGTTGGACCTACGGCACGAGCGTAAACGAGAGCGCCCTCCAATTGAGGCAGACGCAGAGAACCTGCGGCTTTCCAGTCTTTCGGCGCGCCAGCTATTACTTCTTTTTCTTGCCGAAAAGGCCGCCGATTACGCCTTGGACTTGGTTCGCTGGATTTGTTTTGCCGCCCACGCCGGTGACGCCCTTGAGCATGCTCCCTGCCATGGCGCCAACCTCCGGGACGAAAACGGGATTGGAAGTTGTTCCCTCGATTTTGAAGGGAATGCCGCCTTGCGACTTCCCTCCGCCACCTAAAGATGAGAGCGTGGTGCCCATCGCGCCAGCCGCGCCGTGGCCACCCAGTTTCGCGACCATTTTGCAATCGAGATGGCCAGTGGAGCTAATGTTCGCATCTCCTGTAAGCGTCCCGATGGAGGGAAGAACGAGAAGAAGATTTTTTGCCTGCGTTCCGCTGGGATCCTGGCGAAGATCGGCGCTGAGCGTTTGAATCTCGGTGCCCGAACTCCCGCCGCCCCCCAGTCCCGCAAACGATCCAAGCGCGCCCAGTTTGGACTTCAGGTCAAATCCAGCGAGGGTGCCGTTCGAAAGTTTCACAGGGCCGGTGATCACCAATTTATCGATGGGGCCGAACAGGGCGAGATCGATATTGAGGCTGCCGCTGCGCAGGGACGCACCCGTCGGAAGCGTGATTCCCGCGGCGGGCAGCACGTCCTGCAGATCGGTGACAGGCATCGACTGGCCATTTAATTTCATTTGAACGGTGGTCGCAGCGGCAGACGTGTCGAAAGTGCCGGTAAGATGGGCGACAGCGTCGCCGATATGCACTTCGCCCAGGCTGAGTTTGCCGGCCTGGCTTTTCGGCGTATAGGTGGTGGTGTAATCGATATTGACGGGAACAGTCGAAGGAGATCCGCCCGCGACCAGCCGGATGCGCTCGGTTTTCACAGTCCCTTGGGAGCTCATCAGCGTGCCATCCGAAGAAAAAGTGCCGGTGAAGCTGACGACGCCCGCCAAACCGGAAGACGAGTCGACGAATCCGGTGGAGGCTAGGTCGATATGCTCAGCGTTGAGTTTCGCCGTAAATGGCGTCAGCGACATATCGCCGGACGCGAGCGGGCCGGCATTGCCTTCGAGACTGATCGTGCCGCCGCCCGGGGTGTTCGCGGTCAGCTTAAACGGAAATTGCGAAACGCGCGAAAGATCGGAAGCCTGGAAATTCACGCCGCTGTAGGTTTCCGTTTTGCCGTGGGCGCCGGCTGTGCCAACCACAAGCGTCCCATTCACTAATTTCAGCGAGCCTACCGAAGCATTGGGCGCGGAGGACGAGGCGGCACTGGATGAACTCGTCCCGCTCGTCGCAGCAGTGGGCGCGGGCGAAGCGGCAGGTTTCGTCGAATTCGTTGAGCCGAGGCTAGAAAAATTCCACGTGCCTGAAGGCGAGCGCAAAAGCGTGACTTGAGGGTCTGAAATCGTGAAGGAGCGCACCTCCAGCTTCTTCGAAAAAATCAAAGGAAACAGGTTCACGCCGGCGGTCAGCTTCTTCGCGGTGAGAAACGGCGAGGTGCTGAACGCGGGATCGTCCGCGATCGAGACGTTATCGACAGTAACGCCGCCCGAAAGAATCGACAGTTGAATATTTCCGATTGCGACTTTGCGGCCGAGCGCGCCGGACAAATCGGATTCGAGCGTCGGCTTAAAGGTATTTACGTTGATGAACAGCGGGAGCGCGACGACAATCAGAATCAGAACGCCGACAACGATGCCTGCAATTATGAGAGCTTTTTTCATCGTTCGCCTCCAATGGGGAACCACTCGCGCGGGGGGCAAGCTGACCGCCTAACGGGAATGATACGCTCGCGCGAAGCCGAGGTGGTAGAAAAGTTTGTAACGATTCGGACGGAGACCCAGATCGCTTGCAACACTGCTCAGGCACAGAACTACACTTGCTCCACGCCTCGTATGTAGCGGCTTACTTCCAGGCCGCCCCCGACCGGCAACAGCACTGAATCAAAATCGCGGGTGGCGCGGACGTGCGCGCGATATTCCAGTGCCTGCGGGCGATTTCGCTCGGGGTATATCATGTTGTCGGCAATGACGAAGGCGCCGGGGCTCAGTTTCGGATAAAAAAGATCGAAACAGGCGACGTATAAATCCTTCCACAAATCCAGCAGGACGAAGTCAAATGGACCGGGCAGCGCGGCGATCGTTTCGCGCGCGTCTCCCAGGCGAAACTCAACGGAGTTTGTGAGCCCGGCTTTCGCGATCGCCTGGCGCGCATGGTCCTGCTTGTATTGGTGAAATTCGAGCGAGATTAGCTTCGCTCCCACCGATTGCGCGGCTTCGGCCAGCCAAACGGTGGAATAGCCGTACGATCCGCCGACTTCTAGAATCGTTTTCGGCTTGGCAGCTTTGGCGAGAATGCTCAAAAGCTGGGCGGAGGAACGCCCGACGGACAGCAGAAATTCGTCGCGGCGGGAATGATCGTCATCGAACGAAATCTCGCGCTTAAGTTTATTTTCGGCTCGTTCGCGCTCTTCGTATTCACTGATCACGACTTCGATAGCACGATCCATGCAGCAATTCCTCCGCAGGCTACAACGGCCACGGAGGGAATTCTATCCTCAGACGCAGCTCGAATGCGATTGCGAATTGGGTCGTGCCCGGAGCCGGTGCGAACGTAAACGGGGCGTCCTTACAGCCGGCCGAGTTTGGAAAAGCTTCTCGATAGGATAAGTAATGCCAACGACGGATGAGCGGGTGCAGCTTATTGATTAGTCTGCAGCCATTTCTTGAAGTTTGCTCTCGTGTGGATGTTCTGATAATTCTTCCTGCGGCACGCCGGGACCGCTGGCAAACGCCTTCGCACGCAATTGCACTTCCAAGACGGCCAACTGTGACTCAATGTCTTGAGTTGCCTTGCGTTTGCTTATCACCTGCTCGCGGTACCGGCGCAAGAAATAATCGATCGTCTCAACGCGGATTTTAATCGAGCCGGAAGGCTTGTTTTCGTCGAGATCCTTAAAGCAGAAATAGGGCGTGCCGGAGCGCTCAATGATCCCCTCGATCACGCCGTAGATCGGTGCGTCGTGGCCGCACTTGAAGTTGGAAACTTCCAGAGCGACCAGATTGGGATGGCGCGCCGTAAACTTGGCGGCCCACACCTTTTGGTTGGTGCTGCATGAGTAGGAATTCTTCCAGGCATCGCTGATGTCCAACGGACTGCTGATCAGACCCGCGCGCACTTCCTCGCCAAAAAGGCGCTCCAACAGGTCGTCGTCGATCGGAAGGGTGTGCTGCGAGAAGATCGGATATCCGAGCTTCTGGAATTCGTCCATGATCTCGTGATTCAGTCCCGGATCGTGATGATACGGACGCCCCAGCATCACGATGCCGATACGGTCTTCGCGCTCAAGCTGATCCAGCACCTCGCGCGCCCGCTTCCGAATGCTGCTTTCGTATTCCTCCAGTGCGGCAAAACCCGACGCCACGGCGCGGTCGTTTTCTTCAAGCGAAAGCCCGAGAATGGGTTGCCACGCTTGCAGCATCTGGTGGGCGAAAAGTTTGCGATCGACGAAATTGAGCACGAGATCGATGTACTTCAGATTGTTTTCCGCGAAGACGTCATTTTCTTTGGTAAAGGCGGCTTTGGCCGTTTCCGGGGTAGCGGTGACGGTCAGACATGCATTCGAAGCCACTACGTTCTTCAGTGCCGAGTGCAGAACGTCGATCATGGGGAAGAAGATGGCGTCCAGCGGCTTTTTGCGGTGCCTTTCCTGGATCAGGTTATAGACATGCGAAATGCCGATCTTCGCTGGGAAGCACGGGTCGATCGCGCCGCGGCTGGCGCCAGCGCGATAGAGATCGTTGTTGGTGTAGTCTGAGTAGATGATGTTTTCCGGCTGCACGCCCAGACTTTCGAAGTAGGCGTTGAATAAAGGAGCGTACACATACATGTTGAGAACGCGCGGCATGCCGATGCGCAACTTTTTGCGATTCTGCATGAGCGCAACGCGTTCCTTCGCCGCCTTTGTCCACGCGCGCGACGGAATTGGGTCGGAAGTATCTTTCGCGTTCGTGGGACGAAAGACCTCTTTGGAAGCGGCATCCACGAAATTCGGATGCTGTTGCCGAAGCTGCTCGATTCCGGCCTTGATGCCCTTCATTTCGTTGAGGTCTTCGACGGTCCCTTTCTCGCAAGTGGCGATAATCAGGCGCTGCTCGCCGGTCATCAGCGGCACCTTGGTCACGCGCTGAATCGGGACGAAATTCTGCACGGGCTCGGTGCGCACGTCGATGAACGTGCGGAGGCAATTGTTCTTGCAGAAGTGGCAGCGCGTGGCTTCGTTGCGCGTAGTGCGATATTCGATCTTGCGCACCGCTTCGAGGCCGATGAAGGTGCTCTTCAGGCCGTTGCACCACAACCGCAGAGATTCCTGCGCGGCGCCGATTGCCCCGGATTCTCTGCAATGCTCGTGAACGATGATCTCCGGCTGCTTACCAGTGGCGCGGAAGCTGTTGCGGATGAAATCGACTTCGGCTTTCACGACGGCCAGGTTATTTTGCGTGCCGCCCTGAAGGACAAAACGCGTGCCAAGCGCCGCGAGGTTGGGGATGCTGGCGACGTATAGAAAAACGTTTTTGGGTAGCACCGCAGCTAGACCCGCCAAGATTTCCTTCGCTTGCCAGCCCTGGCGCTGAAAATTCACGATGTCGGACTGCATAAATACAGCGCAGCCGTAACCGAATACCGGCATCGCCTGCGCCGAAAAGTCCAGATCGGCGTACTGATTCACGTTGAGGCCGAAACCTTCCGCGGTCGACTGCAGAAAGTATCCGTTGCCCGCGGAACATTGCGTGTTCAGCTTGAAATCTTTTACAGGGCCATCGTGCAGGATAATGATCTTGATGTGCTGCCCGCCCACGTCGACGATCACGTGCGGATCTTCATAAAATTTTAGCGCCGATTCGGTGTGTGCTACGGTTTCCACCAACGCCACGTTGGCATTGAGCACGTCCTTCAAGATATCCTTCGCATAGCCCGTGGTGGCGACACCAAGCACTTCTAATTTCGCGTCCTGCGCTTCCACCTGGCCGCGCAAATTTTCGAACATCTCGATCGTGTCCTGAATGGGATTGCCGTTGGAAAGCTGATACGCCTTGCAGAGCAGGTCGCCATTTTCATCCATGAGCACAGCTTTGGTGGAGGTGGAACCGCCGTCGATGCCAATAAAACCGGCGACCGTGCTTCCCTTCTGGAAAGTTGCGGGCGTGAACTTCCTGCGCCGATACGCTTCCTTGAAGACGTCAAGGTCCGCGGGATCTTCGACCAAGCCCTTGCCGCCGGATTTCGCCTTCTCCTCTTGCCGGCCAAATTCGATGTAGTGAATGAGATTGTCGTAGCCGCGGTAGCAGCCGATGCAATCGTCCTCGCTGCGTCCGTATTCGATAGCGCCTATCGCTGCGAAATACTGCGCATTTTGCGGAACTTTGATCAGATCTTCGGGCTTGGCGCCTTCGGGAATCGCGACTTTGCGTTCCTGCCACATGCGAGGAATGTTAGCCTGCCACGCTTCTCGCATGCCGCGAATGAAGCCGTTGGGACCGCCCAGCAGCAGTACGTGCGGCCGTAGAGTATGGCCGCGAGTAAGCACACTCAGGTTTTGCAGCACGATGGCTTCGAACAAAGATGCCATCAATTCATCAGGCGGCGTGCCTACCTTCTGCAAACTGTTGATATCCGTCTCGGCGAACACACCGCACTTCCCTGCCACTTTGTGGAGCTTGATACCCTGATATTTCTGCTCGGCAAGCTGGGCGACGGGAATTTTTAGCTTGGCGTTGATCTTGTCGATCACGGCGCCGGTACCGCCGGCGCACTTGTCGTTCATCGATGGAATTTTCTTTTCGCGCCCCGTCTCGTCATCATCTTTGAAGACGATGATTTTGGCATCCTGCCCACCCAGTTCAATCACGGAATACACTTCGGGATGTAGCTTTTCGACAGCCAGCGAAACTGCTGTGACTTCCTGCACAAATTTGGCGCCGACCTGATCCGCAATCGCGCCCCCTCCGGAACCGGTGACAAACATGCGCGTATTGTACCGATCGATGCCAACCTCCGCTTCCATGCGCTTCAGGAACTCCAGCGTCTTTTCCGGCTGCTTCGTTTCATGCCGCTGGTAGTCCCGCCAAAGCACCTTGTCCGTGGCCAGGTCCACAACAACTGCTTTCACGGTGGTGGAACCGACGTCGAGACCAACCAGGAATTTCGTCACGTGATCGTGTGGCTTTTCCAACCGAGGAGCTTTTGGCGCCTGCGGAACGGGTGCAATTTGAATTAGATCGGAACCTTTGTGGTCGTGCATTACGCCCTCTCTGCTCTGTTGGAAAGCGGCGTCGGCTGCATCGTCCGATGTCGCTTTCCAGGTTGCCAACAGTCAGGTTGTCTCGTTCGGGTGGCCGGATAATTTGCGCGCGAAGGGGCAGCTAGTCGCCCGAACTCGCTGCCACCGCGACGTCCTGCACGCGCGCGCCTACGGAATCGTGTGTCGCGGTTGATCCGGTCATTCACGTGAAGCACTAACTGAGCGGCAGTGCCAGCGACGCCATCGCGATGCGGCACGTGATAGAAGGGCTTTTTCAGCTCGGGGTGCTCGTCGATGTACGTGCGGATTTCCTGCAGGCTCTTGCCTGTGGATTTCAGGCACTGCTCGAATTCGGCTTTGGCTTTGACCTTGGCTTCGCCGAGCGCCATCTGCACGCGGCTGTGGGCGTTCACTTCGCCTTCACCGGAGGTTTCGATGGGCAGGAAGATCATGTCCTTAAATTTGTTGATCACGTCCGACTGCGACGATGGCATGCAGCCAAAGGGCTTGAGCGCCAGCACCATGTGGCAGAGCTTGTGAATGGTGTAGTAAACGTTCTTGCCGACTTCGAGGTGCCCTTCGCCGCCGCGGGCGAACTGGTTGTAGAAGGGATGCGCGAGCTCGGCCAATTCCGTTTGCGGGACCAGGTGATGCGTGATTCCGCCCAGTAGGCGGATCGTCCGATGATAGAAGAAGTTCCACATGCGCTGGCCCGCGCCGATTCCCCACAGCTTCTTGCGCAGGCCGATATAGTTGGCGAACTGCTTCTTGAACTCGTACCACTCCGGAGCGCGATGCGGCCTGTTGACCGGCCACTTCTCCCTGGCATGTGCCTTGGCTTGGTACATCAGATAAGCGACCCACGTTGCGATCGGTTCGACGATCACTTGCGCGCCCTCGCGCTCCAGGAATTCGAACATGTGGAAGTTTCCGTCGCCTTCGGTGATTTGCGCCCAAAACTCGCCGGTAATTTTCACGACTGGTTTGACGCGCAGACGATCGACCTCTATCGCATTCATTCGGTCGCGCGCGGTTCGCAACGCCGTCAGATAATCCTTGCCCCACATATGCTCGTGCCACTTGCCGAGCACGTTGAATGTGTTGCGGCGAATCTTATTAATCTTAAATTTCGGCTTCACCCAAGCCGGGGCAACTTCCTCGATCTCAAACGGCTTACGGTTTCTCAAATCCTCGCACAGTCCGTCAACCGTTTCGCGGAACACGCGGTCGGTTTCGCCTTTGTTCATTTCGAATGGGCGAATCTGGTAGATCAAATCGTTCATCACATCGCCGAGATGCATGGCATTGAGCATGCCGAAGCCGAAATCGACAGTGAACTTCAATCCTGGCTCGCCGGAGGCGGCCTTGATTCCATCGCTATCCTTAAATAGCAGTACGCGAAAACCGTCGAATCCGGCATTCTTCAGCGCGAACCGGTATTCGGCCTCGTACATTCCGAAGCGGCACGGCCCGCACGAGCCGGCGGTGAAGAAAACGTAGTTGTCTAGAATGTGCTGCCGCGGCACGCCCTCTTTTTCGAGGAACTGCAAGTATTGCACCAGCTTTCCTACCGTGAAGTAGGTGGGATTACACTGACCATTGTTACCGTACTCCTTGCCCTTCTGAAACGCGGGCACGTCCGGGACGGGCAGCTTTTCGCACCGATACCCGCAACCCTGAAAGACTGCGCGAATCAGGTCTTCATGTTTCCATGTGAAACCGCCAAATAGAATGGTCACCCGGCCGCGCTCCTCCGCCGTGAAGGCGCGCTCTACCGGACGATGAAAATGCTCCGGTCGGTCGAGACCTGCAATCTTGCGCAGGCTGGCGCGCTCCGCTTCCAGGCGCTGTTTAATCTCCGACTCGGTTTCGATCTGCAAAAGGTTTGTTGCCATGTCTTCCTCCGGCAGGTGTACTGAAAATCGTAGGGCTTCGGGTGGTGCGTGGTAGTTGGAAAAAGTGGTGGTTGGGAAAAACGCAATGGTTGCGAGGCTGTTTAAAATTACGTGAAACGCTGGGAGCAACGCCAAGACGCCAGGACGGCAACTTCCTTCGGCTCGCTCCGCATCCCGGCCAGAACATTCCGTGCGACTCCCACGAAAACTGGCCATGCAAACCGAGTCTAACTCCGGCGCACGCACGATAGCAGTCCAGAAGTGAAATCGAGCCCAAAACGATTCTTGCAGGGTGGGACGCTGGGTGAAATCGCGGCAGCGCCCAGCCAATTGGGCGCGTGTAATCGATCCTAAGCACTCATCAGCGTAGACGGAGCGCGGCCAAGCCGGAAATTACGGTGATGGCCGGATAGTTTTGCGGCCTCGCACTCTGCAAAACTGGGCAAGTTGTTGCGGTAGCGCGTTTCGCGTATCTCACGTCCTCCGTACTAAAGCCCAGCACGCGCCGCAGAACGCCCTAGCCAGAGACACAAGGCTATTTTTCCCACCAGGAGGGTCGAATAATGAAAGCGATTCGCTACGAAGGAATCGGCAAAATGGAAGTGGCCGAGAGTGATAAGCCTAAATTACAAGCTCCCACCGATGCGCTGCTGCGGGTCACTACCAGTGGTATTTGCGGAAGTGATCTGCACATGTATGACGGGCGCACGCCGTTGAAAAAAGGAACCGTCGTAGGTCACGAAATCATGGGTGTAATCGAACAGACGGGAGACGCCGTTAAGAGCATTAAAAAGGGCGACCGGGTAGTGCTGCCCTTCAACATCGCCTGCGGTTATTGCTACAACTGCATTCGCGGCTACACCAATAGCTGCCTGACAATGAATCCGGAGCAGCCACACGCCGCGTACGGCTACGCGAGAATGGGGCCATTCGGCGGAGGACAGGCGGAATTCGTGCTTGTTCGTTATGCCGATTTTAATTGCCTGAAACTGCCGGGCACACCCGGGGATCAATGGGAAGAAGATTTTCTGTTGCTCTCCGACGTTTTTCCCACCGGATATCACGGCGCGGAGATGGCTGGCGTCACGCCAGGGAAAAGCGTTGCCGTGCTGGGCGGTGGCCCCGTGGGTCTGCTGGCAGCATACAGCTCGGTCCTGAAAGGAACTGCCAACGTCTACGTGATTGACCGCGTTCCCGAGCGCCTCGCGAAAGCCAAAGAATTGGGCGCAACTCCGGTCGATTTCACGAAGGGTGATCCAGTGGATCAAATTTTCGAGTTGAGAAAGAAAGATAAAAACATTCAGGGAAGCTTGCGCCCCGGCGAAGACAAGCTGAAGGGCGTCGATTGCGTTGTAGATGCCGTGGGCTACCAGGCGCATCCGGACGAAGATCCATCGAAAGAGAAGGCCACGCAGCCGCTGGAAAATGCCGCGCGTCTGGTAAATCCATGCGGAAGCATCAGCATCGTGGGTGTATACATCGCTCCCGATCCCGGTGGGCGAACCGAACAGGAAAAGAAGGGAGTCTACCCGCTGCCCATTGCTGACCTGTTCGACAAGTCAGTGACCATCGGGTCCGGCCAAACACCGGTGAAACGGTATAACGAATATCTGCGCGATATGATTATTTCCGGACGCGCCAAGCCGAGCAAGATTGTCAGCCACCGCATTCGAATCGAAGAAGCGCCAGAGGCGTACGAAAAATTCCGCCAGCGCACACAGGGTTACACCAAGGTGCTTATAAAGTTCGACCAGAAAGCGGCGTAAGCCTTCGTCCCACTTTGGGCAATGCAGACGGAATCCGAAAGGCCTCGCTAATGCGGGACCGCGAGACCCCTCGGTGTAATCTACACCTTGCAGCATGCGCGTAGGGTTCTTCGCGGAACGCCTCTGAACCCTCGCGCTGTTGCGATGGTACGTACGCACGCTTCCGAAAGGAATTGGAACATGGATAATCCTGACGCTTCCGTTCTCGATCACATTCAAGCGCTCGCATCCGAAGAGCACCGACTTTATCAACAAGATTCGCTCAGCGAGGAAGACGACCGGCGGCTGCACGAGATTCAAGTCCAGCTGGATCAATGCTGGGATTTCTTACGCCAACGCCAAGCGCTGCGACATGCGGGGAAAAATCCCGCGGACGCGAAAGTGCGGCCGCCAGATATCGTCGAGAAATACGAGCAATAGCATCGAACGTCGATTTCCGTCTGGTCATGAATTGGTAGACGAGCGCCGTGACGCGGTCTCGCGGAATTGATGGAATTGCGTAAGCTGGGACAGCTGGCACGCGGCCATCGCGAATCGTCAATTACTGACCGCATTGGTGGTGTGGTTATGTCGTCATAGCTCGGCTGTCGTTCAGAACGGCAACGACGCCGGTTATCCATGGATTTCGGCTCAGCCCTCGCTGAACGCAAGCAGCATCATCGCCGCGTATTCGGCCCTTCATGGTAGGTCCGGGGTTATTTCACGTTTTAGCACTCGAACCGCGGAACCCATTTCCTGCTCATTGGGCTTGCCACTTCGCGACAACATACAAGATAACTCGTTTCGCTTTTGGCGCATCTAGTGTAAATTCTGCCTGTTCGGCTCAACTGAACCGAAGTTGCCAAAACGAACGTCAACCCGGTGGGCTGTGGTCGCGATTGCGATCCTCGCCTTGTTTTTCGCCACGACGGCGGGAGCCATCTGGCACACCCACAAGCACATCGCGGAAGCGAACTGTCCACTTTGCCACCTGAATCACCAGCCCATCGATAACGCGCTTTCCTTCGACCCCGAATTGCCAAAAATTGCCCTCGTAGGTAAACAACCTGAGGCGCGCGAGCCTGCGCTCGTGAAGAGCGCAGTAATTCTGCGCGTGCCTGCCCGGGCGCCTCCCGCCGTTTAAATCCGCAAGCAGTTCCTTGGCCATCGCCATGCGATGGTGCCGACCTACACTTGTTTGCCGAATGAAGGTGCAAAAGCTCATGTCCGTACAACGTGTCGTATGTGCGTGTCTGGCGGCGTCCATGTCAGTAGCGGTCTTAGCTCTACCGCCGCCTACAGCCGCGCAAACACAAGGCCCCGTGAAAATTACGCTGGATCAAGCCATTCAGCTCGCGCTGCAGCACAACCACGCGCTGCAGGCAGCACGCACGACGATTCAGCAGAGTGAATCCGAGGAAATAACCGCCAACTTGAGGCCGAACCCGGTCTTGCTTGGTGACGCCTTGTTTATTCCATTCTTCCAGCCAAGCGACTTGAATTCGAACTTCCTCGACAACTCCGCCGAGTTCGATTTGGGCGTCAGTTATCTGTTCGAGCGGGGTAAGAAACGCCAGCATCGCTTGCAGGCCGCACGGGATGTGACCGCAGTCACGCGTTCTCTAGTAGCCGATAACGAACGCACGCTGACGTACGAAACCGCCGGGCAGTTCATCAACGTGGAGCTCGCCGAATCCACGCTCCAGCTTGCGCAGCAAGATCTCGCCAGTTTTCGGAACACCGTGGACGTAAGCCAATCCCGCTACAAGGCCGGGGACATAAGCGAGGACGACTACCTGAAAATCAAGCTCCAGCTCCTGCAATTCCAGACCGACGTTTCGCAGGCGCAGGTAGCGAAGGCGCAAGGGCTTTCCGATTTGCGGCAGTTGCTGGGCTACGAGTCCGTGCCCGCCAGCTATGACATCGTCAGCAAGTTCAATTATGAGCCGCTCACTATGAATCTCGATGATTTGGAAGCCAGAGCGCTGAAGCTTCGCCCAGACTTGCGCGCAGCTCAACAGGGAGTCACTGCAGCGAACAGCGCATACCAACTGCAAAGAGCGGAGGGAAAGCGGGACGTCACGGCGCAGATCAATTACACGCACGTTAGCGCGGCGAACACAGCGTCTCTTTTCGGCAGCGTTCAAATCCCGCTGTTCGACCGCAATCAAGGTGAAATCGCCAGAGCGCACTATGCCATCACGCAGGCACAGCAGCAGGAAGAAGCCACCGAGAACCAAGCGCTCACGGATGTTCGGGACGCCTACGATGGACTTCAGTCAGATGACCAAATTTTAAAGCTATTCAACTCCGGATATCTGCACGAAGCCAAGGAAGACCGCGACATCAGCGAGTATTCGTACCATCGTGGCGCGGCGAGCTTGCTTGATTTCCTCGACGCGGAACGTAGCTATCGTGCCACCGAGCTGGAGTACCGGCAGGCGTTAGCCTCGTATCTGCTTGCTTTCGAGCAGCTTCAGGAAGCTGTTGGAACCAGGAGTTTGCCATGAACGTTTTTCGTACAAGCACGCTTTCATGCTCTTTCGGTGCGATCGCTGTCGCCTTCATGGCCGCGCTGGCGGGGTGCAGTTCCGGGGTCGGCACTGGAATGACTTCATTCTCCGCGAAGGGTACTCAATCAGAAACGCCTCAGCTCTTTACGATTCCGGCAGACCAGATGTCCCACGTGCAAATCGTCACTGTGCAGCCGGGGAAGCTGACGCGTACCTTGCGCCTGACCGGGACGGTAGCTTTCAATGCGTTTGAGACCACGCCAGTGATTACGCAGGTCGGCGGGCCAGTAAGCCGCGTTTTTGCGGTGCCAGGCCAATACGTGCGGGCGGGCCAGCCGCTTCTCGAAGTGAGCAGCCCCGATTACTCGCAGTTGCTGGCCACCTATTTGAAGGCGAGCGATACCCTTCGGGTAGCCACGGAAAACTACAAACGCGCGCAAGATCTCTACGCGCATCATGCGATTGCCCAACGCGACTTGCTCCAGGCCGAATCCGACCAGGTCCAGGCGCAAGCCGATACGAGTGCCGCCACGCAGGCGATGAAAACGCTGGGTATCAAGGATCCCGAAGGCGTTGCAAAGCGGCCGTCCGCATTTTCAGAGATTCCGCTCCTGGCCCCCATCGCCGGAGAAGTTGTCGAGCGCCTCGTATCGCCTGGACAGGTTCTCCAAGCTGGGTCGACTCAGGCATTCACCATCTCGAATACCCAGACGGTATGGGTGCTCGCGAACGTTTATCAATCCGACCTCGCTTATATCCGAAGGGGCAACACCGTTTCTGTCGCAACCGACGCATATCCCACCACGTTCCACGGACGCATTTCGTACATATCGCCGGCCCTCGATCCCAACACGCGCACCCTGCAAGCCCGCATCGTGGTCGACAATCCAGGCGACAAACTGAAAAAAGACATGTACGTGACGGTCTCCGTTATGGCGGGAGTGATTCCCAAGGCGATCGCCGTTCCCGACGCGGCAATTTTACGCAATGACGAAAACGAGCCTTTCGTCTATATCGAAACTGCGCCGGGCACATTCGGCCGCAGGCAAGTGCGTATCGGACAAAACGAAGCGGGCAAAACCGAAATCCTTAGCGGAATTGCTCCAGGAGAAAAGGTTGTTGCAAATGGAAGCTTGTTCCTTCAATTCGCGAATACGCTGCAGTAGCGGGCTGGGAGCATGATTTGATTCATCGCATCGTACAAGCCGCATTGCGGCAGCGGTTCCTAATCCTGATCGTAACGGCTGCCATGGCCATTGGCGGCGCGGTTTCATTCAAGAACATGCCGGTCGATGCCTACCCCGACCTGTCGCCACCCATGGTCGAAATCATCACCCAGTGGCCGGGGCACGCGGCCGAAGAAGTCGAGCGCTTGGTCACGCTGCCAACCGAAATTGAGATGAATGGCGTGCCGAAGATGCAGGTGCAGCGTTCCACTTCGCTCTACGGTTTGTCCGACATAATTTTGACCTTTGACGAAGGTACCGATTCTTACTGGGCCCGTGAAGTCGTCTTTCAGCGCCTCAGCGAAGTGCAATATCCCGCGGGCGTGACGCCCACGCTGGCGCCTCTGGCCAGCCCATCCGGTCTTGTCTATCGCTACGTGATCGAAAGCCCCGACCGCAGCCCGCAAGAACTTAAAACCTGGGAGGACTGGGTTCTGGAGCGCGAGTACAAGCAAGTGCGCGGCGTAGCCGACGACTCCGGCTTTGGTGGCACCGTGATGCAGTATCAGGTGCTGCTTGACCCCGCGAAGCTGTACAGCTACCACGTCACGGTGCCGCAGGTGATCCAGCAGCTTTCCGCGAATAATGCGAACACTGGAGGCGGCTTCTATTCCCAAGGAGGCCAGTTTTATTACGTGCGCGGGATCGGATTAATCCGCAACGTCCAAGACATTGGCAACATTATCGTCGGCACGCAGAACGGCGTGCCCGTGCACATCCGCGATATCGGTCAAGTCGTGATCGGCCACGCGCCGCGTCTGGGCGAATTCGGCTTCAACAAAACCAACGACGCCGTTGAAGGCGTTATCATGATGCGGCGCGGCGAGATGACGCAGAACGTTCTGAAGGGCGTCGAGGCTAAAACCAGGCAGTTGAACGACGAAATCCTGCCGAAAGATATCCGCGTTCGGCCGTTCTATGACCGCAGCGATCTGGTCCGCCTGACCACCAATACGGTGGAAGGCAACCTGCTGCGCGGCATGATCCTGGTCGTGATCGTGCTGATCTTCTTCCTCGTCAGCTTCCGCGCCGCTGTCATCGTGGCGCTTACGATTCCGCTCGCTCTGCTCTTCTCTTTCATCTTCCTGCACGCGCAAGGCATTCCCGCCAACCTGCTCTCAATCGGCGCCATCGATTTCGGCATCATCATCGACGGTACGCTCGTAATGGTGGAAAATATTTACCGAGAGTTGGGATTGCGTGAAGGGCAGGACTACAGCCTGCACGAAGTGCTTCTCGCCGCAGCTCGCGACGTCGACCGCCCCATCTTCTATTCCATCGCGGTAATTATCGCCGGATATATTCCCATCTATGCTCTCAGCGGCCCCTCCGGTAAGCTCTTCCACCCGATGGCCGACACCATGTGCATCGCGCTCGTGGGCGCGCTGATTCTGACGCTCACTTTTGTTCCGGTGATGTGCTCGTATTTGTTTAAGAAGGGCGTTCACGAACGCGTCAACAAGACGTTCGAGTGGGTCAAGAAAGCCTACGCCGGCGAACTTACTTGGTGCCTCGATCGTCCGAAAACCACGCTGCTTGTTGCTACAGCCATTTTCGGCGCCACCATGGCGCTCATTCCCTTCATCGGCGGCGAATTCATGCCTCACCTCGATGAAGGCGCACTTTGGGTGCGCGCCACAATGCCATACACCATCTCATTCAACGAAGCCTCCGGAATCGCCCCGCAGATTCGCGCCATCCTGATGAAGTATCCCCAAGTCACCGATGTCGGCTCCGAACTCGGACGACCCGACGATGGCACCGATGCCACCGGCTTTTTTAACTGCGAGTTTTACGTGGGACTTCGCCCATACGACGATCCAATATGGCGGAAAAGCCCGTTTCACACCAAGGGCGCCCTGATCGCCGATATTCAAAAGCGGTTGCACGTCTTCCCGGGCATCATTTTTAATTACACTCAGCCCGCCGAAGACGCGGTGGACGAAGCGCTGACTGGCTTGAAAAGCGCCTTAGCAGTAAAAGTCTATGGCCCGAATCTCAACATCCTGCAATCGAAAGCCATCGAGATCAAACAGCGCCTGGAGCGGGTTCCCGGATTCTCCGACTTGACCGTGGTCCGCGAACTCGGCCAGCCTAGCCTGCTCATCAATGTCGACCGCGACAAGATCGCCCGCTACGGCATTAACGTAGCCGATGTCGAAGCCATCGTGCAGGCTGCTGTCGGCGGCCAGGCAGCCACGCAGGTTATCCAGGGTGAGAAGCTTTTCGACCTGGTGGTGCGCATGGAGCCGCAATACCGCAAGAACGAACAGGCTATCGGTGATTTGCTCGTGGGCTCTCCCTCCGGCCAGCAGATTCCTCTCCGCGAACTGGCCGATATTCACGAGGCCAGCGGTGCTTCATTCATCTATCGCGAAAATAATTCCCGCTACATCGGCGTGCAGTACAGTATTGAGGGACGCGACCTGGCGGGCGCCGTGGCTGACGGGCAACGCGCCATCGCTGACGTCGTGCGCTCGCTGCCTCCCGGCTACCGAGTCGCATGGGGCGGGGAATATTCCGAATTCGTGGCGGCCAAGAAGCAGTTGGACATAATTGGCCCGCTCACCTTGGTATTGATCTTTATGATTCTTTTTGCGCTCTACGGTAACTTCAAATTCCCGGTGGCCATCGCCATCGGCGTGGTAATGACGGAGCCGGTCGGTGCGCTCATCGCCTTGAAGGTAACCGGTACACCGTTCAGCGTCTCGTCCGTTCTCGGCCTGCTGGCCCTGCTGGGCGTCTCCACCGAAATGGCGGTCATTCTCGTCTCGTTCATCAATAAACTTCGCGCCGCAGGCAAGGATATTCGCACCGCGACGCACGAAGCCGCGCTGCTGCGCCTGCGCCCAATCATGATGACGGCGCTGGTCGCATGTCTCGGCCTGCTCCCTGCCGCTCTTTCCACCGGCATCGGTTCCGACACGCAGAAACCCTTTGCCATCGTCATCGTGGGCGGGCTGATTTCACCGCTACTGCTGGGCTTTTTCGTCAACCCTGTTCTATACATGCTCGTTGCCCGCGATGGCGACGTTCTGCAAGTGTAGGACCGGGCCACACCCAAAACGCGGACCAATCCCGCACGAGTCTGACCCACAAACGTCGGCGGCCACGCCGCCATACTCACCGACCGCCGTTCCAGTGCGAGGTCTTCGCCGGTCAGGCGGTCGGCATCAAAGAAGTGCACGACGACATCTCGCAGGTCAGCATTATGGATTATGATTTGGGATACTTCGACCCGGAGACGCGAGTGCTCGTGCCGGTCACATACGAGCAAATGCGTCACCTATCTCGCCCTTGAAATGGACCGAAGCCGGACCGAACGAACACAGCCGTTTCTCGGTGGCAAGCCTAATGAGTGTTGCTCACCGGGGAATTACGCAGCGTCCCGTGACGGAGAGCGCGTTCTTTAAGCATTGCAAATAGAATCGGTACAAGAATCATCACGGCAATGGTGGAAGAAACCATGCCCCCGACAATAGGCGCGGCGATTGGTTTCATCACGTCAGAGCCCACGCCTGTTTCCCATAAAATCGGAGCGAGACTGGCGATCACGGCGAAAACGGTCATCAGCTTCGGTCGCAATCGGCGGACAGCGCCTTCGATTGTTGCTTCTTCGATGTCTTCATGAACGAGTGGCAGTTCGGTGGCGAGCCGCTTGTCCAGAGCTTCATGCAAGTACACGACCATGACCACTGCCGTTTCGACGGCGATGCCAAATAGCGCGATGTACCCGACTGCTACAGCGACGCTGAATTCATATCCGAGCAAACGCTGGAGAATCAATCCTCCGGTCAGAGCAAAAAAGACCGGGAAAAACAGTATCGCAGCCTCCGCAGCGGAGTCGAAAACCATATAGAGCAGTAAGAAAATAATAAAGAACACGACCGGCAGAATCAGCTCAAGCCGCTTTTTCGCTCGCAACTCGAACTCGTATTCCCCTGACCAGGTGTACGTGTAACCGGGCGGCAATCTCAATCTCGACTTCAACAACTGGTCGGCTTGCTGGACGAAGCCGCCGTAATTCGCGGTATTCAAATCGAGGAAAACATAGCCCGTGAGTTGGCCTTCTTCATCGCGAATCATGGCGGGGCCACGAGAGAAGTAAACCTTCGCGACCTCACTGAGGGGAATCTGTGCGCCGGTGGGCGTCGCGATCACGACTTGGCGCAAAGCGTCAAGATTATTGCGGAAATCGCGGCTGTAGCGGACATTGATGGGAAACCGTTCGCGTCCTTCGATGTTCTCGGCGATATCCTCACCACCAATGCCCGACTCAACGGCGCGCTGAACGTCAGCCACGGTGAGCCCGTATCGAGCTGCCACCGCGCGTTTCGTCTCGACGTTTACGTAAAAGCCTTGCGCAACGCGCTCAGCGAAAACAGAACGAACTTCAGAAAGAGACGACAGGATTTGGTTGATCTGTGTGCCAACTTGCTCGATCCCATCGAGGCTCGGTCCCTGAATTTTCATTCCGACCGGTGTTTTAATCCCCGTTAATTCCATATCCAGACGGTTTTCGACCGGCATGGTCCAAGTATTGGAGAGGCCCGGAAAGTTCAATCTGGAATCCATTTGCTCAATCAGCTTTTCGTAAGTCGTTCCAGCCGGCCATTGAGATCTCGATTTGAGCATGATTGTTGTGTCGTACATCGAAAGCGGCGCGTTGTCGGTTGCGCTGTCGGAGCGTCCAACCGTTCCAAAGACGCTCGCAACTTCCGGGAACCTGCGGATGATTCGATCTTGCTCTTGCATCAGAGCTGTCGCTTGCGTGATCGAAATCCCCGGCAACGCGGTCGGCATATAAAGTGCCGATCCTTCGAACAACGGCGGCATGAACTGGCTGCCGATGCTGCGTGCAAGCGGCACCGTGAACAACAATACGAGAAACGCCAAGATGATGCTTATTTTTCGGAACCGCAGCGCCAGCCGTAAGATCGGCAAGTAAATAGCTTGTGTGACCCGCGAGAATGGATTTTTCCACTCCGGGCGTAATTTGCCGCGAATAAAGATCGGCATCAGCACCGGAACAAGCGTCACCGCCAAGATTGACGAGAATCCGATGGCTAGCGTCTTCGTCCAGGCCAGCGGACGAAACATGCGTCCTTCTTGCGCTTCCAGAAGAAACACCGGCAGGAATGACACGACGATGATGATCAACGAAACGAAAAGCGCCGGTCCCACTTGCTTCGCCGCGTCCAGTAAAATCCGCCGCCGGTCGCGTTCCGTTAGCGTCGCCGTTTCCGAAGCATGGAAGGGGGCGGTGGCCGTCGTAACGGCTCCGTCGCTCACCGGGGCGTCATTCGGAGCTCTCGACGCCGCAGGTGGCGGCGGGTCATCTACCGCCGCGCCTTCCTGCCTCTCCGAGAGATGGCGATACCCGTTTTCCACCATCACGATACTCGCGTCGACGAGAACGCCTATAGCCAGTGCCAGGCCTCCGAGAGACATAATGTTGCTGGACACGTGGAGGTAATACATGGGAATAAACGAAGCCAGGATGGCGATGGGAATTGTAAGAATTGGAATCAGGGCCGAGCGGAAGTGAAAGAGGAACATGGTAGTCACCAGGCTGACGATAATCGCCTCTTCGAGCAAATCCCGCTGCAGTGTGTGAATCGAATCCTCAATCAGACCAGCCCGGTCGTAACCCGCTCGAATCTGGACGCCAGCGGGTAGCGAAGGCGCAATTTCGGCGAGCTTTTGTTTGACGCCATTAATCACATTGAGCGCGTTCAATCCGTACCGCATGACGATGATCCCGCCGACCGTCTCTCCCTCGCCATTCCAATCTGCCGCCCCGCGCCGAATGTCGGGACCGAACGCCACCGTCCCCAGGTCACGGATCGAAACCGGCGTGCCATTCTTGGTTGCCACCGGCACGTTTTCCAAGTCGTCGAGCGACTTTAGATAACCGAGGCCCCGCACCATGTATTCGGCGCCGCCGAATTCAAGCAGTCGGCCTCCCACTTCATTGGTGCTCTCGCGCACACGGTCGATTACCGTTTTTAATGGGATGTTATAGGCGCGGAGCTTATCGGGATCGAGATTGACTTGGTATTCACGAACGAAGCCGCCGATAGTAGCGACCTCAGCTACTCCGGGAACCGATTCCAATTGGTATCGCAGATACCAGTCTTGCAACGTCCGCAGGTCCGCCAGACTATACCGATGCGTGTGGTCCACCAGCACGTACTCGTACACCCAGCCGGCGCCTGTGGCATCAGGGCCGATGACCGGATGGACGCCCCCGGGCAGCTCGCCCTGCATTTGTTGCAGATATTCGAGCACTCGCGAGCGCGCCCAATACAGATCGGTACCGTCTTTGAAGATCACGTAAACGTATGAGTCGCCAAACATCGTTTGCGCACGAACGTCCTTCACGTCGGGAGCAGCGAGCAATGTGGTGACGATGGGATACGTCACCTGGTCTTCGATCAGATTTGGCGGCTGGCCAGCCCATTGCGTGTGAATGATTACCTGCACGTCCGAAATGTCCGGTAGTGCGTCAAGCGGGATATTCCGCATGGCCCAGATTCCCGCTACGACGAGCATGAGCGTGGCGGCAAATACCAGGAAGCGATTGCGCGCGCACCAGTCCATCCATCGCGAGATCACGTTACATTCCTCCTGTGGCGTTCACGCTGAGCTGTTTGCTCACGATGACCTGCCCATTTTTCCGGGCGGTGATGGTCACTTGCCAGGTCCCGCCGCTTCCAAGCTGCCCCGAACCTTCGTATACGCCGTTGCCTTTGTCGCTCATCTTGACGACCGTGCGCATCGCCGCCATGCCCATCGCCGGCATCGCGGGCATGAAAAACGTGACTGTCATCTGAGCGCCGGGAATGGCCGCACCTTTTCCGTCCGTCAGCTTTACCCGGAACATATTGCTACCCTTATGCGGAGGATTCGGATCGGAGGTAAACTCGACATGTCCTTGGGAGGCATTCATCGCCGCAGCTGCACCCGCGCCAGGAGGGGGCGGAGTAAACGACCCAAGCGCTGCCTGAAGCTGACTTTCAGAATCGATCAGGAAATTCGCTGACGTAACGATTCGTTCGCCGGCTTTTAATCCCTCTAGCACTACGTACTCGTTGCCAGCTTGCTCGCCGAGCTGCACGTCGCGCGGCTGAAGATACCCATCGCCGCGATCTACGAAGACGATCTCCCGCGTGCCCGTCTGCAACACACCGGTCGCCGGAATGGTCAACTGTTCGCCCAACGGAACGTTCAAATCGACGTTTACGAACATTCCGGGCGTCAGAGTGAGTTTGGGATTCGGGAAGACCAAACGCACTCGCGCCGTGCGCGTGGTCATATCGACATCGGGGTAAACGAAATCGACTTGTCCATGAAAAGCCCTGCCTGGATAGGAATCCACCGTGAGCGAAGCTTTCTCTCCGGCGTGTACCTGGCCGAGTTGGTCTTGAAATACTTGCGCAAATACCCATACGGTTGAAAGATTTGCGATGGTATAGAGCCGCGTGTCCGGCTGCACTGTTAAATTCGGCAGAGCGTTGCGTTCGGTGATAAAACCCGCGACAGGCGAATCGATTTCGAGGCTCTGCTGGACTTGGCCCGTGGACTCCAGACGGGCGACTTCGCGCGGAGGGAGGTTCCACTGCCCCAAGCGGTCCGCCGACGCCGAAACCAGCGACTCAATCCCGCTCGCAACTCCTGGGACGGTGCTCTTCGACAGGTTCTGCGCGTCTTTTTTCGCGATCAGGTACTCCCGTTCCGCGGCCGCAAGCTCGGGGCTATAAATCGTGAACAGCGGTTGTCCTCTGCGGACGTATTGATAGGTGGCGTCGGCAAAAACTTTTTCGATGTACCCGGCGAATCGCGTCTGCACATACGACAGTTGCGTTTCATCGACCGCCACATTTCCGGTGGTTCGGATCTCATCCGACACGGGCCTTCTCGCGACCGCACCAAACTCTACGCCGATGGTCTGGAGCCGCTCTGGAGAGAGCTGCAGAGGCGCCAGTGGAGTTTCCATCGGAGCCGCCGTCATCGCGCGACCATCCTTGGTTGACGCAGGCGGAGCTTCCGCTGGGGACTCTGGAGCGCGCGTTGTGCGCGGGGTACGTTCATAGCTCCAGACGCCGACGACCAATCCGGCAAGCAGTAGGTTTGCTGTCAGTGCTATGTAAAACGCTTTTCGATAGTTCTTCATCGCGTTTCCTCGTGTGCTGCAATCTAGTGCAGCGACAATCCTGTGATCTCTTCGATTTGCGCCACCGCTGTTTCGTGTTGCGAAAGCGTCTGCCAGTACTCTTCATCGACTTTCAACACATCTAAAAACGACGCTAGCAGCGCTTGAAAGTCCTCACGATCCGACTCGTAAGCCGCCAGACCAGCTTGAAACTCCGCCTGCGCTTGCGGCTGCAGCCCCTGCCGGTAAATTTTCAACAGGTCGGACAATCTCGTCTGCGTGGCGTAGTCCTCGCGAAGCGCGGCGGCAATTCCTTGTTTTTCCGCTACGAGTTCGTCTTGCGCTCGTGCCCGATCCGCTTCGGCCTCGGCCAACTCCTTTTGTTGCCGGCGTCCGCGATAGATCGGAAGGCGCACGCCGAAAGTGAGCGCGTAATGCGCCCGGTATTCAAAAGGGTCAGTGCGGAGCCACATGTAGGTGATGTTGAAATCGGGATCGAAATCCTTGTGCGCCAGATTCACTTCAAGCCCGGATTTCTCCACCATTTTCTGTGTTTCGGATATTTCGGGGTTAGTTCTGGCAGCCGCGTCGAGCAATTGCGAGTAGTCATACGGAATCGGGGTCTGTGTAAGTTCGCTCACGACGACATCGGCGGAGGATTGCGGGCGATTGAGAAGCTCCTTTAATTTCGCCTCGGTCGTGTCGGATTGAAGCTGCGTGGTCGTGATCTCTTGCAGCAGACGCGTTTGCTGGAGTTGCGCTTGCAGAACGTCTTGCTGGCTTGCCAAGCCGGAGCGATAGCGCGATTCGGCGGCCTTCTCGACCTCCGCGAGCAATTCGCCGTCTCCATGAAAAATGGAAAGCTTCGTTGCGAGATAGCCCAGCTCGAAATACTCGGTCTTCACTTGGGCGAGAATTGCCCGGCGCACGGACTCGTACGCCTGCTGCTGTACGTCGGCTTCTTTTTGCGCGATCTGACCGCGTAATCGCAGTTTGCCAGGAAAAGGAATGTCTTGCGAAAAGCCGAGGCCGATGTCGGCCATCTCGGTGTTTGAATAACCTGAGAACGGTCGCGGGCTGCCGACGTTTACCTGCTGAAGCATTACTTCAGGATCAGGCAGCGTCGAGACTTGCGACGGGACCTGCTGAGCGGAATGCCAATTCTGCCCGGCCGCTTGAATTTGCGGATTGTTTCTCTCAGCCTGCGCGAGCAAGTCCGAAAGCTTGGCGGGCGATGCCGGCGCGTGAGAATCCTGTGCGCGAGCAAGATGTACCGCGCACACTAACAGAAGACCTACGAAGATCGCTGTATGGCGGAGCTTCATTCGCTGTCCTTTCGGGTTCCGCATGGCGCCTCGGAAAACCCACTTCCCACACCTGGGCCAACAACACGCGAGAAGACACAGTCGCACATGCCTCGGAGCCGATTGGGGACAGCTAGATTAGAAACGTACAGAGAAGCGATTGCAGTGGTGGTGGAGAAGTGCCTTGAATCGAAGGTTGCGGGTCTGGGGCGCGAGCGGCGAGAATGGCGTCCCGCTCGACAGCAGTGCGGACCACAACCTGCTGGAGAAGAGGGCCTGGATCAGCGTGCTGCGAAACCTGTAGTGGCGCCCTCAGGAACGTACACGCCACTCGGCACGCAGCTGTCGTATCGTTGCTGCTCTCGCCTACGCGATTCTGTAAGCCGACAAGAAATCCTAGACTCTGACAGCATGGCATTTGGCCGGATCGCGCGCACACCAGACCGCACAAAACATCTGGGGCGACCCCAAGGCCTACTACGCTCAGTGCCAAAGCCAAAATCAGCGAACGTCGAAACATATTCCCAACCGAGGCGGACAGTCCGATCAGCGATTGATTGTAGTCCCTATACATCGCCTCGTGTTCTTAAATACCACACTCGGATGCGATGCGATGTGACCTGGGTCACATGGATCTGTAGACCGCCCCCAGATTCGCGTTCAAGGTGAGAGTCTGGCACCGAAATTCGAAATGTACGGCTATGGCAAGCACGAAGACGCCGCGAGCGTACCAGCAACCCGCGTTCGCGCATCACCCGCAGGACGCGTTTGCGATTCACCGGAAGGTTTTCTTTTCTGCGCAGCCACCAAGCCACGCGGCGATATCCGTACGCGGGTTTTTCCCCGTACGCCACGACGATCTGTTCGTCGTAGGTGCGATCGGCCCGGCTGCCTCGGGGTTTCTTCCGGTAGTACGGACTCGATCGGCTGATGGCCAGAGTTGCCGCTACCAAAGTGGCCGTGTAGCCCTCGCTCACCATCTCTCGTGCCAGGGAGTGAACTGCACCGCAGCTCACTCCCCCACGACGTTTTTTAGGATTTCGATCTCCAGAGACTTCCGCCCCAGCGTTCTCTCCAACTGCCGGATGCGATGGTCCTTTTCGGTTTCGGCCGCGGCAGCGCTTCTCCCCCAAGCGCTGCCTTGGCTCCCTGCTCGGCTTCATCCTT